>JAIEOW010000048.1 GCA_019750095.1 Phycisphaerales bacterium
ACCACCTCCACCACCACCTCCTCCTCCGCCACCTCCGCCCCCGCCCCCACCTCCACCGCCTCCACCGCCTCCTCCGCCTCCCCCTCCTCCGCCACCACCACCGGTGCTCAACTGCATCACCGTGTGCACACTGGATGTGAACAAGGATCGGCGGATCGATGTTCAGGACCTGTTTGAGTTCCTGAACGCGTGGTTCACGGGGTTGCCGGCCGGGGACTTCAACCGATCGGGCGGGAACGACGTGAGCGATTTGTTTGACTACCTGAACGCCTGGTTTACGGCGGGCCGGAGCAGTTGCTAGGGTTAGTAGCAAGTTTGATGCCATGAGCACGAACCCGCCGAAGAAGACTCTTCGGCGGGTTTTCTTATGGCCGGTCCCGCCTATCGTGCATCTGATAACCGGCGAGCCGTCGTCGGCCCGATGCAGAGCCCAGCGCCCCGCGATCTCGATTGAGCCGCGTGGGATGTCGCATAGTAAAAAGGATGATGCTCCATGTCCTACGAAGCCGCCGTCCACGCCCAGGCAATCGAGCTCGATAAGTTGGTCCTCGAAATGACCGCGGCGGCCGGTGCAGGGCACCCCTCCACGGGGCTCTCGCTCGGGCACATCATCACCGTCCTCATGTACTCCACCATGCGGTATAGCCCGGACTATCCGGACTATCCGTCCTCGGACCGCCTCGTGCTCAGCGAAGGGCACGCCGTCCCGATCGTGTATGCCGCCGCCTGCAAGCTGGGGATCATGGTCGGGAAGGACCCGGCCAACCGCCGTCGCCTGAAGCCCGAAGACGCCAAGACCCTCCGCGAGTGGAACAGCGAGTTGGACGGGCATCCGAACCCGATGGAAGGGTTCCCTTTCTTTGACGCCGCGACCGGCTCGCTCGGGCAGGGCCTGAGCGTCGCCGCGGGCTTGGGCCAGGCCGCCCGGATCGACGGGATCGACAAGCGAATCTATTGCATCATCGGCGACGGCGAGAGCCGCGAGGGCCAGATCGCCGAGGCGCTGGACTTCATCATCGACCACAAGCTGACCAACGTGCTCCCGCTGTTCAACTGCAACGAGTTCGGGCAGACCGATCGCGTCAGCCCCCAGCAGAGCGCTGATCGGATCAAGGCCAAGCTCGAAGCCTTCGGCTACGACGTCCGCGTGATCGACGGGCACGCTCCGGCGCAGATCCGGGCCGTGTTCGATGAGTTTGAGAAGCGCTCCAATGACCCGAGTGCCAAGGTGCTCGCGGTCGTCGCCAAGACCGTCAAGGGCTGGGGCTGTCCGTCGCTGCACGGCGGCGGTTGGCACGGCAAGCCCGCCGAGGGCGAGGCCCTCAAGCGCGCCATGTCCGAGATGGACGATCGCCGCCTGGAACTGACGAGCGCCCTGGCCAGCAGCGACCAGTTCACGATCCAGCCGCCCAAGGAAATGCCCGAGAAGCCCTCGAAGAACACCGACCTGCCGAGCTTCACGTCGGTGATGAAGAAGCTGGACATGGAGAGCGTGCTGCACTCTGGCAAGCTGGCGACGCGCCGGGCCTATGGCATCGCGCTGCGGGCACTCGGGCAGGTCAATGACCGCGTCGTGGTGCTGGATGCTGATGTTTCCAACTCGACCTTTGCCGACATGTTCCGCAAGGACGCCGCGCTCACCAATCGGTTTGTCGAATGCAAGATCGGCGAGCAGAACATGTACTCGGTCGCCGCGGGCATGTCGGCGGCGGGGAAGATCCCGTTCTGCTCGACCTTCGCCAAGTTCGTCACACGCGGGTATGACCAGATCGAGATGGCAATCAACTCCGGCGCGAACCTGAAGATCATCGGCAGCCACGCCGGCATCTCCCTCGCCTCCGACGGCCCCAGCCAGATGTCGCTGCCGGACATCGCCTGGTTCCGCGCCCTGTCGACGATGCGGGATCATCGTGGCAACCCCGGGTGCTACATCCTGCAACCCTCCGACGCTTTCGCCGCATACGCCCTCACGGGCGTCATGGCCGAGTACGAAGGCGCCTGCTACATGCGGACCCTGCGTCCGGACACCGAGTTCCTGTACAACGACGAGACTGTCTTCAACCTTGGCGGGTTCGAGGTGCTGCAGGAAGGCCGCGACATCCTGCTCGTCGCCGCCGGATACATGGTGCACGAGGCCAACAAGGCCCTGGATCTGCTGGATCAGGCCGGCATCTCGGCGACCCTCGTCGACGCGTACAGCATCCCCTTTGACACCGACAAGATGCTCGACCTGGCCAACGCCAACGGCGGGTACATCGTCACGCTGGAAGACAACTACGGTGCATCGCTCGGCTCGGCGGTCGCCGACGCTCTCACCCAGGGCGGCGAGGGCTTCACCCTCGAGCAGATGTTCGTCAAGCGCATCCCCAAGAGCGCCAAGACCCCGGGCGAGATGCTGAAGATGTGCGGCCTGACCGCCGCCGACATCAAGGCCACGGTCGAACGCGTCCTGCAGGTCGCCTGATCGCCGGGATCGTCGGGCGAAAACAATCGAAGTTCATAGCGCGACGCGGAGAGGCCTTCTCTCCGCGTTTTTCATGCGATAAAGAAGCGGTGACCGCTCGCTTCGTTGGTCTTGCGCGTCGGGCGGCGGGCACTCTTTCAGAGTGCATGAGGATCATGCTGAGACTCCCGGGCGTGTCGCTGCGCTCCACGCCCGGCTACTGGCGGACAGCCCTCCGGGCTGATGCCGGGTGCTTCCTCAACGACTCAGAGCACCGACAAAGCGCAGCGCCTTGCGCAGCCCCATGATCGGATCGCATCGCGTGCGCCACTCGGCGAGCCGTGTGACTGACGCAGACTTGAACCCTTCCAAACGCACAGGATCAGTCACATCGCGCATCGCGGCAAGCAGCACCTCGGGCGACTGCGCGGGAACCATGAAGCCGTTCTCGCCCTGGCCAAGAAGCTCATACGACGCGCCCACGCGATCGCTCGTCACAAGCGCAAGCCCGGCGGCAGCGGCTTCATTGACCACCAGCGCCCATGGCTCATTGTCGCTGTACAGCACCAGCACGTCGCTGGCGCGATAGATCGCCGACGTGGTGTCTTGATCCTGAAACCCCACGAACTTCACGCGTCCAGCATCGCGCAGCTCGGGGCGAACCGATCGCTCGAGCTCGCTACGCATCTCGCCCTCGCCGACGATGATCAGGTCCCACTCCGGGCGCTCGGCGGCCAGGGCCTGAAACGCCGCGATCACCAGATCGACCCGCTTCACCGCGATCAACCGGGCGCAGCAGACCATGCGCCTTCGACCCGCTGCCAGGCCGAATCGCGCTCGGGCAGCGGCGATCTCCTGCTCGGGCATGTTCTGGATCAACACGTAATCCGGTTCGTAGGGCAGCTCGAACATCCGCTCGTCGGATACGCCGTAGCGGTGAAAGTACTGGCGACCGACGCGACCCTGCACGCACACGGCACGGTACTTCCGCATCAGCCAGCGCAGGATGATGCGCTTGGCCACACGACGCAAGCCCGCGGCGTGGTCGCCATGAACATTGCTGTCGGCCCCGAGAATCGCCGGCACGCGATGCTTTCGAGCCCAGCGCAGCGCGTACAGATTCGGCAACTCGTCATACCCGCTGCAGAACACCGCTACGGGGCGATGCTCATCCATCCACGCCCACAAACTTCGGGCAACGCCCAGTTCGTGATGGAAGTACGCCAGCCCCTTGCGCCCGCCCGCGGGCGGTGGCTCCGGATCGAGCATCACCGTGTTGCTGGCCGGATCACTGGGATTCACCCATTGATTCGTGCGAAACTTGGTCACCAGCGTGGCCAGACGCAGCTCCGGAATCTCCTTGGCGATCCGCCGCTGAAAGTGCACGCGATACGGCGGCAGATGTCCGGTGACCACGGCGTACACCGGGCGAGAGTCTCGGGGTTGGGGTTCAGGGTTGTTGGACATGCGACACTGGACAAACTCAGAACAACGACGGCAGATCAGGACAGGCCGGACCATAGCACGCGCCGTGCTTGATATCGGACGATCGGCAGCCAAACTCCGCACCGAGCGCGCTGCGCCGCCCGGGACCGAATCCTCCGCGAAAACAGGCCGATAGAGGGGTTCGCGTTTCGCGGAGAAGGAACGAGATTCGGGCCGGGATATGATCGGACCCACTTGTGGTCCAAAGCCGTCGGAGTCTGTGCAGAGATGGCGCGGGGCGGCGAAGGACAAGGGAACAAAGGTCGCCGCATGAGCACGGAGCAACGCGTTGTGAAGGTAGTCCAGGGCCTGCTTGCCCGGCAGAAGCGCTCCGCAGACGCGATGAACGCCAAGACGCTGCTTTATGCCGGCGGACTGGGCTTTGACTCGCTGGCGGCGGCGGAGCTGTCGACGCTGCTGGAGATGGAGTTCGGGAAAGACCCGTATTCCGACGGCAAGGTGCCGCAGACCATCGGCGACATTGTCGGGTATTACGACGCCTCCCCGGCGGACAAGAAATGATCGGCCCCGCCCTGCTCCGGGCCGCTCGGGAAGCGCCGGGAGCGGTCTTTCTGCTCGGCGCAGATGGCGCGACCACCTACGCCGACGCGGCGCACAAAGCCCTGCGAGTTGGCTCGCTGCTGAAAGCCCGCGGCATTTCCCGCCTGGCCTGCCATGCGCTGGATTCGCCCAAGCTGGTCATGCTCATGCTCGGTGCCGCGCTCGTCGGGTGCGAGGTGTGCGTGATCAATCGCCACTATGGACACGCCGAGCTCGAGAGCGTGCTGAAACGCTTTGAGTTCACAATGCTCGCGGCGGATTCGAGTATTCAGGTCGAGGGCGTGACGGTCCTGAGCATCGACGCGCTCTTTGCCGATGCCGCGGCGATGACCCCGCCCCCACTGAGCGAACCCCACGCCGATCCGCGCTTGCTCGTCTTGACCACGGGCACCACTGGCTTGCCCAAGGGCGCGCGATACACCTGGGCCAATCTGTCTGCCCAGGCCAAGACCAAGAGCGATCTCGCCGGATCACGCTGGCTGCTGGCGTATCACCTCAACCACTTCGCGGGCCTGCAGATGCTGGTGCACGTGCTGGCCAATCGCGCGACGATGGTGATCCCCGCGGGGCCGGAGGTCGAACAGGCCCAGCGCGCCCTCGTCGAGCATCATGTGGAATATGTCAGCGGCACGCCGACGTTCTTTCGCTTTCTCGCGGCACAGATGCCCGAGAGCGTCTCGAAATCGCTTGCGCTCAAGCAGATCACCCTCGGCGGCGAGGCCGTGCCGCAGGATCTGCTCGGGCTGATCCACGAACGGTTTCCGAGTGCCAAAGTCTCGCAGATCTTCGCAACGACCGAGATCGGTTCGGCCTTCAGTGTGCGCGACATGAGCAACGGGCTGCCCGCGTCGCTCCTTGAGAAAAAGGACGAGAACGGTCCGCAGATCAAGATCGTCGATGGCGAGTTGCACATCCTCTCGACCCACGGCATGCTCGGCTACTTCGGCGAGCCCGAGATCACCGGCCCCGTCTGGCGCGCCACCGGCGACCTGGTCGAGCAACGCGGCGACCGGGTCTATTTCGTCGGGCGCAAGAGCGAAACGATCAACGTCGGCGGCGTCAAGGTCCACCCGCTGCCGATCGAAGAGGTCGTGCAGAACGTGCCGGGCGTGGTGGCGGTGTATTGCTACGGAAAGAAGAACCCGATCACCGGCCAGATCGTCGCGGTCGATGTGCTCCCCGAAGCAACCGCCGATCGTGTGGCGCTTGAAGAAGAGATCCGACGCGCGTGCGAGTCGCTGGCGCGACATGCACAGCCGCGTATCATCCGTTTCGTGGAGTCGCTCGACATGGCCAATCGCAAAGTGATCCGGAGAGGGCAATGAGCATGAGCGACAGCACCAAATCTCGCGTGGTATTGGTCAGTGGCGGCAGCCGCGGGCTCGGCGCCGCGCTCGTCGAAGATTTCCTGCGCCAAGGTGACAAAGTGGCCACGTTCAGCCGCAAGTCGACCGATCGCGTCGACGCCTGGAAGGCCGACCCGAAGGTGCGCGACCGCTTCCACTTCGGCTCGGTCGATGCGACCGATCGCGAGGGCTGCAAGAAGTTCCTGGGCGAAGTCACCGAGAAGTGGGGCAACGTCGAAGTGCTCGTGAACAACGCGGGCATGGCCATCGACGCGCTCCTGCCCATCTTGCGCGATGACGACGTTGACACGCTGATCGAGCTCGACCTCAAGAGCGTCATCTTTCTCACCAAGCGCGTCATCCGCCCCATGCTGCTGGACAACTGGGGACGCGTCATCAACATCTCCTCCGTCGTCGGCATTCGCGGCTATCGTGGGCTCTCGGTCTATGGCGCGGCCAAGGCCGGGCTCGATGGCTTCACCCGCGCCCTCGCACGCGAGGTCGGCGTCAGGAACATCACCGTCAACTCCGTCGCACCCGGCTATCTGCGCACCGAGATGACCCACGGGCTGGACGAAGGCAACATGACCCAGATCATCCGGCGAACCCCGATGGGCCGCCTGGGTGAAGTCGAGGACGTCGCCTCGCTCGTCTCCTTCCTCGCCTCGGAGCAAGCCGGGTTCATCACCGGCCAGACACTCGTGGTCGACGGCGGAATCACCAGTTGAGCGCGGCATGACCAGCACGCACTCACCGCCGCCCCCACCCCCCCCCACTTCGACGATCCACGAGATCGGCCCCGACGACGTCGGCCCGGTCGCCGAACTCATCCATCGCGAGGCCACCGGCACGCCCGCATCACCCGAGCTCGCCAAGACGATCACGGCACGCATGCGCTGGCTGCTCGCCGACAACCCGGCGAATCTGCCCGGCGTGCCGTGGGGTTGGCTGCTCAAAGATGATCAGTCCCAGGTCGTCGGCGCGATGACGTGCACGCCCCTGCGCGTCGCCTGCGGCACGTGGACGAGCACGGCCATGATGTCGGCCAAGTGGTTCGTGAACGAGGCCCATCGTGGCGCGGGGCTCGGGCTCTTTCTGCGATATCTCAAGCTGGGCAAGACCCATCCGCTAATCGCAACCACCGCAGGGCCGCAGAGCGTGCCGCTGTGGGAGAAGTTCGGCGGGTTTGCCATCTCTGACAGCGACCACGAGTGCGTCGGCGCACTGCGCGTCGGGCCTCTGGCCGAGGAAGTGCTCCATCGCAAGGTCAAAAGCGTTGCCGTCGCCAAGCTCGGCGGGGCACTCGCGACGGTGATTCCCGCCGGCCTGCGCTCTGCGCGAAAGGCGGGAAAGAGCGTGACGCTCGACCGACTCTCGTCGGCCGATGACGTCGTCGCGATGGGCCTGCGCGGGCCGGAGAACGTGATCTCGACGATCCGCGATCGCAGTTTCCTGCACTGGCGGCACTTCTCCGGCCCCGACGCGGCAGCCGAGTCCGGTCGAGAAGTCCTGGCGTGCACCATGCCCTCGGGCTCGCGCGCATTGGTGATCACCCAGTCCGCACGCCGCGGCTACCGATCGCAGACGCGGACGCTGAGCGTGCTGGATGTCTGGGGCAACCTGACCCCGGCGGAGATGCCCGCCCTCGCCGGCGCACTGGCTCGTCGATCGGGCTCCTCATGTGACGCGATCGTCTTCCGCGCCCTCGCTGCTGATGGCCAACGAGCACTCACTGCGTCGGGCTTCGTGCGGCGCACGTTCGCGCAGCCAACGACGTGGTGCATCGATAAAGCCAACCTGACGCCCACGCGATCGTGGTACCTTGTCGCCGGTGACGCCGAGTAGTCGCAAAGGAGCATCAGGATGTCGGCGCGTCAGCTCGCACGCAGATTGGTCATCGACGCCGCGGTGCTCTCCGGTGCCGACGCCCGCGCCCGGGCGCGCATCGAGCGCGGAGAGACTCCGGGCCGATGCGTTCGCATCGCCCTCGCCCACGGCACCGATCGGTCGTCGATCGACGCGTTCCGTCGCCAGCTCGATTGGGCCGCAGAGCGCTTTGAGCTCATCTCCTTCGAGACCTTCCAGAAACTCTGCACCGACCGCGCGTTCGCGCTCAGGCGTCCCGGAATGCTGTTCACCTTCGATGATGGCATGCTCAGCAACTACGAGCACGGTGCACGCGTGCTGGAAGACTTCGGGGTCCGCGGCGTCTTCTTCGTCGTGCCCGCGTACAGCATGCTGTCCGGCTCAGAGGCCCGCGCGTTCTTCAAGGCCAGTGTCCAGGGTCGCTCCGCCGAGGGCGAGCTTCCGATGACGCCGACGCAAATGTGCGAGCTTGTGGCTCGCGGACACACCATCGGCAACCACACTCGCACCCATGCGCGGCTCTCGATTGTTCCCGATGCCGAGCTGCACGATGAGATTCTGACCAGCGCTGATCAGATCGAGCAGTGGATCGCCCGACCCGTGGACACCTTCGCATGGACATTCGCGTGGGACGCGATCTCGCCGCGGGCGTACCAGATCATCCGCTCGCGGCATCCCTTCTGCTTCTCACCATGCCCGGGGCTTGTGCAGGCCTGCGAACACACTCCCAAGCTCATCTGGCGCACCAACATCGAGGCCGAGGCGGACCTGCGGCTGGTCCGGTTCATGTCCAGCGGGCTCGGCGATGAGATCTGGCGCTCCCGTCGCGAGAAGCTTGCGGCGATGCTCGACGGGCGATCCGCCTAGTGCGACGTGGGATGGACGTTCCGGCCCTGGTCCTCTTCGTACTGACCTTCGTACTCGTACTCGACATGTTCATCGCTCACCCGCGTTGCCCGCTCCTCGCGGCCCTCGGCAATCTTGTGGTCGAGGTATGGCAGCATCCCGGCGATGAACAGCAGCAGCACCTGGCTGCAGTTGGATCGCCCGAGCATGTACCCTTCGAAGAACGACCCGGCGAAGTACATCGCGTTCATCGAGATGAACAGGTCGATGAGGCCTCGATCCAACGTGTCCACGAAGCGTCGCCCGAGCAGCAACCGCCAGCAGATGAACATGCTCCCGAGCAGGAGCGCGATCGTCAGCAGGAAATACACAATCCCGTACGACGCAAAGCCCAGCAGATAGCTGTTCTCGCTGCCACCGGCGTCATCGAAACCCACGCCGAGCAGCGGACTCTGCATCGCGTTGTTCCACATGCTCTCCCACGCCGCGGTTCGAGTGTTCTCGGTCGACACAAGCCGCTCGAGATTCTCATAGATCTTGAGCTCGATCGCGAGCGTGAACAGGCCCCAAAGCATCAGCGCTGCCACGGGCAGCAAGAGCACCGCCTGCCCAATTCGCGCATACAGAACGAAAGTCACCCCCACAATGAACATCAACGCGCCCGTGCGCGAACCCGTCCACGTCAGAAAGAGCAGGTTGATGGCGATCAACGCGATCCACAGGAGCTTGGTGCGTTTCTTGGGATCGTTCAGGAGCAGCCAGACGGCGCACACCGCAAACGGAGCGCACAGCACCGCCGCTTGCTGTGCATTTGCCAGCATCCCCCAGAATCGCCCCTGCAGGTTCAGCAGCTTGCGAGGATCCAGCACATATTGCACCGAACAGCAGAACGTCCAGATCACCGACACCCACATGATCGTCCGGATCAACGCCAGGCACCCTTCTGAGTCCTTCGCCAACTGCGGGACGATCATCAGAAGGCACGGCACGGTCGCCAGATAAAACAGCACCGTCTGCACCGCGTCCATCGGGTTGTCTTTGTGCACGAACTGCAGAAGCCCAGCATACAAGCCCATCAGCAGCACGACCACACCCTGAAACGTCAGACTTGACGCAGAGAACCCGCGCTGAAACAGCATCAGAATCGACAGCATCACCCCGAACGCCAGGTGAATCTCCGCCTTGCGGAGCTGCACCCCGACTATCCACGTTTGCACATATCCGGTCTTGGTCTCATCGACCGCCGCGGTCAACGCTGACGCCATCAGCACCCCGGCCAGCAGCCAGAACCTCAGATTCACCCGAAGCAACAGCGCAGCCACCAGCACAAGCCCGCCAAACCCTGCCATGAAAATGGTCTGGGCGCCGGTGCCTTCGAAGCCGTAGATGTGCTCGCCCTGGGCGAGTCCGAACATGATCGCAACTCCTTGACGGCTGAACCGCCTGGTACGCTTATCGGTCGGGTTGGTTCGCGCCCGAAGCCGCGAGACGCGGAATCTCCAAATCAACTTGGACCGGCCGATGCTCCGAAGCCAAATGCCGCCCCACTCCCCAACCCAACACCCCTATTTCGGGGCTCACCAACGCGTCATCAATCGCCAGCACCATCGGCCAGAACGCCTCAAAGTCGCTCTTCCGATTGGTTCGGATGTTCAGGGGGACCACCCGCGGAAAAGTCCCGGCTGGCTCGAATAGGGGCTTGGCGTGCCGTAGGTCCGCCGCATTGCACAGCCGACGACTCCGCAGACCAGTCGGGGTCGCGTTCAGGTCGGTCAGGACCACCACGGGCAAACCCCTGGATCGCAACGCCCCAACGACCCCGATCGCCGCTTCGACTAGGGCATTCCCCTCGCGCCAGCGTTCCGGGGTTCGCGGCGAGCGGGGGTGCATGCAGACGACTCCGAACGGCCCGCCCGGACGCTTCACGATGCCAGCGATGAAGTGCTCGCTCAATGGCCCTGCCATGGAGGTATCAAACTTCTCGATCGGCCAGCGCGAGACCAGGATGCACGCCGTGATGCTGGTCTGGAACTGATCGGGCGCGGGTCCCCACTGCCGAGTGAGCTTGCCGGGATACCGATCCTCCAGCCCGCGCCCATAGTTCACGTCGGCCTGCATGCTCACCGGCGGACAAAGAATCGACAGCACGTCGGCACCGGACCGCTCCATCAGGTCATAGACCAGTCGTTTATCGCTCAGGCAACTGTCGTTGTAGTGCAGGAACCGCACGGCATCGGCGGAACTCTGGGCCGCTTGCCGCGGAAAGAACGCCGCCCGATTGGTCACCAGCGGCCAGAGCTGCACCAAGCACGCCACGCCGATGATCATGAGCGCACGCCACTGGCGAAAAACCAGCACGACCAATCCGACAACGAGGCACACAAGCAGCGCCTGCGCCCCCAGATTGGCGATCAGATCGATGGTGTACGACCAGGGCGAGAACACCCACGCCGAGGCGAGCGCAAGACAAGTGATCGCCGCCCCATACGCGGCGAGCCGACCCGAGCGCCGGATCGTGGAGACCATCGCCGAGTTGTGCGTACGAATCTCGGGCACTCGTGCTCCTTCACGCGTGGGCCAGAAAGCATCAAAGCCGCGATCGCAGCCAGGCCCATTGCGACGCCAATCCATCGGCAAACGAGGTCGCCGGACGGAAGCCCAGCTCGGCACCCGCACGAGAAATATCGGCGAACGTCCGCTCCACGTCACCGGGCTGGGCGGGACGGGCAATGGTGCTCGCGGGTTTGCCCACGGTGCGGGCAATGCCGTCGATCATGTCGCGGAGCGAGACGGGCGACGAGTTTCCCAGATTCCAGATGCGATAGCCGAAGCGGTCGATCCGGTCATGGGCGGCGATCACGCCGGCGACAATGTCTGAAACAAACGTGTAGTCGCGCGAGGTCGAACCCGCCCCAAAGACCTCAATCGGCTCGCCGCGGGCGATCCGGCGCATGAAGAGCGAGATGGCCAGATCCGGACGCTGGCGCGGGCCATAGACCGTGAAGAACCGAAGACACCCCGTCGGCATGCCCGTGAGCGCGTGGTGCGTGTGGGCGATGAGTTCGCAGGCGCGCTTGGTGGCGGCGTAGGGGCTGATGGGAGCGGAGACGTCCAGGTCTTCGTGAAAGGGCGCGACGGGCGCGTTGCCGTAGACGCTGGAGCTGGAAGCCATCACAAATCGACTGACACCGGCTCGGCGGGCCTCGTCGAGCATCACGCTCGAGCCCAGCACATTGACGCGCGCGTACCCGACGGGGTCGGCGATGCTCGGGCGCACGCCGGCCTTGGCCGCAAGGTGGATCACCGAATCGGGCCGGACGCGATCGAACGTGGCGCGCATGAGCGGCGCGTCGCAGATGTCGCCGGTGACCAGTTCGAAGCGGCCAGAGTGTTCGCCAGCGCGAATGTCGGCAACATTGGCGTGTTTGGCGGCGGGGTCGTAGTAGGGATCAAAGTTGTCCAAAGCGACGACACGCTGGCCGCGGCGCAGCAGGGCTTCGCAGACGTGCGAACCGATGAATCCAGCTCCGCCCGTCACCAGCACGGTGCGGCCCGGGGCGTCTGGGCTCAGAGTCTTCGAGCTGGTCATTCGGGAAAGCCCAGATTGAGGCGGGACGGAAAAACAAGCAGGGCGCCATCGTAAGACAGCGCCCCGCTGGAGGAGAGAGAGATCAAGAGGAAGTACTCAAGCTATCGGCGTGCGTCGGGCCTAACCCTTGAAAACAGTGCGCATGCCGGAAGCTCACCCCGAGTACGAATAGAACAGATGTCGCAGAAGGAAAACTCCGTGAATCCTATGCCTTGCATATGGGTTGTACATGACAATCTACGACAGATCAAGGGCTTAGGTTTCCAGATCAATGCACTCGCCGATCACCCAAGTTGACACAATCGGGTTATGGGACGCAGATGCTCGGGCCGCCACGTCCGGAAACACCAGCCGGTAGTGTGTGCATCCCGATGAAACGCAACAGGCCGGGTCTGGCCCGGCCTGCGCACTGAACCATCTGGCTTGTGGAATCAGGACCCTGAGAATCTAGGGATTCTGGGGTTGCATCGGGTCGGCGTCGCTCTTCGGGGCTTCCGGAGTTTCACCGGGCTGCTTCTTGCGTTGACCCTTGGAACGGTTGGTGGCGGGGCGATCGCCGGTTTCGCCGGTGCCCGAGACGCGGGCTTCGAGGCGGCGGATGAGTTCGTCCTGCTGCTCGGGGGTCATGCGCGAGAGCAGTTGCATGAGCCGCTCGCGACGTTCGGGGGAGAGTCGCTCGCCGCCGCCTGCACCGGCGGGTCCGGGCTTCTTGGCACCTTCGCCCTGTGCCGGGCCCGCGGCCCCGCCCCCACCCTTGCTGCCGAGCTTCTGCTTCACGTACTGATCCTGACGCATCTCCGAGGCCTTGTCGCGAAACTCCTGCAGCTTGGCGTCGACGGCCTTCTGCTGCTCGGCGTTCAACTCGGCCCAGATCTTGGTCTGGACGTCCTCGACCTTGGGCGCGCCGGCCATGAGCTTGCGGAGCTCTTCGCGTGCGGCGATGGACTCGCCGCCAGCACCGGGCTTCTCGCTATTGGCACCCTCGGCGGGCTGGCCGGGACGCTTGGGGCGGTTGAACTCGCCGGCCTTCTTGCGCAGCTCCTGCATCTTCTCGCGATTCTGCTGGGCGTATGCGCGGGAGGACTGCTCGAAGTCGCTGATCAGCGTCTCGATCGTCTGACGCTTGTCGTCGGCGACGCGCAGGTTGGCCGGGGCATCAGACGCGAGCACCACATCGAGCGCGTCGCGGAAGACGCGAGGCGGCAGGCGATCGACGGCACCACGACGTGCACCCTCGCGGCCTTCCTCGCTGAAGCGAGCATCCACGCCGGGAACATTGCGATCCTGAACCTTCGGCCCCTTCAGCGGCGGCTCATCGGCGAGCGCGGGTGCGCTGAACGCGGAGAGCGAGAGGCCGACGACGGCGAGCAGGGCAAACGTGCGAGACATGGGCAACTCCAAGGGTGAGACTGGGAGACGGGAGCTGGGCGAGAGCAGAACGGCCGACCCACGAGGATCGGCCGAACAACTCCTCTCGCCCAGCCCCGTTCCCATCTGGTCCACAAACACATTGGCAAAACGGCGGAGTGACGGGGATATTGCGTGGAGCGAGGTATAAACCTGCGCCGCCTGCCGGGGAGGTGGCGGAATGGAGGGGGCGATAATGCCCGGTTCGGCGAGGCCAACTTCTCGCCCTGCGGCGGCGATCAGGGTTTGCCGGTGGCGGGGTCTTGGCCGCGGAGGTGGCGGGTCATGTCGCGCATGAGCTGCATGCCGCGGGCTTGCTGCTGGGGAGTAGTTTGGCCGCCAACGCGATTGCGAAGGAAGTCAGCCATGCGAGCCATTTGGCCAGCAGTCGGTCCCTCGCCAGAGCGCAGGCGCTCTTGGTCGCGGCGAGCTTGCTCGCGGGCGTCCTTGAGCCGTTGCTCGTCGGTTTTCTCGATTTGGATTCCCGCAACAGTTTCCATGAGCTTGGTCATGTCGATCACGACCTGATCGAGATATGCATCACGCGACTCGACCGTGACTTTCTGGTAGTCGAATGCGAACTTGTCCCACACGTCCACGGCGAGCTGCGAGGCATTCTTTTCGATCTGGCGGCGAAGCTTGTCGCTATCGATGCTCGCCGCGAAAGCGGCCATCATCGCGGAGTCGTCACCGGACATGGTCTTCAGCCGCTCGATGAGATCTTTGAGCAGCGCGAGCCGCTCATCCAATGGGAGTCTGTTGAACTCCTCGGTGAGCAGCGTGAAGTTGAGCAGGTCATCAATCGGGTCTTCAACGAAGTCTGGTTGAGGGACCGGGCGAAATACAAAGTACAGCGCGATCGCCGACAAAACTAACACGCAGCCCAGCATGGAGTAACGCAGTCGCGGATTCGTCCATAGGGCGGGCAGCCGAATCGGGCGCCGCGGAGTCTTGGAGGGCGTGTTTTTTGTATCGGGCTGTGGAGCTTCCAATCCTTCCAGGATTGAGCCGCCAATCGGAGCCGTGGTTGAGTTAGTAGGGTGAATCATGGCTCTAATCGCATCCAGGGAAGCGTTTGCCGCCGTTGCGGCCCATATCGCAGACGAGATCTCGAAGGCGGTTGTCCTGCGAATCAAACTTCACGATTGAACCAGCCCAATCGGCACGCCAGTCGCCATAGTACAGCGCGTTGCGTGGGGTGCCGCCTTTTCGACCAGGATGCCAGTCGTCATTGTCGAGCAGGACGGGCAGCTCGCGCCAACGCGGCTGGGCGTAGGTCTTGCTGACAGCGCCAACAGGGTCGTCGAGAAGGTCCTTCAGAAACTCCATGGGATAGCCGGCCAAATACTCGTAGCTCGTTCCGTTGGATTTCCAGACCGGCTCAAAGTTCGTCGCCGCGTCGCGCCCGGCGCGATCCGACGGGCACACAAACACTTCATTGGAGATGTACGGCGAGTTGGGGTCTGACTCATTGCTCCGGCGCGGGCTGGGCACCGAGAGATATTGCGCCATGACGTCCAGCAGCGAGACGTCGTTCGTGTTGCCGGAGCTTGGATCGTGCAGCGGGCGCACGCGCGGCAGGAGCTCTTTGGAATCGTTCATGTACACCGCGAATCCGACGCCCAGGCCCTTGAGATTGGTCAGGCACTTCAGCCGACGCGAGGTCTCGCGGCTTGAGCCCAGGGCGGGGATGGTGATCGAGACGAGGATGGCGATGATCGAGATCACCAGGAGCAGTTCGACGAGCGTGAACGCGCGCGACAGCGGCCGCAGGCGCGAGGACGCGGCGGCGGTGGAACTGGTGGGCGGTTGGACGCGCGATGTGGACATGAGCAAGAACGAGATCGGGTCGGGTGTGTACCGATGTCTGCCCGGTATACCGATGATTGACAGCATCGGTCACACCCCATGCGTGTGCAAGCAGAATTCCGATACGAACCCGCACTCTTTCCGTTCGGCGAAGGGGCCAAGATCGATGCCAAACCGGGCGGATCACCCGGGGAGAGCCGCGATTTTGGCGGCCAGGGCGTGGTTCTGGGCGTGGCCGGTGCGGGTGGCGATGATCCGGCCCTGGATCGGTTGGCCAGCGAGGGCGAGGTCGCCGATGAGGTCTAGCAGCTTGTGGCGGGCGGGCTCGTTTGGGAACCGGTAGGAATTCTCGATCGGGCCGTCGGGGCCGATGACCAGCATGTCTCGCGGCGTGAGGTGGGCGAACAGCCCCATCTGGCGGGCGGCCTGGGCTTCCTGAGCGGTTGAAAAGGTGCGAGCCGGGGCGACTTCGGCGGCGTATGCGGCGGACCCCGAGCGATCGAAGGGGATGGTGATCGATGCCGACTGCGGGGCGATCGGGCTGCCGGGGGGATACTCGAGGTGATAGGTGTACTCGGTCGCGGCAGCATCCAGCGGCAGGGCCTGGACGCGCGAAGGGCCGAAGTAGAGCGTGATCGGCTCGGTGATGACGAACGGGACGATCGGTTGGTCGAGCGACTGCACGCCCGCGGCGAGCAAAGCACCAACGAACGGCTGGCTCGACCCGTCGGCGATGGGGGCCTCGATGCCCGCGATATCCATGAACGCGTCGGTGATGCCCAGGGCCACGAGGGCCGAGAGGACGTGCTCGACGGTCTGCACGCCGGGGCTATTGGCATCGCCCGGGGTGGCCACGAGCACGGTGCGGCGATCCTGCGGCACAACGTGCGTGTGCAGCGCGGGAGTGATCGGCGACCCGGGCAGATCCGTCCGCCGGAAGCAGAGCCCCGTGCCGACGGGTGCGGGTCGGAAGGTGAGCGTGGAGGGTCGAGCCGTGAAGAGCCCGACGCCGACGATCGGCTGGGCATCACGGGCGATGGTGGCGCGGGGGGTGCGGCGGACTGGGGGGGGAGCATGGGCGGGCAGGGTATGTCGGGCGGGAACGAAAAACGCCCCGGACCCATCTGGGATCCGGGGCGTTCTGGAGTCGGGCCGCGAATGTCACGCGGCCCGTGGTGTGCTGATCTCGACGCGGCTTAGCAGCCAGCGAACCAGGCGTTGAGGAAGTCGAAGATGTCGGCGACATCGGGCGTGCCGTTGGCGTTGAAGTCGGCCCGCAGCGAGCTGGCGAACCAGTCGTTCAGGAAGTCGAAGATGTCGGCGACGGTGACGGCGCCGTCGTTGTTGTAGTCGGCTCCGCAGCGGACGCTGAATGAGGTTGCGCCCGCCGCACCGTTCTCGTTGAGCAGGGCGATGGCGTGGACACCGGTAGCGGTCGGGGTGAAGTAGAGGAACTCGCTTCCGCCCGGGCCTGCGGCGTTGCGGGAGGCGTCGGCGGCTCCGCGACTGCTGAAGGTGGTCGCCGAGTCGAACACACGAATGCCAAGATCGAGCGTGCCGGAGGTGACCAGTGCGTTGATGCGGTAGCGTCGGCCAGCGGTCAGATTGATCTCATACGGCTCGATGATCTCGGTCGACTCCCAGGTGTTGCTCTGCGGAACAGAGCCGATGGAGACATCGAACCCGCGCTCAAACTCGACATCCCAGGTCGGGAGATCGCCTGAGAAGCGGAAGACGCTGGCGAAGTTGGTGCCCGCCGCGACGTTGTAACCGTTTGCGACGATGAAGTCGCGGATGGTACCGCCGGAGGTGCTGGACGCCCAGGGCGCGGTGCCGCAACTATTGGCCGAGCCGCGAATGTCCAGATCGGCGGTGCGCGGGTTGATGGCGACGAAGGAGAACTCGTTGCTGGTGATCGGGAAGGAGAAGATCTTGCCGACCTCAGAGAAGGTCTGCGGCGTGTTCTCAACGAGGGCGGCTGGGGCGACGATGCTGATGGTCTCGCTGCCGGACCCAGTGAAGGTCATGCCGTAGCTGTTGCTGGAGATGGTCCAGCTCAGCGTGGGTGTGCCGACGGCCGAGCACGGGACGTTGACGTTGAACTCTGCGACGCCGAGATTGAGAAACCCGCCAGAGCCGATGGTGGGAATGACCTCGGTGTTGGACTGGCCGCTGGCGAAGCTCCACCCCGCAGGGAGGGTCAGGACGACACTGATGTTGTGGGCCGGGGTGTCACCGCCGTTGCCGACGACGACGCGGACGACCGTGGCAGCGCCGGGGTTGGCCTGATCGGGGAGCAGCGCGGAGCCGGAGAGATCGGGCCCGGTGACCTCGGCGAAGTTCTCTTCGGTGGCGAGCCCGTAGGTCTCGGTGTTGCCCGCACCAGCGATCGCGGAACTGAAGGTATAGACGCGGAGGACGACATCACGCGAGGTGTTGGGCGCCAGGAGAAGGCCCAGGCCGATCTGCTCGACGTTGTCGATGGAACTGGTGCTGCTATCGAGGATGGCGTTGGACTCGGCGTTGTAGGCGAAGAGATCCAGATCGGTGAGCGCGAGACCTCCGATGGGGATCGCGGTGCCGATGTACGTGTCCTTCTTGTTCCAGACGAGGGTGGCCTTTTCGTTGGAGAACATGGTGCCACGGAAGAGGCGGGAGCGCGGGGTGGCGCTGGAGGCGTCGCCGTTGGTGCGGAGGAAGGCATCCGTGGCGTTCACATAGGTTTCGTTGGCGTCGAGATAGCCCCAGCCATAGGCCTTGTTCCAGGTGGAGCCGAGGGTCGCAAAGTCATCGGTATTGGCGGCGGTGGCGTTGTCGCTCCACGCGTCGGCGGCGTTGATGAGGATGGCCTTGTTCACGTAGGGATTCGAAGACCCGCGGACGTTGCCCAGGAGCAGGAAGGTGCCCGTGACGTGCGGAGCCGCGCCGGAGGTGCCGCCGAAGCCGACCCAGTCGGTCTGTGTCGCCCATTGGGCATTGGCGGCGGTGCAGCCCTGGCTGGGGGCGGTGATGTCGGGCTTCTTTCGCCCGCTGGCGGAGGGCCCGCGGCTGGAGTCGACGTTGATGAAGTCATCGGTGCGGGTGGTCGTCTGGTTGTAGTTCATGTTGGCGACCGCGATGCAGTTGTACGCGGTGCCCGGCCGGGTGAGTGTGGTGTCGGTTGAGCCGCTGTTGCCACAGGACTTCACGAGCATCAGGTCGTTGTCGTCGATGAGGGCATCGACCCACGCTTCCTGATCTGTGTAGTCGTCGGGATCGGCCTGGCCGAAGCCCCACGAGACGTTGATGGCCTCGGGATCATCGCTGGCGGTGGAGACCATCCAGTCGCCGTCGCCGTAGAAGTCGCTGCTGGCATAGCCCACGAGGAACTTGTCGGCACCCGGGGCGACGCCGCGGTTGGTGGCGTCGCGCGACGTGATGATGCTGCCAACGCAGGTGCCATGGCCGTCGGTGAGGTCGGTGGTCAAGACGCCCGGCGCGGCGAGGAACCCGCCAATGCCGGCGAAACAGGGATGATTCTGCTGCACGCCCGAGTCGAGCGTGCCGAAGTCCCAGGTGACGCCGGTGAACCCGGCGTTCCAGAATGTCGGCGCGCCGATGGAGGGAACGGTCTCATCGATTTCTTTTGAGCCCGGGACCTGTTCCCAGACGCGGTGGATGATCGGATCGTTCTGCAGTGCGGCGAGGGCGCGACCCGGAAGGACCGCCGTCACGCCGTTGGTCGCGATGAGCTGGCCGGTGATCTGCCCGCCCAGCTTCTGGATCGTCTGCGCGATCGCATCCTGATCGGCGGCGATCAGGGGCAGGACGTTGCGACGCACCTGCATGCGCACGCCGTTCTCGATCGTTTA
>JAIEOW010000020.1 GCA_019750095.1 Phycisphaerales bacterium
ATCAGCGGCGGGCGAACCAGCCATGTCCCCGCGCACGCCGAGCGAATGTTGTCCGGTGTCCAGAACGTCATGCGATCCCCGGTGCCAGTCCCCACCCCCGGCATCCAAAGCCCTTCTCTATCGGCATCTGGCGTGCGAACCGATGACCATCGCCTCGATCTTGGTGGCACCGGAGTCCCGCCGGTGTGCCTTTAGTCCTGAAGGTCCTCTTTGACGCTCGCCGCGGCTTCGCGCACCGCCAAACCCCGCGCCCGAAGTGCCGCCCGCGCCACCTCGCGATCGTCAAAGTGTCTTGTCACCGTCGCCCCGGGCCGAGATGGGTCGGGCAAAATCTGATAGTCCTCGTGCCCCTTGCCAGCGATGATCACGACATCACCCGGCTGGGCCTGCTGCATCGCCCACTGAATCGCCCGCTCGCGGTCCATCTCGACCACCACTTGGGCGGCCCCCGTGGTCATCCCGGATCGAATCTCGGCGATGATCGCCTCTGGCTGCTCTGTCCGCGGGTTGTCACTGGTCACCACCACCCGATCGGCCAACTCGCACGCGACCTTGCCCATCCGCGGCCGCTTGGTGCGATCGCGATCGCCCCCGCAGCCAAAGACGCACCACAACTGCCCCCTGTTCCCCCCACTGGCCTGCCGCTGAACCATCGCTTCGCGCAGCACCCCAAGCACAGTCTTGAGTGCATCATCTGTATGGGCATAGTCCACCAGCACATCGATCGGGCTGGGATCCGGCGTCACCGGCTCCAGCCGACCGGGCGGGGCGATGGTCGCCTCCAGCGCACGGCTGATGATGTCAAAGCTCAGATCGTCCTCGCCGGTGCCACCGAACAGCGCGTGAACGGTCACCAGTGCCTGCAGCGCGTTCATGACGTTGAACCCGCCGACAAGCGGAATCCGCACCTTGGCGTGCGAGATCCCCGCCCCCGACCACGGGCCGGAGAGTTCCACGTGCGTGCCGCCCGTGTCGGCCGAGAGCACCTTGGCGCGCCAGACCGTTTCCGGAGCCGTGCCCCCGGTGATCGAGAGCGCCCCGGGCTCATCGACGGCACATCGCACCACCCGGGCCCTGGAATTCCGCACCATGCGGGTGTGCCACGGGTCTTGGATGTTCACGATCGCCACGCCGCCATTGGAAGCCGCTGGGAGCGCGGCGAACAGCATGGCCTTGGCGTCGGCGTAGTTGTCCATCGTGCCGTGATAGTCCAGATGGTCGCCCGTGAGATTGGTGAAGACGCCGGCATGGAACCCGATCGCCATCGGACCGCCGACGCGCCGCTGGTGCAGGGCGTGGCTGGAGGTCTCCATGACCACCGCCTTGCACCCGGCCTCGTGCATGCGGGCCAGCGTGCGCGAAAGCTCGAGCGCGGGCGGCGTGGTCATGCTCGCCGGGGCCACCTCGGTCCCATCATCGATCACCACCGTGCCCACCAGCCCGCAGCGCACGCCGAGACGGTTGAGCATCTGATGGATGAGAAACGTCGTGGTGGTTTTGCCGTTGGTCCCGGTCACGCTGATGACGGTCATCTTGGAGCTTGGGTTTCCATAAAACCGCTCGGCGAGCTGCGCGATCGCCAGCGGCACATCGTCCGTGGACAGCACCACAATCGGCACGGCTTTGGCATGCGTCTGCGCCGGCAGGGCAAACGCAGGGTCATCCGTCAGGATCGCCGACGCCCCGGCCTCGATCGCCCCCGGAATGAACCGCTTGCCGTCGCTCTTTTCGCCCGCGCGAGCGATGAAGAGCGAACCGGGCATGACGGTGCGGGAATCCTCGGTGATGTCACAGATGCGGACCCCGCCGCCGCCATCTGGCGTGTGGACGTCGTCCCCAACCACCTGACTGATGCGGATGCCCAGCCCGTGGATCAGATCGGCGATGCGCATGCCGACGATACGCGCATCGAGCAGCAGACACACGTCTCATGCGTCAGATCAGCTTTGGGCTTGGTTTTGTGGGTGGCGTAAGTGTGGACACGATTACAGGCCTTGCAGTCGTAACACTCGGCGGAGCGGTGATCGTCACCGCTGAAACTGGAGAACAGTACTTCGAGAATAAATGCCCGGCACCGAGCCGACCATGACGATCGGAGACTACCAGACCTCCAGCCAAACCCCGGCCATTACTGGCGTGCATGTGTCGGTATTGGAGCCCACGAAGTCGTTGCCCATATCTCCGGCCGATCTGGTCATAGCCCACATCCAGATGGATGCTCTCGATTCGCCCATCCTGATAGAACTGAGCACAGAGCGGAAACAGCAAGGCCGAAGCCAGAATATCAGCCAACTGCAATCCGGCATGGTTGTGGCTATGCCCGAACACCGGAGTCTCGACAACGCTCGGAAACAGATCACCGGCCGCTTGATACTTCTGTGTGAACACGCTGTGCGAGACGATGGCGTTCAAGTGCGGATTCCTGCTGTCCGCGATGACCAGGCCTAGGACGTCGTGCTTGCTCAGCTTATACTCAAAACTCTTGCACAAATCTTGTACCGAAACGGTGTAGACCGACCGTCCATTAAAGTTCGCACCCGGAACCTTAATCCAAACACGCGCACAGTATCTGCAATCGTTGAACTCAAGCAAGTCTAATGCCCGATCCAGAAATCCTGTTGCATGTCGCAAATCTCGCTTGCGAGCACCCTGTCGGAAACCTCTACGGATGTCCGAACCCTTGATTTCCGCTAGATGCCAATCATGGATCTTCGCAGTATGTTGGAGCAGCCTCGGGAAATGACGCTTCTTCAGATCAATCCATTGCCGGGTCAAGTGCGACACATTCGACTGCGGCACAATCAAACCAACAACGCAAAGGACCGGCTGGATGCTGCTCTTGCCAGCTGGAAGGCTTCCAACACAACCAGACTCGTCAACGTAGAGTACGTACATTGAAAACAACAGCGACCGCGTTAGCGGTCGCTGGGCTTGCTGCCTGGCCACTAGGCCAGTTCAGCGGAAACAAGTGTTTGAGATATGGTACATTCGGTCTAGAGCATTGTCAAGTTCTGTTCTTCTGGTGCCAATTCCGATCTTCCCTCACCGCGAGCCCGCAAGAGAATCCCTCGATATCGCCCTCCCCACCGGGAAGTGCCCAGAATGTGGCAGGAACGCCGATTGATCGCGCCAAACTTGCGCACAATGCCGAACTTTGACCGAATCGACCCTGCGCCCCGCCCAACTTCTCGGACAATTTCTCTTGCGTTCTCGGACACACCTGATACCCTACAGATGATCTCGTGGTGGGATGGTCTGTAACGCGAATGTGGCGTTGCACCCACTCTCGGGGTTCGGCGGTTCTCTCACTCCCGCCGCTCACATCTCGGTTCGCGAAGGAGCTCGCAATGTCCCTGCGCACAGGGTTCGCGCTCGCGGTGATTTCTCTCACTGCGTCCGCCCTCCCGGCCTCGGGTGCGATCACGCTGACCAACGGTCAGTCGGTGTCGCTCAGCCAGATTCTCGATTCTGCTGATCGCGCGTTCATCGTCGGCGACAAGAAGTTCACCATCGTGTCCTACACGACGACTTCGCCGACCTTCAACCCGGTCAACACCTCCGTCATTGGCTACGTCGCCAATAACCCCCTCACCGGCATCGGCTTCGACCTCGCCGGCGGCTTTGGCGATGCGCCCGGAGATGCTCTCATCTCCGAGTTCAACATCCGCTACACCGCCGAGATCATCGAGCCCTTCCTTTCCCAGGGCTTCCGCATCGTCGACACCGAGCTGGCCTTCAACGGCAGCGCCACCGGCACCGGCTCCTACGCCCGCGTCGATGAAAGCGTGCTCGATTTCTTCGCCCAACCCGGGCAGAACCTCATCGGCACCAAGCGCGCTTTCGATATCGCCGGCCCCCCACGCCAGACCCAGCTCCAGGACCGCTTGGTCTTCTCCCCAAGAACCAAGCTCGAAGTCGTGAAGGACGTCCAGTTCTTCGCCTTCGGCCAGGGTTCCACGGCGACGGCCTCGTTCATCCGTCAGTCCTTCAGCCAGATCCCCTCACCAGGAGCCATGGTCCTCCTCGCCTTCGGCGGCCTCGTCGCCACCCGGCGTCGGCGGTAGTTTTCCCCAACCCCCCCAAGTTCACATGCTGAACGTGCAACAGTCACGGCTCAGCGTTAAAGTCTTCTACTCTCTCCTCGGGGGCATGGCCTAACGGCGATGCCCTCTTTTCTTTTGCGCCAAGCGCCACACCGCCACGATGGTTATCGCCCCAGCGGGTGCGTCCGAGAGCCCGCGAATAGCGCGTAAACCAAGGCCATTTCAGTACTTATCACTTCGCTTCAGGTGCCCACTCGCCCCTCACGGGGTACGGTGTTCTCGTCGATGAGTGTCCTCTCGACACGCTCGGGCTGATGTGGCCCGCGCTTGGCTCTCTCTCACAAGCGACGGCTCTCACCGTCGTGACATATTGGTCTTTGGCGAAGGAGATGTGATGTTCTCTCGCGCTTCCGCTCTGCTTGCGGCCGCCGGTCTGGCCGCTTTCGCGATCGCTCAGTCAGCCTCCGCTGCCATTACCCTCAACAACGGGCAATCGGTCCTGCTCTCGCAGATCCTCGCCGAACCCGATCGCGGCGTGGTGATCTCCGACAAGCTCTTCACGTTCCAATCCTGGACGAGCTCGCAGTTCAACCCTGCCAACGTCTTCATCTCCGGGTTCATCGCCAATAACCCGCTCGACGGCATCGGCTTTGACATCACCGGCGGCTTCGGCGACGTGAGCCCCGGCGACGCGATCATCAGCGAGTTCAACCTGCGGTACACCGTCGAGGTGATCCCATCTTTCGCCGCCCAGGGCTTCCGACTCAAGGACGTCGGCCTGACGTTCAACGGCAACGCCACCTCCGCCGGCTCATACGCCCGCGTGGACGAAACCATCTTCGACGCGCTCGCGCCCTCGGGCACCAACCTGCTCGGCCAGCTCTCGGCGTTCAGCATTCCTGGGCAGACCGATCAGCTCCAGGACTATCGCGACTTCTCCCCGCGGCAGTTCCTCAAGATGGAAGTGAACAAGGACGTCAAGTTCTTCGCCAACACCACCGGCGGCACCGCCACCGCGTCGTTCGTCCGCCAGAGCTTCAGCCAGGTCGTCCCCGCGCCGTCGGCGGCCGGCCTGATCGGGCTCGGTGGATTGCTCGCCGCTCGTCGACGCCGTTGAACAGAATTTGGTAGATTTCCTCACCCCGCCATGCGAGAGTGTGGGTCAGTGTTCTCTGACAGGGAGCGCCGTGGCGGCGCTCCCTGTTCTGTTGCGCCGCGCGCCAAGCTGTGTTTCTGTTCGGCCCGCCGCTCACCGCTTGCTGAATGCCGCCCAGCAGTCCTGCTCGCTGATCCGCTGGTGCCAGCCTAGTGCTTCAGACTCTTCCATGCCCTCGCGCCGGCGATGCACCGCCGCCCGGACGCTGTCCATCGGATCCGCACGCACCACCGGAGCATCGGACCCAAACCACAACAACTCACCCGGCCTGCACCCCGCATCGATCAACCCGCGCAGCGGCAGCACGCGATCCAGCCGCCCGGGCAGTTGATCCCGCAGCACCTCGATATCCGTGAGCAGGTGGCACGGCTGCACCGAGCACACCACGCCCAACTCCGCAAACCGCGGCACATCCCGCTCGTCGATCAGCTCGCAGTGCTCCACCCGATGCCGATTCCCCTCCGCCGCTCCTGATCCATTCCGCACGCTGCCGCGCTCGATCGCATCCAGCACCATCCGCACCGCCCCGTCGCCGATCGCGTGGACCGCGACGTGCAGGCCGAGTGATTCACAGAGCTTCACCGCACGCTCGCACTCTTCCGGCGACGCCATCGCCACCCCGTGCGGCGATCCGCTCTCCGGCGTGCGATAGGGGTGCAGCGTCAGCGCGGTGCGGGCGTTGAGGGTTCCATCCGCAAAGAGCTTGCCCCCGGCGATCCGTACTCGTTCCCCCGCCGACGCACCGAATCGCCGGAACATCTCTTCCAGGTTCACGACATTCGGATACACATCCACCCGCCGAAGCTCAAGCTCGCCCTCGCGTTCCAGGTGCAGGAGGTCTTCCAGCAACCATTCCGGCGTGTGCAGGTCGTGGGCCTCGTCAAAGCCAAGCTCAACGAGCGATCGGCACGCCCGCCGCACACGTTCGCGGCGCGTCTGAACATCCGGCGCCGGTGCGGCGTCCCAGCATCGATACGCCGCGTGCTCGTGCAGCACACCCGTCGCCGCGCCCGACGAATCAGAATCCACATGCCCCTTGGGTCCGACGGCTTCGCCCGCCCGCAGCCCCGCCGCCCGGATCGCCGCCGAGTTCGCCACCGCCATGTGATGATCAAACGACATGATCACGCACGGGCGATGCGGAGCGGCACGATCCAGTTCCACAATCGTCGGCCACCGCCCCTCCGCCCACGCCGCGGGTCGCGCGCTCTTGAACCGCAGCCATGCACCCGGGGTCGTCTGTCCCGCGCCGGCGCGGACATGATCCAGACACTCCGCCAGCGACGTGCACGAGCCAATATCCGGCAGCGCCAGTGCCTCGCCGAGCAATCCGAGATGACAATGGGCCTCGCGCACGCCGGAGTGTACTGCCCTCAGCTACGCCCCAGCGAGCAGGCGCATCACCTCGCGCTCCGCCGACTCGATCGTGGTCGCGCTGATCCCATCGGCAAACTCCACCCGCATGATCCCGAACCGCGCGCGCACATCCACGCCCCAAGGGTCCACCCCCACGCACAACGCGTCGGCGGGCGCGACACCCAGAAGCCGCTTCACCGCGCGCGCGAGCACCTCGCGATCGGCGTTCATCTTCTTGATGAGCCCATATTCGTCGCGGCCCAGAGGGTTCACCGCGACGCAGTCCTCCGCGCCGTACACCGCCTCGCGCGTCTTGAGTCCTTCGATCTCACCCCGAACCCACGTCATCTTGGACCCGAGTCCGCTCGCGGCGTGATAGGCCTGCCACCGATCGACCCCTTCCAAAGACTCCGGGCGATCCACGACGCGCGCCAGGATGACAATCTGCATCGCCCAGGCATCCTCTCGCGGCGACCAGATGATCATCTCTTCGCCGCTCTTGGCAAACCCCGGCTCCACCGGGATCAGGAGCTGCCCGGTCGCCGACTCCACGATGTACCGCACGTCGGCCCGCCGTTCCTGATACTGCAGCGCACCTTCGTGATGGAGTCGCAGCGCTCGAACCCCCCGATTCATGTGGGGAATGGAGTTGCCGGGGCCACGCGACGGCGACGGTAGAGAAGGATCAGTCACGACGGATTGTCCGCACACTCGCCGCCCACGTCCAACGAACTCAATCCGAGGCCCGGGCGCAAGCCCGGGCACCCTCGACAATCGACCGCCGCGCATCATCAGCAACATCCGACCGCAAAAAGAAAAGACGCGAAGCCAGCTCGTGCCAGCTTCGCGTGTTTCGGCGCTCCAGGGGACTTGGGCTACGCCGCCCGACATGCCCCCGATGGTGTGCTTGATTCATCAAGCTGCTGCCGCTCGGCAGCGAAAATCTCTCTCTCGAACCGTTGTGGATAACTTTCGACCGTCGCTCGCTCATCGCGAGCGACGGGAAGTGGCGCGGGGCGCCTTACTTCTTCTTGGTGGTCTTCTTGCCGGACTTCTTGCTGGTCTTCTTCTTCGTGGTCTTCTTAGCCATGATCAGTGTCTCCTCGGCTTGCAAATAGAGGCGAGTGAATGGGTCGAGCGGCTTTGGAGCGCCGAAAAGTACCAAAGCGTCGAACGCTCTATCGGACGGCACACGCCGTCCACTTGAGCAGTCAACGCCCACCATACACTCGCGCCACCATGGAGTGCAAGTCGATGTCGCATTCATCCACATCGCGATCAACGTCCATCATCGTCGTCGGCGCATCGGGTCGCATGGGCTTGCGCATCGTCTCGCTCGCGCTCGATGACGCTCGCTTCGATGTCCGCGCATGCGTCACGCACGATGACTCACCGCGCATCGGGCAGACCATCGCGATGCCATCCGATGCTCGAACCCGTCCGATGCTCGCGCTGCAAAGCACGCGAAAAACCATCGAAAATGCGGGCATTTTCGACTGTATCGTGGACTTCTCCGCAGATGCCGCGGTCTCAAGCACCATCGCCATCGCTCGTGCTGGTCACGCCGCAATCCTTATCGGGACCACCGCGCTCTCTTCCGAATCCATCGCCGCGCTGCGCGATGAGGCACGACATCGACCCGTGCTCATCGCCCCCAACACCTCCCTTGGTGTCACCGTTGCGATCGATCTTGTTCAACGCGCCTGTCGGTTGCTTGGAGAAAATTTTCGTTGTTCGATCGTCGAAGCCCATCACTCCGCGAAGAAAGACGCGCCTTCAGGCACCGCGCTGCGCTTTGCTTCAGCCGTGCGCGAGACCGGACACGCACTCAGTGATGATCAGATCCTCGCGATGCGAGGCGGCGACGTCATCGGTGAACACACCATCCGCCTCGCCGGGCTCGGTGAGTACATCGAGATCACCCATCGCGCCACCACGCGCGACCTCTTCGCTCGCGGCGCGCTGCACTGCGCCGCATGGCTCCGCGGCAAACCCGCGGGCTGGTACACCATGAATGATGTCCTCGGGTTGTCAGCACAATCGTGAACGTTCGCGGCGAGATCGACGCAGTACATTCGCCCCATTACTTCTTCGGCCGCGTCTTCTTCACCACCACCACCGCCGGCTCATGCTTCGGCGCTGCAGGTGCCGCGTCCTTCGGTTCACCCTCGGCCTGCTGCTTGAGGTGTCCCTGCTCATCGGTCACATTCGGAATCGCCTGCGGCTTCTCGGTCCAGTGGATCGACGGAATGGTCGATGCGTTGATCCGGTTGTACAGCTCCGTCGCCGCTTGATCGCTCACCATCACCGGCACACGCGCCCGCACGATGCCCTGATACGGGTTGTACCAGAACCCTGCGAGCTGCTGGTTGATCACCATCCGCACCTGCGGATGGGTAAATCCCGCCATCTCTGGCGGCGCGATCTCCAGCCAGGGGTGCTCATCACCCACCAGTGCGTTTGTGGGCGGCTCGCTCAGCTCGAACCAATCCGGCGAGACCGTGATCGGCCAGCCGCGCCCGTTGAGCACCGCGTTCTTGGTCGCCGCCCGATAGCGAATCTCGGTCCCAAGCCGACGAGCATCGGCGGCGGTCCTTTCAATCGCCTGGTCGTTCTCGGATTCCTCCATCCGGTAATACGCCACCCCGCTCCCGACCGCCAGGAGGACCAGGAGCAGAACGATGTCTCGAATCCAACGCATGGGCCGTGTCCCGTCGCTTGCCTCGCGGGGTCGGTGTGTGATCTTGACGCTCGATTCCGTGGCGCGGATCGGCACGCAACGCCCCCGGCTTCAGTTCGTCGCCCTTGATCATCGCCGCGGGGTGCCAACCTGTGCGTTCGAAGCCATGTGGGACGGCTCTGCGGTGTGTATCGCCTGAAGCGACGCGTTTGCGCGCGCACGGCGGTGCGATCGCGGGCACGCGCAGGCAGATTCCCAAAGTTCTTTTTTCATCGGTCTTTCCACATGCGGCACCGCTTGCATGACCATTCACGTGGCGCGTTTGCGCGCGCAAATCGGACGCTTCGCCCATGGGTGTACGCCACTCAACGCGGAGATGACCGATGCGAAGCCACGAGACACGAAGAACGACCAAGCCGTTTGCAGAAGCCGCCCGACTCGCGCTCTCCGGTGGCCAGCCGCTGAGTCGCGAGATCGTCAGCCGACTGATCGATCGCCATGAACGATCCATCGCGCCGCGGCTGGACCTGCTCTGGACCTATTACCGAAACCCAATGGAGCCCGGCGTCACGCTCACCAGCGCGGGCGGGCTCTCGGCTCGCGGGCTGCGACTCGCTCAGGAGCGCGGCTTGCCGAATCGCCTGCTCGGCGCCTGGTCCACACGCGGCGTCGCCGCCCGTATCGCCACAGACGACCGTTCATGGACCCGCAAGGAAGTCGTCATCGAGAACGACATCGGCTGGCGTGTCCACACCATGGTCGACTTCATGTTCGGGCGGCCGATCACGATCTCGTCCACCGCTCGCACGCCCGAGCTCCGCCGAACCATCGAGCGCGTGCTCGACGCGATCTGGGAATCGTCGGGCGGGATCGGCCTGTTGCAGGACCTTGGGTTGCTGGGGCACGTGTATGGGCATGTCGATCTGATCGTCCGGGCCGCGGACATGGCGGGTGAAGACACGAACCTCGGGGAGGGGGTGGAGGAGGGGGATGGGGGAGAGGCCGGGCAGGAAGCGACGCCGCGGGTGGAGGGGGAGGATGGCTCGATCCTCGAGCGTGCGCGGGGGAGCGTGCGCATCGAGATCGTCGAGCCGACCCGCGGCGTCGCCCTGCTGGCCGAGCGCGACTATCGAGACATCGACGCGTACATCATCCGTACACGACGCGCGACACACGCTCAACAGAGCGCATCGGAAGACCCTTCGCGCCCGTTTGGCGTCGCGCAAGCGCTGATGCGCTGGTGGCGGGCGGGACTGGAAGAGCGCGGCTCGATCGGACGCGATGCCGAACTCGGCGCGGCTCAGATCGTCACCACCGAGGTCTATGCCGGCGGAATGCGTCAGGTGTACGAAGACACTGGTGACGGCCCGCGCCTGATCGACGAGTCGCCGGCACTGGTGCACACGAGAGCCGGCGATCGACCGCCGATCGTGCACATCCAGAACATCAGCCAGCCGTTTGAGTATGCGGGCCTGAGCGAGGTCGAGCCGCTGGTGCCGCTGCAGGACGAACTGAACACGCGGCTGAGCGATCGCGCCAGCCGAGTGACGCTGCAGAGCTTCCGCATGTACCTGGCCAAGGGCATGGAAGGCGCCGAGAACATGCCCGTTGCCCCCGGTGTGATCTGGACGACCGACAACACCGACGCCCGCGTCGAACCCTTCGGCGGCGACGCAGCGAGCCCGAGCGAAGAGTCGCACATCCAGGAAATCCGCGAGGCGCTAGACAAGGCCTCGGGCGTGCCGCCGCTGGCCAGCGGGGTGGTGCGGGCCAAGATCGGCAACCTGACGAGCGAGAACGCGCTCCGCGTGACGCTGATGGGCCTCTTGAGCAAGACGGCCCGCAAGCGCGTCACCTATGGCCGCGGGATCGTGCAGGCCTCGCTACTGGTGCTCGAGGCGCTCGATCGCCTGGGCATCCTGAAGAGCGATCCGCGCGATCGCGGGTTGCGGGTGGATTGGACCGATCCGCTGCCGCGTGATGAGCGGGACCTGCTGCAGGCCGCGAAGCTGAAGGTCGAACTGGGCGTGCCCGCCGAGCGGGTGCTGAGCGAGCTTGGCTACGCGGCGACCGACCAGGGCGTGACTTGACACAGACCACCACACATCGATCACCACACACAGGAAGGAGTTCTGACATGTCCGATGACACGACGAACACGCAAGAGACACCGCAGCCACCCGCGACGCCCACTACGCCGGTGCCCGCCGCTACCGGGGCGCAGGCGACGACGCCCGCCGGCAGCATGAGCGAGCGGACCGCGCCGGATCGATCACAGGAGTTGAAGAAGGCGGCAAGCCAGGCGGGCAAGGACGGCTCGCGCACCAGCGTGATGCGGTACATGCAGCAGAAGCGGTGTGGGGCGGACTAAGACCGCTCTGCATCTGGTGGCACAGGCGTCCCGCCTGTGAAAGAGCAGCAAAGGAAAGTCACAGGCCAGAGGCCTGTGCCACCAAGGCACAAAGCCACGAGCGCTTCTGAATCACCCACGCAGTCCGCCCGAGCTGAAACACGTTCCGGCGGGCTTTGGATAAACGCACGAACTGGTTCGCCGCGATATGCGGCTGTGAGGCGCACGAGCGAGCATCGGCGGGTGGTCCGCCGATGGCCCGAGCGCCGGGCCAGGACGTGCACTGGGAGGGGACATCATGCCGTTCACCGGAAAGGCCACGTTCAACGCCGGCAGCGATCTGCCGGAGCTGGTCGAGGACGTGGCAGACATCATCTCGATCATCAGTCCGTACGAGACGCCGCTGCTGGATCAGCTTGGCGATGCCAAGCGGCCCGCGCTCAGCACGGTGCACGAGTGGGTCGAGGACACGCTGCTGCCCAACACCGACAGCGTGAACCAGACGACCTTCACACCCAACGCCAGCGACGCCACGGCGATCACCGTGAACAACGGCTCGCGCTTCCGGGTGGGCGACCAGGTCCGCCCCGAGAACGCGCGAGAGATCATGTTCGTCACCGGCATCTCGGGCAACGTGCTCACGGTCGTTCGTCGCTATGGCTCCACGCCGGCGAGCACGCTGGCCAACGGGCAGCGTCTGCTGATCCTGGGCAACGCCGCGCTGGAAGGCGATGATCGCCCCGCAACGCAGTTCACCAATCGCGTGCGCAAGCGCAACTTCACGCAGATCTTCACCGCGAGCGTCGAGGTCTCGGGCTCGATGCGGGCCGCCCGCCAGCACGGGATCGCCGACGAGGTCGACTTCCAGAAGCAGGAGCGCATGCGCGAGCTGCTGCGTGACCTTGAGAACTGCGTGCTCAACGGCGTGTCATCGGCGGCCAATCCGCAGGGTGCGCCGACGGTGCGCCGCACGATGAACGGCATCCTGCCGCAGATCGCGACCAACAACTTCGTGGTCGGGCAGGGACCGATCCCCGCGGGCGGCGGCGGGGGCACTGTGCTGAACGAGGCGGTGATCAACGCATCGCTCCGCCAGATCTGGGAGCAGTCGGCGGGCACGATCGACATGATCATCTGCGGCGGAACGCAGAAGCGGCGCTTCAACGAGTTCGCGCAGTTCAACCGCTTCCTGGACGCCAACGACACCAGGGTCACCAGCCGCATCTCGACCTATGAGAGCGACTACGGCGTGCAGCGCATCCTGCTCAGCCGCTGGATGCCCAACGACACGGTGCTGTTCCTGGACAGCTCGCGCTTGCAGGTTCTGCCCTTGAGCGGGCGGAGCTTCCAGTACAAGCCGCTGGCGGCTGGCGGCGACAGCGAGGTGGGGATGGTGCTGGGCGAGTACACGCTCGAGATGCGCAACGAGAACGCGCACGGGCTTCTCCGGGGTCTGTCTATCGCATGACACGGGGGCCACGCGGCCGCGGGCGACGCGCAAGCGCGCCCGCGTGCTTTTCCTAAGGGGGGATTGACGATGTTCATCACGGATCGAGATCTGCTCGCGCTGGAGCCATCGCTCTTTCGCGAGGTCGGCTGGCTTGGGCAGACGATTGTGTCGGCGAATGCGACGCTCACTGGCGGGGTGCTGATCCTCTCCGGGCGGACGCTCACGGGCACGGGTGTGGGCGTCGGCAATGTCGCGACGCATGCGAGAACGAGTTATGAGGTGCTGGGCGTGCCGCAGAGCGACCGCATGACGGTCTCGCACCTTCGAGCCGAGATCACCGGACCGGCGATCGTGCCGGCGGATGCGGCGAGCGCACCGGCGACAATCGTGACGTTTGAGCCGCAGATCGCGATCGTGCATCGCCAGCTTCTGCGCATGCTGGGCGTGCAGCCGACGGGCACGGCTCTGGAGCCGGGCGAGATCGATGAGAGTCGCATCAGGAACCCGGCGGACCTGAAGCTGGTCGAGGCGCTGGGCACGCTGCACCTGATCTTTGCCGCGGCGGGCTCGCCGTCGGGCGAGGATTCGCCGGCATCGCATCGGGCCAAGGCCTATCGCGAGCGGTTCATGCAGGAGCGCTGGCGCGTGCGGGCGCGGGTGGATGTGGATGGCGACGGTGTGGCGGATGCCGAGCGATCGCTGAGCGTGGCGCATCTGCGCCGGGTGTGATGCACAGATAGACACAGGCGGGACGCCTGTGCCACCAGAGTCAAAGGAGGCATCGATGATCGCTTTGAAGCCCGAGATCGTTCGGTTTGAGGATCAGGTGTGGGAGGACGTGCAGCTTGTGGCGGTGGACCAGGTGCCGCACAAGCTGATCGAGGAGTTCGGGGATCAGGGGCCATACGCGGAGTTTGTGGATGTGCCGGAGCGATCGGTTCTGGTGCGTGTGGTGCGGCGTGTGACGCGTGATGAGGCCAATGACTTGCCGCTGGGCTCGGCGGGAACGCTGCGGTTTTACATCGGCCCGGGCACATCGGATGCGGGCCGGAAGCGCGTGGATGTGCAGTGCGTGCTGACGAGCATTCGCGCAGGTGCGCCGGAGAGCGCGGCGGGCAGCACGAACAAGACCATGACGTTTGTCGGGGCCGCTTCGGGTGGGACGAATCCAATCACGATGACGGATGCCACACTGGGAGACTGAGCGATGCCTGTCGTCTTTGATGGAAAGCAGTTGTTCGGGGCCGGGCCGCATCGCGTGAGCGTGCGGCCGATCGGGCAGGAGCTGTTGCAGCGGTTCCGGGTGCTCTCGAACTCTCCGGGGCTGCAACCCAACGGCCTGCTTGATTTCGCGGTGGTCGTCCGGGGGCGGTTGGTGGCGGATGACGAGGAGGGACTGTGGCTCATGCGCGACGGGATCGATCTGGAGCTGACCGATCCGCCGCTGCCCAAGCAACTTGAGGATGGCGTGGCCCGGTCGCTGGGCGAGCTGCGGTTTGTGTCGTTCGCGACGGGCGATCGGACGGATCGGGGCCGGAAGGTGTCGCTGGAGTTTGAGGCGGTGTTCATCGCGTTCAGGCACTGGCCGTGATCACGATGCGCGGGCCCGAGGTACACTTTGAAGATGATCGGACGTCACGGCCAGTTGGGGCTTTTCGCAGCGTGCGCGATGATGGCGTGCGGGTGGCTGTGTGGGTGCAAGGGCGGCGGGCGCACGCCATTGAAGACCGGGGTGACCGCCGAGACGCGATTGAGCGTGCACGATCTGACGCGCGTGTCGATCGATGCGGATGATCGCGGCGAGCTGCGGGTGCATGTTGCGCTGAGCGATGCCGAGGGCGGGGCGATCAGGCCGCTGGGCGTGTTCAAGGTGTCGCTGTATCGCCCGGCGGATCCCGGGGCGGGCGGCGCGCAGAAGCTGGACAAGTTCTGGGAGGTGGATCTGCGCGACCCGGTGAAGAACGCCGCGGCGTATGACGGATTCATCACGCGGACGTATGTGCTGGAGCTGCGCGATGTGCCGGAATGGGTGCGGCAGTGGGCGCGGGGAGACGCGGGATCGGGGATCGGGCCGACGCTGGTGGTGGAGTTTTTCACCGATGGTGCGAGTGGGGTTGCGCTGCGTGAAGGTGTGCAGATGAGGCGGTGAGAGCGGGGTTCAGGGCTTGGGGCTGGGCGGCGTGTCGCTTTGCAAGCTCTGGGCGATGGAGAGTTCGTGCAAGCGCATGCTGGCTCGGTCGAGGGCTTCTTTGGCCTGGTGGAGGGCGTTAGGGTCGATGGTCTTGTAGTCGGCACTCGCGGCGGTGATCATGGCGCGAAGGGCGTCGATTCTGGTGGTGAGGTCGGCGCGGAGGTCGGCGGGGACAACGGGGCCGAGCTTGTCGAGCTGGCGGGTGATCCAGTGCAGGTCGAGCTTGGTGTTGGTGATGAGATCGGCGACGCGGTGGCGGATCATGTCATCGCGGGCATTGATGAAGCTCTCGCGTTCGAGGCGATCGACCTCATCGGGAGAGAGCCCGTGGTTGGGGACGATCTGGGCGCGCAGGCGCTTGCCGGAGCGTTCTTCGACAGCGTGGACGGTGAGAATGCCGGAGGCATCAACGGCGAACTCGACGAGGAGCTTGGGTATGCCCGCGGGCATGGGCGGGATGCCCTTGAGCTCGAAGGTGCCGAGGGATCGACAGTCGGCGGCCATCTCGCGCTCGCCTTGCAAGACGTTGAGGGTGATGCCGGTCTGGTTGTCAACGCTGGTGGAGAAGCGTTCGCTGGCGCGGCAGGGGACGGTGGAGTTTCGGATGATGAGCTTGGCCATCGCGCCGCCGACGGTTTCGAGGCCTAAAGAGAGTGGGACGACGTCGAGGAGCAGGGACTTGCGACCGCCGCTGGATGAGCCGGCGAGAACGCTGGCCTGGACGGCGGCGCCGAGGGCGACGACCTCATCGGGGTTGAGCGCGGTGTAGGGCTCGAGGCCGAAGGCGGCCTGGACGCGGGCGCGGACGAGGGGTGTGCGGGTGGCTCCGCCGACGAGGATGACGGCGGCGATCTCTTCGGCGTGCATCTGCTTTTTGGCGTCGCGGAGGGCGCGGGTGCAGCAATCGATGGCGCGGTCAACGAGCGGAGCGATGAGGGATTCGTACTCGACGCGGGTGATGGTGCGGTCGTAGATGCGGCCTTGGCCAAGGTCGATGCGGATGGCGGCCTGTTCGGTGTCGGAGAGCTTGATCTTGGTGGCTTCGGCGAACTGGCGGAGGGCTTGGAGGGTTTCGGGGGGGAAGGTCATCGGGCCGAAACGCTCGGTGATCTCGCGGGTGAAGAGGGCGACGAGGGTTTGGTCGAAGTCGTCGCCGCCGAGATGGGTGTCGCCGCTGGTGGAGAGGACCTGGAAGCAATCGGCGGCGGTGGCGTCGGCGGAATCTGGGGCAGGTGTGATGCGGAGGATGGAGACGTCGAAGGTGCCGCCGCCGAGGTCGAAGACGACGACGACGCGTGGGTTGAGATCGGCACCGGCGAGTTGGCGGAGGCCGAGGCCATAGGCAAGTGCGGCGGCGGTGGGCTCGTTGATGATGCGGACGACATCGAGCCCGGCAAGTCGTCCGGCGTCGCGGGTGGCTTGGCGCTGGGCGTCGTCGAAATAGGCGGGGACGGTGACGACGGCCTTGGTGACGGGGACGCCGAGCTGGGCCGAGGCCTGCTCGCGCAGGGCGCGGAGGATGATGGCGCTGACTTCTTGCGGCGAGACGATGTGGGGTGCGCCGGACGCGGTGGGGAGCGCGACCCGGGCTGTATTTCCGGGGCCTTGGACGACTTGGAAGCTGAGATAGGGAAGATCAGCGGCGGCATCGGCGATGGAACGACCCATGAGCCGCTTGACGCTGGCGACGGTGGAGAGCGGGTGAAGGAGCGCGCTTTGGCGGGCTTCGAAGCCGAGCTCAACAGGGCGGGGAGGCGAGGACAGATCGAAGCGCACGACGGAGGGGAGCATGGCCCTGCCCTTGGCGTCATTCAGGATGTGCGGCGGGGAGAGCGTGGGCCAGTTGGCGATGGCGACCAGGGAGTTGGTGGTGCCGAGGTCGATGCCGACGATGGGATCGGGGGTGGAAGGATGCGGGGTGGCGGAGGGCACGAGAGAGGGTACGTTCCGCGTGCTGGAAAAGCTGTGCTATTCTCACGCCCCATGATCGAAGCGGATCGCAAACGGCTGCCGACGGATACTGATGATGGGATGCTGCTGATCATCAGCGGGCCGAGCGGCGTGGGGAAGACCACGATCACGCGGGCGGTGGAGCGGTCGATTCCGGGATCGGTGTTCAGCGTGTCGGCGACGACGCGGGTGCGGAAGCCGACGGACGTGGAGGGTGTGGATTATCACTTCGTGGATGACGCGACGTTTGATGCGATGATCGCGGGCGGGGAGTTTCTGGAGTGGGTAAATCTGTTTGGCAAGAAGTATGGGACGCCCAGGAAGTGGGTTGAGGAGCACCTGGCGCGCGGGCGGATGGTGATCCTGGAGATCGATGTGGTCGGGGCGATCAAGGTGAAGGGGCAGATGCCGGAGGCGTTTGGGTTGTTTATTGAGCCGCCGAGCGAGGAGACGCTGCTGCAGCGGCTGCGCGATCGCAAGCGCGAGGGCGAGGACGAGATTCAGCGGCGGTTTGCCGAGGCCAAGCGCGAGATGGACGAGGCGCACCAGAGCGGGGTGTATGACCGGTTCATCGTGAACGATCAGCTTGAGAAGGCGATCGGGGACGCGGTGGGCGCGGTGCTTGGGGAGCGGATGCGTCGGCGGGGCGGGAAGTGACGCGGTGACGCGGTGGAGATTATTGGGGGACTTTGGCTCGGTAGAATTTGGACTCTTCGACTTTGCCTTGGATCTCGGCGAGTTTGGCGAGAGCGTTATAGATGATGGCGAGGTTGTCGCGTTCGTCGCGTTCGGCGATGCCGGGGGAGCTGAGGGACTGTTCGGCGCGTTTGAGGAGGGGTTCGGCGTCGTCGGGTCGATTGAAGACGACGAGGGCCATGCCGAGGTTGCCGAGGTAGCGAGCGCGGGAGCGGCTGCCGGGTGGGGCGGCGTCTTCGGCGGTGGCGATGAGCCAGGCGACGATGTCGGCGTCGCTTGCGCGGTCGTGCTTTCGGGAATACGCCTCGAACTCGGACATGGATTTGACGACGCTCTCCCACTCGCCCGGGCCGGCGACCATGAGTCGGGTGCGGACGTTGAGGCGTCCCCACTCGATGGCCTTGTCGATGTTGTTGGTGACGCGATAGACATCGCGGAGGCGGCCGATGGCGCGTTCGGTCTGGTAATCGCCGGGGCCGTAGGTCTTTGTAGCGACATCTACGGCGGCGGAGAGGAATCCGACGGCGTCGTCGATGCGGTTGACGCGACGTGCGGCGCTTCCGGCGTTGATAAGCGCGACGAGCCGGAAGGGGTGGCCTTCGGGAAAGAGCTTTTCGGCATCTTCGGGGAGTGTGCGGGCGTATTCCCACGCCTCTTCAAACTTGCCGGCGTTTTGGAGCGCGGTAGCGAGATTGTTGACGGCGACGATGGTGGACTGGCGGTCGTTTTCGTCGCTTTCTCGGCAGCGGCGGACAAACTCTCTGCTGAGCTGGAGGGCCTCGTCGGTGCGGTTCTGAGATTGGACGGTGGAGATGAGGATGCTGAAGGTGATGAGCGTGGCGCGGGCGCTTGGGCCGCGGATGCGCTCTTGTCGGGCAAGGACGTCGCGGACGATGGGTTCGGCCTCGGCGTACCTTCCCTGGGCCTGGAGCGCGGCGCCGAGAGCGACCTGGGCGGCGAGCCGGTTCATCTCGCTGCCGCCGCCGGAGGCGTAGAGATCGAGCGCCTTGCGAGCGGCTTCTTCGGCATCTTTGGGTTGGTCGTCGAGCATGAGCGCGGAGGCGAGGTCGGCGTAGGCCATGGCGAGTGCCACGGCGTCGGGCGGGCTTTGGCGTTGGATGACGGCGATGCGTTGTTTCTGCTGGGCGATGGCATCGGCGCGCATGCCCAGGAGGCGGAAGGTGTTGCCGAGCAAGCTGCGGACTTCGGTCTCGAGGTCGGGTTCTGTGCCGAAACGGTCGCCGACGCGATCTGCGGCGCGTTTGAGGACATCGGTGACGCGGACTTCGTAGCCGTCACGATCGGGGGAGGCGGCCTGGATCATGTCGACCAGCAGGTAGTCTTTGATGGCGTTGGCTCGGGAGGCTTCGCGGGTGGCTCTGGCGGCCTCGGTGGCGGCGAGTTCACGGGCGGTGAGGGCGCGCTGATACATGACCAGCGTGGAGACGAGTCCGACGGTGAGCGCAAGGATGATGCCCAGCACGCCGCCCACAAGGACCTTGTTGCGCTTGGCGAACTTGGAGAGTTGGAACCTCTGATCATTTACCCGCACCGCGAGCAACCGCGGAGCGAGTCGAGTGACGTCCGCCGCGGCCGGGTGCG
>JAIEOW010000140.1 GCA_019750095.1 Phycisphaerales bacterium
TCTCGCGCAAGTCAGCCTTTGTTCGCGCCGCACACACGCCGTACGAATCGCCGAGATTCCTTATCTGAATGGCATTCCGGCCCTGAGCGGTCGGTGGCACGGCTCCATAGGCGTTCCACCATCCCGATGACGCGCCACACCGCAAACCCGCACAGCCACGCCGTGCCCGGATGGATGATCATCAGGTAGTAGTTCCGCTTATCGCCGAATATGCTGATGAGCACCAGAATCCCCACCGTCCACAGGATCGCGAGCACGCCGAGCGCGATCGCGCCCGCCTCACGCTGGAGCCGCATGCTCCATAGCCCAAACCCGAAGCTCAGCATCCCCACAATCGCAAGCCCATAGATCGCCCACATCCGCGCCGGCTCCGCACCCTCGCGATCATCGCCCACGACCATGTGCTGCAGGTACCACCACCACGGCTCGCGCTCGAACATCGCCCCCGTGGCCCGCTTCACCGAGTGCGTAATGAAATAGTTCTCGCTGAACCGCGAGCCGTGCTCGATCATCATCCCCACATGCCACGGCAGCGCGACCAGCACACCCACCAGCCCCCCCACCGCGATCACCCCAAGCCGCCGCCTCGTCACCCCGCCGATCAGCACGAGCCACACCGCTGCGAACACCGGCATGCCCAGCCCGATCAGCGGCTTGGTCATCAGCGCGGCCCCCATGCCCAGCCCGCCCAGACCCGCCCACACCATCGTCCACATCCACTCCCCTCGCGCGTCGCGCTGATCTTGATTCAGCACCCGATCACCAAACCCGCCCACACCCATCGCCCTGGCCCACGCCCCGATCGCGATCACAAGCCCCAGCGTGTGCAGGTATTCGAGGCGAAAGTTGGCGATCCGCCACACCCAATCATCCGTCAGCGCCATCGCGCACCCGGCCAGCAGCCCCACGCGGCCGCCCCCGGTTCCGCCGACGATCCCGCGTGCGATCATTGCTACCGCCGCGCACATCGCCATGAAGGCCAGCAGTTCCGGCAATCGATACGCGATATCGCGCTCGCCCAGCACCATCGCCGTCAGCGCGTGCACCCAGAACGCCAGCGGCGGCTTGTTGAAGTACAACACCTCGCCCGCATGCCCCTCGCGCAGCGTCCACCAATGCCCCTCGCGCGACGCCAACAGCGAGATCGCCTGGTAGTACGGAGCATCGGTGTACCACATCTCACCGAAAAGCCATTGCAGCCCGAGCGCCAGCGCGATCAGCGCCGGCAACACCCAGCACCCGCGGCCAATCAGCCACGCCGCCATCGACATCATCGCCCGCCACACCGAACTCACGGCGACTCCGGCAGCGCTCGATACATCCCGCCCACCCGCCGCGCGATCGCCCGCTCCACGCCCCAGTCATGCGCAAACACCACACGCGTCGGCACGTCGATGTTCAACTCATCCCGCTCGACCACCGTGAACACATCGCTCCACAGCCCGCTCTCATTGAAGCTCAGAATCTCCTGGCTCACCACGCGCAGCCCCGCCCGCCTGGCATCCATCGCGCACAACTCGGCGGTCTGGCTCAGCCGCCGCCCGCCCGTCCGTTCATCCGGCTCGATCCCCGCCAGCTCGCGCTCATGCACACCCAGATTCGAATGATGGATAAACCCGCGCCCACCGGCCCGCAGCACGCGAGCAAGCTCGCCAAAGTACGCCGCCAGCGTCTCGCGCTCAACGTGCACGAGCACTTCCCAGCTGATCGCAAAGTCGATCGACCCCGACTCAACCATCGACAGCGATCGCCCGTCGGTCACCTCGCAGCGCACGCGTGCGTCACCATCAAACCGCCGTCGGCAATGCTCCACGCACCGCGGCGTGACATCCACCGACACCAGTTGCCCTGCATGCGCCCGCAGAAAGTTCGTCACCCGCCCAAACCCGCATCCGATCTCCAACACGCGAGCCGCGGGCAAAGCCGAGCGAATCCGCGGCCAGATCGACCCCCACCACATCCCCGCGCCGGACCCCCAAGGCCCCGACCATTCATCGCCACCCTCTTCCCACCCATACGCCGTCCAAAAGTTCCGCGACCCAATCGTGCACGGCGTGCTGGGCAGACCCGTTTGTGCCTCGGCGACAGTCATGCGAGAGCATAGAAGGGACGGGGGCGCGGCAGAGGAAGAGGTCGAGAGGTCGAGAGGTCGAGGGGTCGAGGGGTCGCTAGTTCGAGAGGTCGAGAGGTCGAGAGGTCAAGAGGTCGAGCGGAACGCCTTCGAGGGCGAAGCCCTCAAGCTCAATAGCCGGGCGTCGCCGCGAAGCGGCACGCCCGGGAACGCCGCCCAATTGTCCTCTCGCACCGCGCAGCGGTGCAGGTGAATGCCCACACCGCCCCCTCTCCGCGTACCGCCTTTCCGATCCTGCAAACAACGTGCCCCAGCTTGCGCAGGGGCCTCGGACGAACGCGCGATCACGCCGTGCCGGCCAGTCGCCGCACCGTCATGTCAAACTTGTGCACCATCGTCGCTCGAACGCCGAACACCACGGCGACCCAGATGGCCCCGAAGATCGCCGCCCCGAGGAACAGCCCGATCCGCGCCACTTCCAGCGGCGCGGACTGCTTGTTCATCGTCTCGTTCACCGCGTCTTCGATGTAGATGCCCGCAAACGCCGCCGTCGCGGGGGTCATCGATGCCAGCACCGGCCCGATCATCTCGATGTTCTGCCCGCCCTTGTACGCGCACATGCCCACGAGCCCCGCGATCACCCCGACCACGCCCACCGTGCTCACCACGCTGCCGATCGAGCCCTTGCTCTTGAGCGACCAGTCGAGCCCGATCACGCAGCAGAACGCGATGAACGGGATGCCCACCATCGCCAGCACGATCCCCGCTTCTGGCAGAATCGCCGGCACCTGGAGTGTCAGCCCCGGACCGGCCCCTGCTGGCTGCACATAGGCGATCTCAACACCCTTCAATCCCGTCGGGTGGATCCCGGGGCTGATCTGCACCAGCAGCACATAGATGCCCGCGATCAGCAGCGTGCCCACCGGCACAGCCAGCAGCGGGATCAGATACGCCACCATGCCACGCACCTTGCCGCCCAGATACTGCGCCGGCGTGATCGGCGTGGTCAGCAGCAGATCCAGCGTGCCGTCCTCGCGCTCGCGCGCCACCGCCGTCGCCGCCATGTTCAGCGCAACCAGCGTTACCACCGCCAGTTCGCCGACCACCGTGTACAACACCAGCGCCCGCAGATCTTCGGGAATCATCGTCTGCGCGTTGATCCGGTAGTAGACGATGATCCCAAGTCCCCACACCGCGCCGACGACGATGAACCCCCATCGCGCCAGCATGCGGCCGAACGTCGCGTTCCGCGCCGCCGCCTCGCGCCACGCGATCGGGTTTGCCCACACCGCCTTCGGCGGGCGATGCTCGGCACCCTTGGCCCCAAGCCCAAAGATCTTCCGATACCACGGCACCCCACCACCAACACTCGCCCCCGCACCCACGCCCGCGATCCCGCCCAGTCGCACCGTGATCGTGCTCGCCGCCATCAGCAGCACACCCAGCACACCCGACAGCACGCAGAACGTCGTCACGGGCGTTTCAAGGAACCACGCCGCAATCCCGACCTGAGACCCGGGCTGATACCGCGCATAGTTCGTCGGATCCAGGAGCGCCTTGAGCGCGAGAAACGGGTTGATCCCCGTCATGTACGACACCACGCTCGGCGTCCCCCGCAAGCGGTCAATCGCATACGTGATCGCCAGAAACGACACCACACCGACATAAAACGCAAACACCGCCCGCTTGCCCACCAGCCGACTGACCGAAAGCGCGATCGCGAGCGCACCGACAAAGAGTGCCGCGCATGCCGCGATGAGATACGACGCAAAGATCGTCTGCCCCGGCACGCCGCCAAAGAGCTGCGTGAGCGCAAACAGTGGCAAGCTGCTGAACAGCAGCGCGAGAATGAAGAACAAACGCCCGAACAGGTTTCCCAGCACGATCTCCGCCGCGCTGAGGGGTGTGGTCAGCAGGATGTCCCACGTGCGCGGATTTGCTTCCTGAGCAATCGCACCCGCCATGAATACGGGCGCGAGCAGACAGATCAGCGTGACCTGCAAATAGGCGACCCATTCAAACGACCCCGCCGCCGCCGCCGCCAGATCGCGCGTGCTCAGCCCGCCGCGCCCGGTTTCATACAGCAAGAGATAGAGCAGCGTGATGATCAACACCAGCAGATACGCCGCGCGGATGTACATGTGCCGCTGTCGGCGTGACCCGCCCTGCACCAGGCGCACCGCGATCGGATTGATCGGCCCAAGACGCAACAGCCATCGCAGCACCACCGGCATGCAAACGCTCCCAAGGACCGGCCACCGAACAATCAACACGCTCGCCCCGATGGGCCGCAGCCATTCTACAGGCTCACACCCCGAAAGGTTCCCAGACTGAACGCACTCTCTGCTTTCAGATCAGCCCCACTCTCTCTAGGTTCCACCAGATTCGTGCCAATCGAACGAACAAATCCTAGAAGCTCTTGCTCGTCAAAACCCCGCGAGTAACCTCTGCGGATCGTCTGCAAGGCGAGAGTCCATCGGCAGCGGGAGAGAGACAAACCTGCATGCCATCTGCGTGCTTTGCTTTCCCCGATTCCTCACTGGATTCGGGGCGGGTTCTTTGTTCGTTGGTGTTTTCCATCCCACCGGGCTCAATCAGCCCCCGAGAGAGAGACCATGAAGATTCGTGACATTCTGCTTGTTGCTGGCGCCGCCGCATTTGTCGGCCTCACCACCACGGCCGCGACCGCCGTCGTCATCGCCGAGACCGAGCCCAACAACTCCAAGGCCAACGCCAACACCGTCGGCCCCATCACCCTCGCCAATCTCGATCAGATCACCGGCACCACCAATAGCGCCACGACCGATCCGGATTACTTCCGCATCCGCACCTCCGTCGCCACGCCGGGCATCTACCTCCACACCCTCTCCACGACCGTGCTCACTTCCCTCTCCATCCGCGGCGTGAACCACGGCTTCGTCGCCGGCGATGTCGATTTCACCAACGCCGGCGCAGGCCGCTCCAGCATCAAGTACTACACCGTCGGCGCCAGCAGCGACAACTTCGTCCGCGTCGCCCGCACCAGCGGCTCGGGAGCTCAGACCTACACCGTCACCATGAACACCGTCCAGGTCGTCCCGACCGCCGCCGGCACCTTCAACGGGCCCATCACCATCGACCCCGCCCTCGTCGGCGATAGCGAGCTCTTCCTCTACGACAGCAACTTCAACCTCGTCGCCGCCAACGACAACCGCGCCTTCGGCGACGGCCGCGCCCTGCTCAACAACCTCGCCCTCGCCAACGGCACGTACTACGTTGCCGTCGGCTCCGGCGACTCCGCCGCCAACCGCTCCTACTCCTCCGACCCCCTCGATCCGTTCTTCTCCGGCCAGGGCACTGGCTTCACCCCGCGCGTCCTCGATCCGTTCACCGGCGAGAACCCGGCCATCCTCGCCTCCACACTCGCCCGCCCCGAAAACCTCGGCCGCTCCGCCAGCGACTATTCCATCCGCTTCAACGGCGGCTCGCTCCTCGCTCCCACCAACGGCATCAATCAGGCCATGGAAATGGCCTTCTTCAGCTTCGAAGTGATCCCGGCCCCGTCCTCCGCCGCCCTGCTCGGCCTCGGCGCGCTGGCTCTCGGGCGTCGTCGCCGGTAATCGGTACAACAACAACGTGACCCATCCAAACGCCCGCGAGCCCCGCTCGCGGGCGTTTGCCTTTTTGCCTCATCCGAGGCCTGGGCGCAAGCCCTGGCACCCCAACCACACCATCACCCAAACGCATCGCAACGACCGTCCATCGCACGTGCACGGGCTCACGCCTGCGCCGCTGACAAACCTCATGACTTCTGGGCGCACCACACCCGCCACGCCTCCCGAATCCCCCGCTCAAACCGCGCCCCAAAGTCCGCATCATTCCCCAGCCGCTCGCGCACCAGCCGCGGCAGCTCGCTTCTCAGCCGCGCCAGCCGATCCCGATCCGCGGCCAGCGCACTCCCCACGCGCACAAACTCTTCCACCGAATCCGCCGCAAGTTCTCTCAGCCCCACCGCATTCAGCAGCGACCCACCCACACGTGCCGCCGGGCGATCGCCCATGAGACACACCACCGGCACGCCCATCGACAGACTCTCGCACGTCGTCGTCGTTCCGTGATACGGATACGGGTCCAGCGCGATGTCCACATGCCGATAGTCCGGCAGCAACTCCTTCGCACCATTCACCGGCGGCAACAGATCCACACGCTCTCTGGCAATCCCGCCCTCGGCAAATCTCCCCCACCACACCTCGCGCACCTCACGCTCCTCCATGCCGCGGCTGCGCATCCGCAGGCGCGAGCCCGGCGCCGCCTGCATCAACGCCGACCACATCCGAACCGTCGTCGGCGTCACCTTCTTCACCGCATTGAAACATCCAAACGTGATGTGCCCATTCGCCACACTTGGCAGCGGCCCCGGCTCCGGGATCGCCTCCAGGGGATCAAACCCAAGCTCGCACCCCTCGATCCGCAGCACACGCTCGCCAGATTCCTCCGTCATTCCCGCGAGCCCGGGTGGATCGATGATCGCGTCGGTGATGCGATAGTCGATCGAGTCGATCCCCGTCCCCGTCGGATACGCCATCCACGAGCATTGCACCGGCGCGGGCCTCATCCCCAGCACCGGCACACGCGTCAGATTGATGTAGCCGCTGCACTCAATCAGCACATCCAACCGATCGGCCCGCAGCACCGCAAACAGCCGATCATCATCCAGGCCGTCGACCATCCGCCACGCGCCGCCCTTCTCGCTCGCGATGCGCTTGAAGATCGCCGAGAAATCGTCCTCGGTCACCGACGCGTGATACAACATCGGTGTGATCCGATCCCTCGGCAGCCCGCGCAAGAGCGGCGCAAGAAAGTGCGCGCTCACATGCCGCCGAAAGTCGGCGCACAGAAACCCCACACGCAGCGGCCGCTCCGGATCTCGATCGTTCTCAAACGCCGTGAACTCCGGCGGCCCGAGCCGCCGGATCACCCGCCCCGCGTCCAGGTGCATCTCTCGCAGCGTGCGGCGATCGATCACATCCGAATACTGCGCCGAGAACGCCCCGATCATCCGCAGCCGCAGATAGTCCGGATGCCGCCGGATGCCCTCAGAGAAGACCTCCAGCGATTCCTCCACCCGCCCCGCTTCGTGCAGCGCAACACCCCGGAACACCCACACTTCAGGATTGTCATACCCGCGCTCAAGCAGCGCCTTGGTCCGCGCCAGCACCTCGCCTCGCCGACCCGCGTTCGACAGAAACGTCATCGGCGTGAGCTGCAGCTCCTCGTGATCCGGATGCCGCTTCCCCGCCTCATCCAGCGCACGCACGGCCTCATCCACGCGATCCTTGCGAATCAGCACATACGCCAGCGTCAGCGACGCTTCCGGCTGTCCCGGCTCGAGCGTCAGTGCCCGCTGCGCGTGATAGATCGCCTGTTCGAGCTGATTCAGATACGCCAGCTCACACGCCATCCACCGCGCCACCTGCGCATCTTTCGGTCTCTGCCGCATCAGCAGCTTCAACGCCTCCACCGCCTGTTGATGCCGACCCGACATGCTCAGCTCGGCCACCTGGGCAAGCGCACGATCCGGAGCAGGCGAGAGTGTCGGCGGTCGATTCGTCATACAAGCCCAGCGTACGCGAGCCGTCAAAAGCAGCGAAGCCCGGGCATATCGCCCGGGCCTCGCGTTGAGTGAAGATTCAAGTCCAAATCAGAATCAGCGACGACGACGAGCAGCCAGCAGGCCGCCCAGGCCGAGCAGACCAGCCGCGGCCGGAGCCGGGATGATCGTCAGCTTGATGTCGCCGGTGACAGTGCCACCAGCCAGAACCGCGTCGACAACCGAAGCCGAGAACGAGGGGCCAACCGCGAGGTTGTACGCCGAGGCCGCGATGTAGTAGTCGCCGGCGGCGAGACCACCCGTGGTGCCGAGCGCGCTCCAGCGGAACGCGCCGGTGTCATCGTTGTTGCCGATGACGTTGCCCGCGCTGTTGAACAGCGCGATCTCGGTGTCCTCGGTGCCGAACTGGCCGCCCGTCAGCGTGTTGCCGACGGTGTGGGCCAGGAACTGGTCGCCCGCGGGGATCGCGGTGCCCAGCGTGAACTTGTACCACTGCACCGTGTTGGAGACGTACGGATTCTGCGCCATCAGCATCCCGCCCGGAGCGAGCGTGCCGAGGTTGATCGCACCCGCCGGAGGGGTCGGGGGAACAAAGCTGATGAACGTCACGCTGACGTTGTTCCAGTCCACCTGCTGGCCCGCCGCGTTGCCGAAAGCCTGGCGATAGTTCCAGAAGATCGACTGGCTGCCGTTGTAGTTCAAGGGAGAGGTGAAGTTCAGGTTGAAGCGAATGCCCGCGATATCGTTCGCGTTGTTGGCGCCGCCAGTCACGTTCGTCACGCCGCTGGTCCAGTTGGTGTTGCCACCGCCGAACGTGGGGTTGGTGCCTGTGCCCGAGCCGCCGGTGCTGGAGAGCGTCGCGCGACCCTCTTGGGACCAGGCGTGGCTGCCGCTGGTGCCGTTGGGATTCGAGTCAAAGTCGTACTGGATCCGAACGCCCGTGTAGGTGTCGTTCGGGATCGACGCCGCCGTGGTCAGATTGATGTTCTGCCAAGTCGTCGTCACATTGGACTGGTTCGACAGGTTGAACGAAAAGTCCGCCATCGCCGCGGTGCTCGCGGCGAGTCCGGCCACACCGGCCAAGATCATGGAAGTCATCTTCATCGTGCTCTCTCCTCAATGTGGGCCTCTTTCAAGGCCCCTTCTACTCGCCGCCCACTCCAATCACCTGCATTTGGCCAGCGGCAAGGCCAAACGCCCGTGCGCACACACGCGCACATACACCACGACGCCTTGAAGGCAGCGGGAATCAAGTCACAAGTTCAGGGTCTCTCTCAGACCGCTCCGTGTCCGTAAATCGGACAAGTATGCACTATACGACTTTTCAGAATCTTGGCAAGAAGATTCTGCGTTCTCCCCACAAAAGGGGTACGGGTTCTCTCTGGGCAAATCCAAACAAAATACGATCAAATCGGTCATGTCATCAAGAACCGAAAACGCCCGGCCTTGCGGCCGGGCGTTGAAGAAAAGACCCAATTCCCAAGTCGTCCACGTCTCAGCGACGGCGACGACCGACGAGCAGACCACCCAAGCCCAGCAGTGCCGCTGCGCCCGGAGCAGGAATCGCGTAGTTGTAACCCTTGGTCACGCGGCCGCCCACCGACGCACCGGGAGCAAGCCCACCCAGGCGGAACTGATATCCGCCGGACACGTCGGCGAGGTTGTTGTTGGTGCCGTTGGTAAAATTCGTCGTGATCAGGTCACGAAGGCCGAGCGCATCGCTGAAGCCCGTCGTTCCGATCTGCCAGTTGCTGGCCAGGCGCAGGTCTGCCGAGAGCGTCGCGAACAGCGCGTTGTTGCTGCTGGTCGCGTTGGTGCGGATCTCATCGACGCCGGGCAGGCTGGTGTAGAGGCCCTGATCGTCGCTGAAGGACCCGATGTCATAGTCGCAGTACGAGAAGAACGACAAGTCCTGTGTCGTCTGCGAGTTGTTGGTCACTCCCCAGTTGATCGTCGCGGCGGCCTGCGTCGCGCTGATCTGGTTGAGGGTGTACGTCAGCTCGAAACGCAGCGTCCCGTTCGCCGTCGCGCTCCCGCCGATGGCCTCTTCGTACCGCAGGAACACGCTGTTGGGCGAGAGCTGGATGCCCAGCGTCTGGTTCGACAGCGCAAACTCGCGGCTGTCACCGGCGGACCGGTAATAGAACCAGTTCTCAAAGCCGTAGTCCTGGGTCACCGAGTTGCCGACGCCGGCAAACCCGAAGTCAAACGGCCGACCACCCGGGAGCGAACCCGTGCGGACCGAAGAACCCAGAATGTTGCTCTCGGAATACCGGAACAGACCGTCGTTCAGCACGAACGACGACAAAGTCTGGGCCTGAGCCACTCCGGCCAGCCCCAGCGCGCCAACAAGCGCGATTGCAGAATAACGCATGATCTCTCCTCCACGGGCCCTTTGGCCCACGATGGCCTGCCGCTCGTTCTCCCAAATGCATGCGATCGCGGCTCCCGCATGCACCTGCGCGACCACGCGCGCAGTACTGGCCGCGGTCTTGGCGACAAGTTCATCGAATGGGCAGGATCTCTCTCTGCCACTCCGATCGTCTTTACAATACCAGCGCTTCAACCGATTCAATCATGAAATCGTTCAACCTGACCTTAATACATGCAGAAACATCCGTGAAAGCCCGTACATCGAGCTGGGTCGATAGGCCGCCTCGAGTTTCTGGCAAGACACGCTCAACGCTGGGGGACTCCCGTGTGAGGTGGTGAGTTCCCTCATGGTCAAAGACGTTGGAGCGAGTGACTTCGCTCCGCCCCAACCGGTCTTCCCGTTGGCCTGAGAGTGACACCATTCGGCCCGTCACAGACTTCACGCCGATTTCATGGGTTCAACAGGGGTCAGGGTGTACTCTGTAATTCCGGGGACGCACCCGGTAACCCTTTGGCGAGGAGTGCAGAAAAATGACAAGCCGCAGCGCGATCACTTTGGCCTTGGTCGGACTTACCGCGGGTTCGGCGTCGGCCGCCGTGACCTATGTCTCGGCCGATCGAACCGTCACCGCCACCTCCGCCGGCACGCCCCAGACTTTCAACTCCGCCGCACTCGGCGAGTACAACCGGACCGCAAGCGTTACCCGCAACGACCCGAATCCGCCTGGAACGCAGACCGCATCCGCGTCGGCGTCGATCACCTCCAACCTGCTGCCGGATCGCATCACTTATGCCCTCAGCGCGAGCGCCTCCGACGGCGTCTCCGCATCCAGTGGCTTTGGTGCCGGCAGCGCGAGCACCAGCATGTCGGTCCGCTTTTCAATCGACGTGCCCACGCCCTTTGCGCTCGTCGGCACGTTCCCCTCTCCGATTGGCAATAGCGCCGGCGCCAGTGAGCGACTCACATTGGTGGGCGCAAGCGGCGACGTTTTCTCTCAGTCCTTCAACACCATCATCGGCGGCGCGCCGTTTCAGAATCTCTCCGGCATGCTCGCACCGGGCACCTACGACTTCACCGCGAGCGTCGGTGCCGCCACGCTTCCCTCCGGATCGGGCACGAGCTTTTCGAACAGTTCGTTCTCGCGCCAGCTCGTCATCCCAGCGCCTGTCTCGGCGGGCCTGCTGGCCCTTGGCGGACTTACGCTCACACGTCGTCGCCGCCCGTGATTCCACCAAACAACCCGACCATGAAAACCGACGATGAAAAAACCCGGGAGCCAAGCTCCCGGGTTCTCTTTTGTGCGATGCTGATGTTGTCTGAACTTCGGCTCAGCTCTTCCCGCCGACCTTTTCCGTCTTGGCCGCCGGCTTGCCCGGCTCCACCGGCGCGGGCTCGGTGTGGAAGTACAGGTTCTCCGACGGCTTGCCATCCGGCCCCGGCTTCCGCGAGACCGTGATGTTGCACGGCGTCGTGAAGTCGCCCTGCAGGAGCATCTCGGCCATCGGATCCTCGATGAACTGCCCCACCGCGCGACGCAGCGGACGGGCGCCGAAGTCCGGGTTGTAGCCCTTCTCGATCAGGAACTCGCGTGCGTTGTCGTCGAGCTTCAGGGCGATGCCCTGCTGCGCCAGGCGGGTCGCCACCTTGGAGACTTCCAGATCGATGATGTTGTTCAGGTTGTCCTTGCTCAGCGGCTTGAAGACGATCACGTCATCCAGGCGGTTGATGAACTCGGGGCGGAAGAACCGCTCGATCTCCTTCATCAGGATCGTCTTGATGTTGTCAAAGTCGGTGTTCTCGGTGCGCTTGCTGAAGCCGAACCCGCCGCCGCCCTTGATCAGATCAGCACCGATGTTGCTGGTCATGATCAGGATGCAGTTGCGGAAATCGACGTTGCGTCCGAACGAGTCGGTCAGCCGACCCTCTTCCATGATCTGCAAGAGCATGTTGAACACGTCGGGGTGGCCCTTCTCGACTTCGTCGAGCAGGATCACGCTGTACGGGCGACGACGGACGCGCTCGGTGAGCTGGCCGCCTTCTTCGTACCCGACATAGCCCGGGGGCGCGCCAACCAGGCGGCTGACGTTGTGCTTCTCCATGTACTCGCTCATGTCCAGCGTGATGAGGGCTTCCTCGTCGCCGAACATGAACTCCGCCAGCGTCTTGGCCACCAGCGTCTTGCCGACGCCCGACGGCCCGCAGAAGATGAACGAGCCCATCGGACGCTTGGGGTCCTTGAGCCCGGCGCGAGCGCGGCGGATCGCCTTGCTGATCGCCTTGATCGCGTCGTCCTGGCTGATGACCTTCTTGTGCAGCTCGCCCTCGAGATCCAGCAGCCGCTTGGCCTCGTCCTTGTCCATGCGCTTCAGCGGGACGCCGGTCATCTTGCTCACGACCTCGCTGACGACTTCCTCGTCCACGATGCCGCTGACTTCCTTGGTCTTCTCGCGCCACTGCCGCTGGATCGTCTCCTTCTCGCGGCGCATGGTCTCGGCCTTGTCGCGCAGCTCCGCGGCCTTCTCATAGTCGGCGGCCTTCACCGCCTCGTCCTTGGAGATCGTCAGCCGCTCGATCTCGGCCTCCAGATCGGCGAGGTTCGGGGGCTTGGTCATGCTTCGGATGCGCACCCGCGCGCCCGCTTCGTCGATCACGTCGATCGACTTGTCGGGCTGCACGCGACCGGAGATGTACCGGCCCGACAGCTCCACCGCCGACTTGATCGCCTCGTCGGTGATCTGCACGCGGTGGTGCTGCTCGTACTTGTCGCGCAGGCCCTTGATGATCTCGATGGTCTGCTCGTTGCTGGGCGGATCGACGGGGATCGCCTGGAAGCGACGGGCAAGTGCCGCGTCCTTCTCGATGTACTTGCGATACTCATCGAACGTCGTCGCGCCGATGCACTGGATCTCGCCGCGGGCGAGCGCCGGCTTGAGCACGTTGGACGCGTCGATCGCGCCCTCGGCCCCGCCCGCACCCACCAGCGTGTGCAGCTCGTCGATGAACAGCACCACGTTGCCCGCGCGACGGACTTCGTTCATGACCGCCTTGATGCGCTCTTCGAACTGACCGCGGTACTTCGTACCCGCGACCATCATCGCAAGGTCGAGCACCACCAGCCGCTTGTCGTGCAGGATGTCCGGAACTTCGCCGGAGATGATCCGCTGCGCCAGGCCTTCGACGATCGCGGTCTTGCCCACGCCCGCCTCGCCCAGCAGCACCGGGTTGTTCTTCGTGCGTCGGCACAGGACCTGCACCAGACGCTCGATCTCGTTGGCGCGACCAATGACCGGATCGAGCTGATTCTCCTTCGCAAGCTCGGTCAGGTCGCGACCGAAGCTGTCCAGAGCCGGCGTGCGGCTCTTGCCCTTGGCGGCCTTCTCGGTCGGGCCGGTGCCCGGGGCCGCCGGTTCGCCGGCACCCGATGCGCTGGACGGGCTGGGCCCGGCGGAGGAGCCGCTCTCGTCGTTCTCGTTGCCCGCGCCGAGCAAGCTCAGCACTTCCTCGCGGACCTCTTCGAGCTTGAGCGAGAGATTCATCAGCACCTGGGCGGCGACGCCGTCGTGCTCACGCAGCAACCCAAGCAGCAGGTGCTCGGTGCCGACATAGTTGTGGTTCAGATTGCGCGCCTCTTCGATGGCGTACTCGATGACCTTCTTGGCGCGCGGCGTCTGCGGCAGCTTGCCCATGGTCACCATGTCCGGCCCGCTCTTGACGAGCTTCTCGACCTCGAGTCGAACCTTGCGCAGGTCGACGTCCAGGTTCTTCAGCACGTTGGCGCCAACGCCTGAGCCCTCTTTGACGAGCCCGAGCAGAATGTGCTCGGTCCCGATGTACTCGTGGTTGAAGCGCTGGGCTTCCTGGTTGGCCAGGGCCATGACCTTGCGAGCTCGATCTGTGAAACGCTCAAACATCTGTCTGCCCTTCTCCGGCCATGGCGTTTCTGCCCGAGCCGGTTTGTCTCGTACTTATCGGGTCTACGCCCAAACAGCACGCGACGTTTGCGCTGACAACCCCCAAGACCCCAACCTCGCCCAGTTTCAGGGTACACGCCCTGACACGGGGACCGATCCTGAATCGGCCAACCTGCGCCGGACCTTCACGCAAGGTTCGGATGCGGGTCGCTCTCAGCGCGCTTCGTGTGGGAGGGTCTGCGGGATGCCCGTTTCCGGAATCGCCGATCCAAACACCCGGGACGCGCCAAGGTCCGGTGATTCATCGACAGCACGCCGCGTGCCGCTGCCAAGTCACGGGGAAAATCCGCTTTCAAGAGGATCAATGCACCTAATCAGGCCCTGGCGCAACGCAATCGGGGTGTCTGGCGGCTCGGCAAGCCATCCTTCACCCGCCGAAGGACGGGTTGGCCCTGCCAGAGGTGGGCGATCTGTCGAATTGGCAGGATTGGGCAGGCATGTTGGTGGATCACCCAAAAAGCCACGTGGCCCGGCAAGGTGCCGGGCCAGCGTGAACAGATCCGTGAGAGAATGCGGTCGAGGGCTTAGCGACGGCGGCGGAGAGCCACCAGACCACCCAGGCCGATCAGAGCGGCCGAGGCGGGAGCCGGGACAACGAGCTCGGCGGAGGACGTGAACGCGGAGGTCACGCTGAAGCCGGAGCTGGTGATGGCGGGATTGGCGAAGGAGAACGAGAAGGCTTCGCTGGTGACCGAGCCGTAGGCCGCGAGAATCGGGCCGGAGAAGGTCACGTTGAACCCGGTGAAGTCGCTTGCTCCGAAGCCGAGGGCGCTGGAGAGGAACCCGCCGGTGAAGTTGATGGTCAGCAGCGGATTGCTGCTGGCATCGAAGAAGTTGATGGTGCCGCCGCTGGTGAGGAAGAGGCCTCCACCGAGCGGAACGCTCGTGGAGACGGGGGTCATGGTGAACGTGGAGTTGGCGTAATCACCCACGAACGGAATGCCCGGAGTGAGCAGGTTCAGGTTGGACCCAGACCAGCCGCCCGTGAGGACGCCGGAGGTCGCGTTGCCGTTGTACTCAAACAGGGGGGTCAGCGGACCGCCAACGGTCGGGTCAGCAAAGGTCGCAACGGTGCTCGACTGCGCCTGAGCGGCGGCAGAAGCACCAAGGCCAGCGACGACGGCAAGAATGAACTGACGAGCTCGCATCTCTCTACTCCCTCAAACGATTTCGGCCCAGGATCGCCTGCCGGAGACACTCCGCAGACGAATCAGAGCCATCCCCCGAAACGCATTGCGTCTCGGCACGCCGAAGTTGGGATGAGAGGTAGGAAGGGCGCGGCAAACAAACCGCGCAACCGTCGAATCCTGACCGGACCGACGTCTTCTATCTCTCGTCCTCCTCGGGGGAAGGAACGTATCGCCAGAATGCTGTACGCACGCCGACACTTCAGTGTACACCCCGACAAACAATCGACCAGCAAATTGATTGAGAATTTCGGTTATGGACCGGACTGGCCACGTCTCGCCGTCTGGATACCCAAGATCGTGCTCAATAACGTACAAATTGACTGATATCGTCGGCGATCGTGGCCAGATCAGGCCATGCCAGTCGTTACCGCTTTGGCTCGGCTGATCCGCCACCGCGCCACCGGGGGCTGGGCGAGTCCGGTGATCACTTGCCAGAGCGGCTCTTCGTCGGCGTCGGCGTGCCAGCGGCACAGTTGGCCCCGCGGATCCTCGGCGTACATATCCAGCGCAGGTCGGCCCACCAGGATCAAGCGCTGCAAGAGCAGTACATCGTCATCCACAAACTCACCCTCGCCGGCGACCCCCATGATCGCATCGAGTACCCGCCCAAACAGGTGGGGAGCTTGACTAAGAAGGACGTGGGCTTCGGTCCAAAGAAGGTACCGACGCCGAACGGCAACACCTTCGCGCGTCGGGCGGCGACGGAGGGCGTCGACGATGCCAAGCGGGCCTTCGATGGTTTCGAGGATGCGACCAACATGGAGAGCTTGTTCCAGTTCTCGCACGAACCCCCCGAGATCGGTGACTGATTCGCCATTGATTCGACAGACTTCGGCACCCTCAATGCGCGTCAGGATCGACTGCATGTCGTGCACGAAGTGGTCGCGCTGGACCGCGGAGTCAGACCAAGCGCAAACGTGCTGCTCTTCGAGGGTCTGACAACACTCGAGTTGCCACGGCATGACGCGATGAGCCGAGCGGATTGTCGAGAGAACACGGCTCATGGCCCACCTACACCTGATCTTGGGAGCGGAAGCTCCGGCGCACCTTTGGCAAACTGGCAAACTTCTCAGGTTGTACAGTGCATCAGGGTTATTGGTTCAACAAGAAAACCCGCTGAAAAGAGGATATTTCGCCGGGATTTCACACGCGCAGACGGACGCTCGTTCCGCACAGGAATGAGGCGTTTCGCATGTTTTGATTGTTCCGCGTGTGCGGAACCAAGAGGATTATGGGTTGCCGACGCGTCGGCGTGTGCCAGCGAAGGCGTCGTACTCAACGCGCACCGGGCCGGTAACGCCAAAGGATTGGTCCGGCGTCTTGATGCGTGCGATGAGTTCTGGTGAAGTGGGCGGCGTGAGCGGGCGGAGTTCGATGGTGCCGCGGGCGAGGGTGATGCTGACAGAGGATGCGCCGCTGCGTTCATTGGAACGCTCGACGACGGCGCGCCCGAGGCGCGAGAGTCGCAGCGCGACGCGATCATCAACGATGATCTCGGCGTCGGCGTCGATGCCGGCGCGGATCTCGATGCGACCTGTCGTCTGATCACCGGGTGAGAAGGATGTCCACGGCGTGCTGGGGCCGGTGTCTGCGCTGCGCCACTGGGTGCTGCCGGAGCGACGCTCGATGCGCAGGGCGGCGGGGCCGAGGGAGAGCGCGGGTTCGAGGTCGGCGAGAATCACGCCGTCGAGCCTGGTGGCGGGCGCGGGTGGCGGAGCGATGGGCGCCACGGGCTCGGGATCGGCGGGAGCAGCCGGAACAGGTGCGGACTCTGCCGCTGCGGGGGCAGCGGGAGCGACGGGCACAACCTGGACCGTCGGCACCGCGGGCGGAACCGGCGGCGCGGCTTCGATGGCCGATGGGGTCACGGGCGCGGGGGCGATGGGCTCGGGTTCGGGCTGAACCGGCGCGGAGCGCGGCGGCTCTGCGGGCATGGGCGCGGGAGGATCGTTGGCAGGGGCACTCACGACCGGCTTGCGCACGGGCGCGGATTCGGGAAGATCGATCGGGCCATCCGGCGGACCGGGCTCAACCCGGACGGTTGAGGGTGCAGCAGGGGCCGCGGGAAGAGGGGCGAGCTCGGGGATCGGGGAAGTCAGCGGCGTGGGATCGCCGGGCATGACCTGTCCGGGGCGACGTTCGCGCGCGAGCGCACGCAGATCGATGATCGGCTTGCGCATCGGGCGAGCGCGACGGGGGACCGGCGCGGGGGTCTGAGCATCTTCGGGCTTGACCTGCTCGGGCCTGGCGCGCTGATCGGTTGTCGCGGTCTGGGCGTGCGCGGCGCACGGGGCGGCGAGCAGGGTCACGCAGACGAGCATCCATCCGTGGGTGGTCATCGGGGTTCCTTCGTGCGAGGCGGGAGTGCGGCGGCCTTTACTTGGGCTCGTCAGCGTTGGCGGTGGTCGGAGATGGGGATGCGTTGGGATCGACCGGCTTGGATTTGGGCTTGAGCGGCTGGCCGCGGAGCCAGGTGGTGCGAGCGGTCTCGGGCTGCTGGGGGTTGGCGGCAGCGTTGGGGGTCGCGGGTTTGGGCTCGCCTGCGGCCCCTGGTGCCGGGGGCATGGGGGCGAGTTTCACGCCGGGCTTGGGCTTGGGAGCAGTCGTCGGGCCGGAGGTGGGCGTGCCGGCGGGGCCGATGACGGCGGGTTTGGCGGAACGCGGGTCCTGAACATCGATCGCCGGGGGATTTTTGCCGGGCGGGATGGTGGGAAGGGGTTCGTTTCGGCCCACGGTATCGAGGGCGGCGCTGGTGGAGGGAAGCGCGGCGGGGACGCGATCATCGACGGCGGAGATGGTTGAGACATCGGCCGCGGAAGGAACGGCGGCGGGCGGAGCGACGGGGATGACCGGCGCGGGGACTTTCTGGATGCCGGCGGCGGCCATGGCGTCTTGCATCGCGCCGACGATGGACATGAGTTGTGCGCCGGTGAGCCCCTGGTTGGGCAGGCCGGTGCCGACGGCGACGCCGCGGGCTCGCAGGGCGCTGAGGGCCGAGTCGGCGGAGCGGAAGGGGCGGCCCTCGACGATGGGGGCGAGCATGGTGGCGACTTCGCCAATGGTGACGGCTTCGCGCGGAGAACGGGCGAAATCTGGCGGCAGATAGCCGAGGGCCGAGGCCATGGCGACACGCTGATCGCTGGCGGGCGCGCTGGAGCCGGTGCCGAGGAGAAGGGCGGCGTGGATGGCGTCATCCTGGCTGGCGAGGGGGCGAGATTCGAGCGCGTCGAAGAAGCCCAGGCCGCCTTCGTCGGCGGAAGCGCCGAGAGACTCAACGGCAGACTGTGCGACGAGGGGCCGCTGATCAACGGCACGCGCGGCGGTGCCCGATGATGAGCAGCCGACGGCGGCGAGCCCAACACCGGTGATCGCGAGGGCGATCATGGCGCGGTGCGTGCAAACGGGAACGAGGCGCAAGGCGCGGGCGTGGGTCATCGCATCATCCCTGATGAGGCTCCGTGGAGAATCGGGGCGGTGGGCGGTCTCCTGATGTGGCAAGGGTAGCCGAAATGCACGGGCGATGGGATGGGTCGAGCCGATCTGTGGGAAGATTGCGTGAAGCCGGCGCACCGGAACGCTGCGGGCCGGTATCGCGATTGTGAGTGCATGGGTGCGCGGCTGGGCACGGAGGATCGACGATGGGTCTGAACATGAACTTGGGCGTGCGTCGGACATCGCGAGCGCGTGGGCGTGCGGGTGCGGCGGTTGCGATGGTGGCCGCGGTGCTGATGCTGGGTGGGTGCGGATCGGAGGCCGATCGGCTGGAGACGCTGGCCAAAGCCGCGGGCACGAGCCGCGCGACGGCGGCGACGGCAATGCGCAAGGCCTTTTTCGCCAAGGAGATCACCGCACAGGGCGCGCTGGGGCTGGCGCATGATCGCGTGGAGAAAGTCGGCGACGCGGCGTCGGTCGATCTGGCCTGGGTGGTGCTGGACATGCTGGACCAGATCTCGCCGGATGTGGAGAAGGCGGGGGTGAATGAGTTCTACTGGGTGCGTGTGGGGACGTTGGCGGGAAATGCCGGGGCGGCGGCGATGAAGCTGGGCGATGTGCCGCGGGCGCGGGGCGTGGTGCTGGCGGGGCCAGCGCGGTGGCAGAACGAGGCGTATTGGCGGCAGCACCCGGATCACGATGTCTTGGCGAGCGTGATCATGTTTGAATCGGGCGAGGGGGCGGCGGCGGTGCAGCGGTTGAAGGAGCGGGCGGAGCTTACGGAGGAGCAGGGGAAGGTTTTGGAGAAGATGGAGAAGGATTTGCGGCGGGGGCTGGGGACGAAGCCGTGAGACGCTGGCGCGAGATTGCGATCGATGTTCGTCAACATCGTGTTCGTCTCCGAACACAGACTTGTGCGAGCGCGAGCATCGTGAAGGCGGTCGCGGCTGGCGCGGGAACACGCGCAGCGAGCCGGAGGCCACCGGAACTTGAGGTGCTGATGATATCAATCCGATCATTTCCTGTGGAACCACCAGCCCACGACCCACGCATGAGACTGAGAAAGCTCAAATGGAATCTCTGAACAATCGCGCAACCGCGGCGCGTGAATGATCGTACCGGATGTGGGTCCGCGTGGGCCGCATGG
>JAIEOW010000079.1 GCA_019750095.1 Phycisphaerales bacterium
TGACTGGTCTCCGTCGTTCCCGCCCGCAACATGCCGCGCGGCCGTGTCGGTTGGAAGCGGACGATCAGGGCGATCATCTTCCGCACAGTCAAGTCGAGAACTCTCGGGTTGTTGATGCTCCACGGGCAGGATGCTGGCGGCACGCACGGCCCGCGCGCCGGACCGAACCCGCTGGCGGTGCCAACGGTGCACGGCGGTCGCGAGCGTGGCGATGACAATCTCGCGCCGCTGGGCGGCGAGGTCCGGGGGGTCTTGCTGGGACACGAACGGCTCCTTCGCGGGTCAACAGCGACCCGCCATAGAGCACCTAACCCGTTCTCGCACGGGATCCCGAATCATCCTTCAAGAAGGCGTAAACCCATTGCAGACCGGCACTTCCGTATGCCAGCCAGCTGAACGTGAAACTATTCGGCGAGTTGTCCGTATACATGGGTGCTCAGTTCGTTCCCTCCTCGGGAATGTTGGCGAGTAAGCCGGTAGATCAGGAATGCGATGAACGTCCTGATACGCCGGCCCCGGGTTCACTACCCGCCCGTCGCATTCTGATCCCGAAGGTGGGATGTGGTCACCGCCCCCGCAGCCCCCACGCAAATCAGGGCTGCACCGACCATACGGAGACGGCGTGTCGCCGACCTCCCGAGCGCGAGCCCCGAGAGGGTGATCCGGCATCGCGGCAGGGCAAACCGTGTTCACAACAACTTGGTCGGAAGAGTGCGGCGATGTCGCTCTTGTGTCCTCGCGCGAACGAACGCGACGGACACGCAAGCCAACGCTCGTGATCAGCACCCACGCGAGCGAAAGGCTGGAGCAAAGAAGCATTGGGCAGCTAGCAATCCAGATCGCAATTGAGTTTGGCGAGTGGTTCTACGCGGGGAAGGGTTGCCAGGTCGCCTATCTCAGCCGCCGCGCACTGCACACGGCAATAGCTCTCGTTGGCCAACGGGCCGTCGACTTGGAGAATCTCGCCGTGGTCATCTCCAACGACGGTACCGTCCTGACGGCCTATCACGCCAAGCGACCACTTAAGCACTGGCGCGGTGAGCGTTGACCCCGGCGGCCGAACACGATCTTTGATTCCTGAATGGTTCAATCCCTAACATCAACTGCGGACCGTGACTCCCTGTTTGCTGGATGGCAGCGTGAGGCGAGGTTCGGATCTCGAATCGATGAGCGACGAGATCTCTCCTGCGGCCGTGCTCGTGCGAGCAACATGCTGCTACTCCGACAGTCGAGGGATGTGCCCCGAAGGCATAGCCGAGTGATTCCGCTCGGCGGCGACAGCACGTTTCTGCCTCGCTCATCGGAGGTATCCCGATGGACAACCGTCCACAGTCCCACCATGTCCGTTGTGTCGCTGCGCTCGTAGCCACCCGCGATCGAATCGATCTGCTCCGCCAGCGGTCGATCCCCTCAATCCTTGCGCAATCACGTCTGCCCGATCGGCTCGTGATTGTTGTGGATCAGTCGAAAGAAGAGCTTTCTGACTCTGCGCTCAAGGCGATTGCGGACACGCTCCAGGCCGATTGTGGAGGCCGCCTTCCGGTGACGGTGCTGCGGAATCGGCGCACACAGCAGCGAGCGTCCGGCGCGTGGAACACCGGCATCGACCAACTGCATCGCGATGGGCTGATCATGCGGCAGCCGGACCTTTGGTTCGTCGCAATCCTCGACGATGACGATGCATGGGAGCCCGAACATATCGACGCGTGCCTCGAAGAGGCAGTCGCCGCAGATCTGAACATGGTGGTCTCGGGTCTCATTCGACACGAAGTCCTCGATGAGGCGGGGCGTCGACAGACTATCCCGCAAACACTCGAACCCAGACAGCAGTTCATCAGCGGGCAGCACATCCAGGGATCCAACCTGTTCGTCAGGCTCGATGTTCTCCTTCAGGTGGGAGGCTTCGACGAGCACCTCCCTAGTTGCACGGACCGGGATCTGTGCATTCGCTTGAGCGCTCTGCCGCTCTTGCGCTTTGGCTGCACGTCGCGCCACACCGTGCACCACTTCGCGGACGCTCGCAAAGACCGTCTGTCGGCACCCTCATCCTCCGCCAAACTCGATGGCCTAACTCGCTTCTGGCTCAAGCACGCGGATCGGTTCGACGAGGCGGCCAGGACCGAGGCCGCCGAGCGAGCGCTGAGGCTCTTTGGCTGGCGGCTTCCCACCATAGTCTGCGAGTTGGGACACCTGCCCCCGCTGGTCCGGGATGGACGACAGCTGAGCCTGATTGCTGGGTTCGTAACAGATGCCAAGCCACCGTCCCACGTCGATGGCCTGCTTGAGGACCTTCTGGCACTGGCGTCGCAGCCAGACATTGACCGTCTCTTGGTCGTGATTGTCGAGAACGGGCCAACTTCGAGCGATGGAACGCGTCCACTCCATGATCTCGTTTCCGCGTATCGCGAGCGAGGACTCGCGGTCGAACTGGTGAGCATCGAGCAGCAACGTGCGGATTGGGAACAAGGCAAGCTGATCGACACTCCTGACCCGACACGACAGCGCCTGCGGATTGCGGTGACCCGCACAGTTCTTAACACCTACGTCGCGAGGATCGCCGCCAACCAGCCTGGGGCGGCGGCATGGATCCTCGACGACGACAAACGCCTCACGGTTCGCGTCGCAACAGGCGGCCAGCAGTTCTACCGCCCAACGCCCGACGTGAGTGCGATCCTGGCGCTACGCGATGCTGGCGTCGACATGGTGATCGGGCCCGATACGGATGCGGCACCACTGCCATTCACGGCAACGCTCAGGGTCCAGCTGATTGATCTCGAACGCCAGCTCGCCCTGTTGGCAGCGTCCTCGCCCAGTGCCGCGTGGGAAGACCGAAGTGGCGCGAACGCTGTCATACGCGACGCGATGCCCGATTCCTACTACGACCTCTCGAAGCACACCGAGCACCTCGAGACTCCGTTCTCACTGAAGCCAAGCGGAGAGGAGGCGACCTTGGCGGACGCCCTTCAATCAGTGGCATCGCGGGTTGATCGCCTGCTCGCCGGCGAAGCGATATTCAGGCCATTGGCGGTCAACGTCGGCTCGTTCGCCGTAGATGCCGCGATCGACTCAGTGCAGCGGGGTGGCTCGACGATCTTCTTCAGGCCTGAGCACCTATTGGAGTATCCGCAGAATATGGCCCGCTTCGGCGACCGCTTTGTGCGACGATCCGACATGCTTGTCACGCAGTTGATGCGGGACCAGATGGGTCTGAAGATCGTGATGCACGCTTCCGCCGGGGTCCGACACGACCGCACGTTTACCAAGCGGTCACAACTGGACGATGTGACCCTGTGGGAAGACGTGCTGGGATACGCCCTGTATCGAGCCGCGAACGAACTAATGCAGGCGAGGTCGCCAGAACGGCGTCGCGAGCCGCTGCTGGCATGGACCGCGGACGAGCTCAAAAGCGGAACTCGCCGCGTCAGGAAGTACATCAACGAGCGGTTGGCCGCGTTCACGCTGAACGCGTGGCGAATCTTGGGGCTCGCAGACAGCATCCGGCATGCTGCTCGTCGCATGATGGATGGTTCTTCTGAGTGGTCAGTGGGCAGAGCTCGGGAGCAACTGGTTCGTATCGCCAAAGAGATGGACCGTATCTACAGCCAGTTCAAACCGACCGCTGTGGCAATGTTCGCGGAGAAGATCCGGAAGAGCGTCTCTGACGCCGACATCCGCAACACCTTCGGATCGATGGACGGGCTCATCAGCGAGTATCGATCCACTCGCAGCACGCCCGGTGCTACGGACGCGGCGGTTGCCGCAGCTCGCGAACGTCGTGCCCGGGCGCTGCTCAAGCGGGCCTTCGGTGCTGCACATCTCCGCCTGTTGGGTGCTGGAGGCGAGGGCATTGTGTTCACCGATGAAGTTCGGGTGTTCAAGGTTCTTGACCTGCTTAAGCGCCGCCCGAATCACGACACCCTGGAGACGCTGAAGACCCTCAGCAATCGCTTGGACCAGCCGAAGCACCTGTATTCGCTCTCGCGCGTCGAGGTTCGCGACGAGACGCTCTTGGTTGTGTACCCGTTCGAGGCGAGTGAGCCCTATGCAGGCGGCTGCGGGGCTGAGATGCTCGGATTACTGCGTGAGTGCAAGTCCAATGGCGTCGTGTTCAGGAACATCCATCCAAAGAACCTGCGTGTGTCTGCGACAGGACTGAAGCTCATCGATTACGGATCGGATATCCGGCCTTACTCGGAAGATGGGTACCGCTCGATGGCCGAACGGGCGTGGCTGACGTGGCGATGGCCACATCGCGCCGACCTCGATGAGCTGATGCGTCGAGCCTTGGTAGACAAGTCCATGCCCGAGCTGGACGGATTCGAGCGATTCTGGCGGGCATTGAACGACGAACGACCATCCGCCACAAGGATCGTGTCTGGAATCGTCGACCCGATCGTTCTCGAGTCTGGCGCGAAGAGCGTGCTGGACTACGGCTGCGGTAAGAAAGCACGCAGTGCTCGACGCCTGGCCGAGGCCGGACTTCGGAGCGTCGGATACGACCCCGGAGCCGAAATGCTTGCCAAGTGGCAGACGCTTGGGTCACTCCCCCCAGGTCTGCTGCTCACCACCGAGCGAGACGCTGCCCTGGAGACCGGTCCATTCGACGCTGTCGTGTCTTCACTCGTGCTCTGCGAACTGGGTGAAGGCCCCGAGTACGAGCAACTGCTTAGAGATCTCCGCGCCGCCGTGAGGCCTGGGGGTTTAGTCGTAGTCAGCTTCTGCAACCCCATCGGCACGTTCGGCGGACCGACCAATCTCCACCGGCGACGTGACGTTCCCGCCGGAGCAAACTATGAAAGCTCGTTCTGGTATGTCGAAAATGCTGAGACGGGCAAAGGCCGGAGGGAGTTTCACCGCCCGTTGGCGCAAATCGAACGGGATCTCCTGAGGCACGGTCTACGCGTCGAGCGGCGCGTTGCGAGTGAGACAGTCGATACCGATCGGTTCGAACCCGCCTCTGATTTCCTCACGCTGATCTGCCGACCGGTGGAGACACCGACATCTTCCCCACGGGTCTCGCTGCTCATCAAGACCTGCGCGATGGAGTCCGCCACCATCGAGAGACAAGTCACCCATCTTGTGAGCCAACTTGAAGGGCCGCGGATGTTCTGCGAGCGAGTGCTCGTCATCGACTCCCTGCGCGAGGGCTTTGTCCGCCAGCATGCTGTCGCGGATATGGATGCACTCATTTGCGCCGCTGAACGGCTCCGCGCGATTGGGGTCGTTGACCGGGTTCTGTGCGCCCCCTCGGCCGGCGATGATCCCCGCCGTGTTATGCGAGACTGGTTCGCCATCGACTGCGAACACACTCACAGCGCAGCCGGCGCACCGCTCGTCGCCCCGTTGTGGGCAATGGAGAAGTGCCTGGGAGAGTACATTCTGCAGGTCGACTCCGATGTCCTCATCCACCGTGTCTCTCACACCTACGACTATCTCGGGGACATGATCTCTGCCATTGAAGAAATGCCCGAGGCGATCACCGCGTCGCTGAGTGTGCCGCAGATCACGGAGGAGTCGTTCACCCCCGCTCATGGCGGCGTGCCGTGGCGTGTTGAGGTGCGTGGCAGTCTTTTCCACAGAGACAGGCTTCTTAGCGCACGCCCGTTCTCAAATCAGCTGGCCGAAGGATGGCCTGTGCTGTCCTGGCATCGCTCGCTAGATCTGGCGGCGAAGGAGGGCAGGATCGATTCGCTGCGGTGTGCATCAACGCAGTTGGCATTCGTCCACCCGGCAAACGATCTCAAGCGTGCGGTTGCCGATTGGATGCTCCTGATGGATTTGGTTGAGAAATACCCTGTTCCTGCCGGTCAGATCGGGAAGGTTGACTTGGTCGGCGGACCACTTCTGTGGGCTCCAACCAACCGGGCGGAGCCATTCATCTTTGTCGTAACCGGTCGGAACGTGCCGGCAGGGCGCATCGCACGGTGCCTGGAGTCGATGACCCTTCAACGACGCGGTGACTGGGGTGCCGTGATCGTCGACGATGGTTCTTGTGCGTTATCGCAGGAATCGCTACGCATGGCGATCGCGCCTTGGAAGGACCGGATCACACTCATCCAGCCGCGGGAACGCCGCGGCCAACTCGCAAATATGACACTGGCTATTCGCCACGTGTGCACGAACCCAGAGAGCGTTATCGTGACGCTGGACCTTGATGACGCGCTCATCGGGTCTTCTGTGCTTGATCGGATCGAGCATGAGTACTCCAGCGGGGCCGACGTGACGATCGGCTCGATGCTGCGTACCGACAAGCACGTCGAGTATCCGGTCGTGCTCGACGCGCCGCGGCGGGCGCGGGGCGGCAACGTCTGGCAACACCTCCGAACGTTTCGCAAGCGCCTGTTCGATGCCATTCCCGACCACGACCTGAGAGTCGGCGACAAGTACGTTGATATCGCCGTGGACTGGAGCTTCATGCTCCCGATCGTGGAGATGGCCCATCGCCCCGTCTGGATCCGGGAGGCGCTCTATTTGTACGAACCGTCGGGTCTAGGGAAAGGACTGGATCGATCGGCTCGGGAAACGCAAATCGGGGCGATCGTGGCGAAGCCGCCGCGTCGGCCCCGAGCAGTCGGGGACGCCACCGCTGCGTTGCTCCCTATGCATGTGTCGGAGTCGGTGTGGGGCGACACAGGCGGCATCCTGTTCGTTCGACATGGGGAACGGCCGTCGTTCGCTGGTCTCAACGCGGAACAGAAGGATGCCGTGCATCTGACTGAGAACGGGCACAGTGAGGCCTCTTCGCTGGGACAACGACTCGGCCAGGGCATTCGTATGGTCTCCAGCCCGGTACTTCGGGCGGTTCAAACCGCTGCGGCGATCGCAACGGCCGTTGGCATCCCGAGCTCCGAGGCGAGCACGCTCGACAGCCTCGTGAAGTTTCGCATCGCGGACACACAAACCTACGGCATTGTCAAGTCTCGACTTGGCTGGGGTGGCCTGATGTCTGCCTGGATGGACGGTTCACTCCCCGACGGAGTCTTGATCCCATGTCATGTCGTAGCGCTCAACGCCATCCGTGACGTACTCGCCGTCGCCGGCGATTCATGCCAGCCCCGAATTGTCGCGGTGACGCACGATTTCGTGATCATGGCTCTGCTTGCCTCGCTTCGGGGCGTGCGAACGACTGCAGTGCCATACCTTGGTGGGGTCTTTGTCAACCGCGATGACGCTCGTTCCTTGGGCGCGATGGAGTGCAACAAATGAGTACAAATCCAGCCATCCAGCGTTCTGCGCGTCGTCCTTTAATCGCGGTCATCGGCGACGCCAAGTTGGAGCCGGGTTCCATGAAGGACAAACTGGCGGAGGACGTTGGCCGCGAACTGATCGACGCCGGTTATCGCGTCTTGACCGGAGGGCTTGGCGGGGTGATGGAGTCTGCCTGCCGTGGAGCCCGGTTGTCGCCGAAGTACCACTCAGGCGACACCGTTGGCGTTCTTCCTGGGCACGACCCCGGAGATGCCAACGAGTCAGTAGACATCGTCATCGCATCCGGACTTGACCACGTCCGCAACTCCATCGTGGCTCACGCTGACGCTGTCATCGCCATCGGCGGTGGCGCGGGCACGATGTCCGAGATCTGCTTCGCTTGGATCTACAAGCGGCTGGTCATCGGCATGCGTGTCGATGGTTGGAGCGGCCGCATGGCAGACCAGCGGATCGACGATCGAGTGCGATATCCAAACGAACCGGATGACCGGGTGTTTGGGGCGGACTCGGCCCCGGACGTGATTCGGTTGCTGGCTGAACGGCTGGCACGCTTCTCGAAGAACCACCACGGCGTTCGACGTCGGGAGTAGCGATTGAAGCCATTTCCCAAGCTCGCGCGAGTGCCTGTTAACCCGCCCAACACGGTAAACCAGAGAACGCGAGAGCGAGAGAGGTTTTTGACGCACCGATCCCGAGACGCATGGTGTCCGGACTTTGACCCTCTGAAACGGCCTCGAATCGAGAGCGCAGCCGCCCGGAGGCCAAATCGCCAAACCGCTCGGATTCTGCCGGGTTTCTGGCCACCCCGCCGCGACGGGCAAAACGGGCCGCCTGTAAACCAAACGACCCCGCCGTGAGGCGGGGTCGTTGAAAAGCTCCCCGACTAGGACTCGAACCTAGAACCTGCCGGTTAACAGCCGGCCGCTCTACCATTGAGCTATCGGGGATCGGGTTTTCGGCTCAAAGGCCCCGGTTTTTATCCGGGCGGCTTCCTCTGAGGGGCGAAATACTAGCCGGAGGGTTCTATCGGTCAAGACTGCGAGTCAGTGAAGCCCGGCCGGTAGGGAGTACCTGGAATTGGCGCTCTTCCACGCGAGGTTTGGCCACACTCTCTCCACTCGGCCGCACACCGCTCAACCGATCTCCCGATACGCATCGATAATCTCGCGCACGCGAATCGGGTCCGTCAGGTCGTCGATCTGGATCTCGATCCCCGACTCTCCGGCGCTCGAAATTCCGATCGAACCCACCTTCGCCATGCGCTGCACAAAGCTCTGGCTGATCTGCAAATCCTGCACCTTGTCGTGCAGGATCTCCTTGGTCTGCCTCCGCAAGATCCCGCGGCGTTCGGTCGTGCGCTTGTTCGTGATGATCAGCGAGACGGTCATGCACCGCACCTTCCACACCGCCCACCACGCCGCGCCACCGACCAGAAGCCCGCAGCCGCACCACAGCCACGCCATGGCATATGGCTGCGTGCGCACGATCGCTCCATAGCCGAGCATCGCGGCGCCGGCAACCACAAGCAGCACGAGCGCGGCACCGTGCACAGGCCGAGCGCGAATCATCGCTGGGTGCAGCGTGAGTACATGCTGCTCAGGCCCCGAATCCGGCGGAAGGCCGAGGGCCATCGCCCGATCTGGCTCATTCGCCTCCGGCGATGCGCTGCCACGGCTTGCCGATCGCGCAAAGGGCACGCCCTCCGGCGTCATTCCGGCCGACGAGTGATCGGGCACCACCATCACGCCTCGACAGTGCGGACACGCCGCCTTCTGCTTCGCGAGGTCGTCGTCGACCTCAAGCATCCGTTTGCATGTTGAGCAGCGATAAGTGATCATGCGTGCATTTGGCCGAACCACTCCCCCACTGCCCAGTCCCCATCGATGTTCATCGACTCAAGCCGTGCCAGACGGCCCGACCCGTTGTTGGCGAGCAGTCCTATCCGATTTCATCCCCACACTCGCTGAACCGAACGCCACATTCTTCTACCGCCGGCTCTCCACCGCCATTGGATTGTTGAAGTGGGTCTCCTGCACTGGCACCACGTGCGCCAAGATCTGCTGCAGCACCGCGCCCGGAGAGCCCATGGCCTCAACCTCCGCGATCAACTCGCGCGGATAGCACTCCAGCACCGGGAAGGTCTCACGCTCATACACCTCCCACCGTCGGCGGATCACTTCCACCTGGGCATCGTCGGCGCGGTTCTCCTTGAGCGCACGCCTCTGCAGTCGCTCGATCATCTTGTCCTTGTCCCGGCAGACTAGATGAATGATCTTGAGCACCTTGATGTACTTCTTCATCATCACGGCCTGCGCCGGATTCCGCGGAATGCCATCCAGCACCAGCAGATCCACCTCCGGCTTGTACAGCCGAAGCGTCGTCTGGGCCTGGATATTCTGATGCCACAGCCCCACCGTCACATCGTCCGGCACGAGCTCCCCGCGCGTGGAATACTCGCGGAAGACTCGACCAAGCTTCGAGTTCATGTCCAGATTGCGAAAGATCTCCCCGCTGGAGACGTGAAAGAACCCCGGAACCTGAGCCAGGATCTTGCCCTGTGTGCCCTTGCCGGCACCGGGCGCGCCGAAGAGAAGTACGGTTTGGTAGCGTGCGGCCAAGACGGGCACTCCACAAGTGTTCGAGCGATGCCCTCTATCGGGCGATCGCACGGGAGGGTGGGGGTACACGGTAAACCCAACTGGGCAATCGAGCAACCCCGGGACAGCTTGGGGGTGTAGAGATCGGCAAGCTCGGCTGGCGATGACGTCCGCTCGCCGCGTTTCGGTGCGAGAAGGTCCGATCAGCGTGTTATCGGGGCCGCCGCTCGGCTGCGGAGGCGTCGGTCAGTCTCCACGAGACCATCCTTCAATCGCACGATGCGCTCGCAGCGGGCACTGATCTTGTCGTCGTGGGTCACCATGACAATCGTCATGCCCTTGGCGTGGAGCTCTTCAAACAGCAGCAAAATCGACTCACCAGTCGCCGAATCGAGGTTTCCCGTGGGCTCGTCGGCCATCAGCACCGCAGGCCGCGTCACAAGTGCGCGAGCGATCGCCACGCGCTGCTGCTGCCCACCGGAAAGCTCCCGAGGGCGGTGCCCAAGACGATCCCCAAGACCAACGCTCTGCAGCGCCTCGATCGCACGCCGATTCCGCTCGCTCGGAGCGATGCCCTGGTAAAACAGGGGTGTCGCCACATTCTGGACAATGGTCTCCTGTGTAATCAGATTGAATGCCTGAAACACGAATCCAATTGTCCGCCCCCGAAACTGGGAGAGCTCCGCGTCGCTCATACCCACAACGTCTCGCCCCTCAATCAGGTATCGGCCCGCCGAAGGTCGATCCAGACACCCCAGAATGTTCATGAGCGTGGACTTGCCAGAGCCAGATGAACCCATGATTGCGACGTACTCACCCCGGGTGATCGTCAGATCCAACCCACGCGGCCCGGGTCCGACGGCTTCCACAAGCACCGATCCGTCTGGCTTGTAGTACGTCTTTTTCAGCCCAATCAACTCAGCGATCGGTTCTCCGGCCATCGGGCCGGTGGCGAGCTCGCGTGCCGGGGTTGTTTCGATCGCCGTCATGACGAAACGATAGGAACACGCCCCACCTCGCGTACGGCTTGACGTGCACCGATCGATCGGAGTTAGACCCAGACCTGAACGATCAAGTTGGGCTCTTTCACTTTTCCCTGCCACTCGCCGACGGTCATGGTGACCTGCTTGACCTCGATCTCCGGATGTTCGTCGAGCCAGGTGTTCACCTGCTGGTCGAGCAGTTCGAGCGCCTCGCTGTTCAGCCGAGCGTGAAACGTTCGAACGTGCGTGGCACCTGTCCCCGTCAGATTGGGCTTGCGTCGCCACTCGGTTTTCTTGACGCCCAGATTGGTGGCCACTGTGTGCTGAATCTTCGGCTTCATTTCCCCTTCCCCCCCACCGCTCCCCAGGTTGGGCGATGACCCGCCGCCGCCAGATGAGCCGAATGAAGAGTTCAGGACCGGTCAAAAGTCGTGTGCGTGTGCCATCGGCGGACTCCCTTGTGTGGACAGTTCATTCCGAACCGAGACGCCGAATTCCAGTATGCCTGAATCTCCGCACTTTGTGAAGTCTCCAATCTCCCGAAAGCACTCTTGCCATTTCCCAGAATTCGTGCACAATAGATCCGCTCCCCTTTTTTGGAGGCTCTTGTGGAGGTGCCATCATGCTTCGTGCTGCAGTGACTTTGGGTGTGGTCGGGTTGTTGTCCGCCTCGAGCGGCGCGGCCATCATCTACGACGCACGCGGCCCCGGAAACGCCACGGTGCTGATCGCCGAGCGTGATGAACCCGACAGCTTGACCGAGCTGACACCCCCAGGAAGCGGCCCGCGAGAGATCGACTCCCGCGCGGGTGATCGAATCACCTTTGCAGGAACCGACCGCTTCGTGACACGGTTCACAACTCGGGTCCAGGCATTCAACGGCTCGCCGGTCGGCATCACCCTTGGCCTTCAGTTGTCGATGTTCGAAGTCGGTGCGGGTGGCCTTCCCGGCGCGCTCATCTGGCAAGGTAACGCAAGCCCCGTCTCACTCACAAGCAACGCTCCGGTCGAGGCCGTCTTCACACCCAACGTCTTCGTCCAAAACTCCATCTGCTTTGGGATTGCGTTCACCAGCGTTGCCGTCGCCCCCACCGACTTCCGTTCATTCGGCGTGGTTTCGACCGCATTAAACCAGGTTGGCTCGAGCCCAACGACCCGCATCCGCCAGGCCACAGCTACTGGCCTGTGGGCAATCGAGGATCAAACCAACCAGTTCAACGGCATCTTCCACCACATCGAAGCCCGCGTGGAGGCCGTCCCAAGCCCAGGCACGGCCACAGCAATTCTCGCCGCGAGCATGGCCATCGCACGCAGACGCCGACGGACGGCGTAGATTCGCACAGACTCCGAATTTGCGACCACTTTGTCCAATCTTGTGATATCCTCGAATCACCGCCACTCGGCGGCATTCCGCAGGGGCACACGCATGGACAATCTTCGTGATCAACCGTTCGCCCGCACGATCGTCGCGGTGCTGGGCGTTCTTGGCTCGGCATCGGTCCAAGCGGTCGCCTCCGGCCCAACCGTGGTGAACTGGGAGACGCCCCACGTCGCGCCGCTCGCCTTGAGTGCTGATGGCAACACGCTGCTCGCCGTCAACACGGCGGGCGCGTCGCTGGAGATCTTTCAGCTCTCTTCGGGCGTCCCGGTGCGAGCCGGACGCGTTCCCGTGGGTCTGGATCCCGTGACCGTGCGCATGCGCAGCAACACCGAGGCCTGGGTCGTCAACCACATCAGCGACACCGTCAGCATCGTTGACCTTTCGCTCCGCGCGGTGGTGGCAACGATCAAGACGCCCGATGAACCCTGGGATGTGGTCTTCGCCGGCAGCGGTGCGGCTCAACGCGCGTTCATCTCATGCGGCACAGATCGCGTGGTGTTGGAATACGACCCGTCCAACCTCACTGCGCCTACGCGAACGATCCAGATCCTGGGCGAGCAGCCGCGAGCGCTGGGCGTGAGTGCGGATGGCAGCAAGGTCTACGTCGCCGTGTTCGAATCCGGCAACGCATCCACCGTGCTGGGCGGCAATCCGACCGGCGGCAACTTCTCGTTTCCGCCTGCCGTGGTTGGTTTGGCGGGCACGCCCTATGGCGGCGTGAACCCGCCTCCCAACTTCGGCGCGAGCTTCAATCCCCCGATCGCGCAAGCAAACCAGACCTTTGTCCCGCCACGGGTGTCGCTGATCGTGAAGCGCGACAGCGGCGGCCTGTGGAAGGACGACAACAACCGCGACTGGACCAACTGGGTCAGCGGCGCAAGCGCTGCGTCATCCGGCCGTCGCGTCGGCTGGACCATTCCCGACAATGACCTGGGCATCATCGATACCGCCACAGGAAACGTGACCTACGCGAATCGGCTGATGAACATCTGCATGGCGCTCGCCGTGAATCCCGCCACGGGCCATGTCGCCGTGATCGGCACCGACGCGACCAACGAGGTGCGATTTGAGCCGGTGCTGAACGGGAAGTTCCTGCGCGTGCGATTCTCGCGGGTCGATCCCGCAACGCCCAGTGCCACGATTCTTCAAGACCTGAACCCGCATCTGAACTACTCCACCGGAAGCGTTCAACAATCCCTACGCGACCTCTCCGTAGGCGATCCGCGCGGAATCGCGTACGAATCCAACGGCGAGCGTGCCTGGATCACCGGCATGGGCTCCAACAACGTCGTCGTTGTCGACGACTCGGGCAATCGCGCCGGCTCGCCGCAGGCCATCGAACTCGGCGTGCCCAACGGCGGCCCCACGGGTGTCATCGTCGATGATGCGCGTGGTCAGGTCTATGTCCTCAACAAGTTCGCGGGCGTGGTCTCCACCTTGAGCACCGCAACGCGCACGCTTGTCCGAAACACCCCCTTCTTTGATCCCACGCCGCAGGCCATCAAGGTGGGGCGTAAGCATCTCTACGACACGCGGCGCAACTCCGGGCTCGGCATCATCGCCTGCGCATCCTGCCACATCGACGGCAAGATGGACCGCCTCGCATGGGACCTCGGCGACCCGACGGGTGACATCATCGGCGTCAATCTCAGCGATCGGAACCTCGGCCAAGGTCTGATCGGCCTCTCGCCGGGCACCACCAACCCCGCATTCCAGAACTATCACCCCATGAAGGGGCCGATGACCACGCAGACCTTCCAGGACATCATCGGCAAAGAGCCGCACCACTGGCGCGGAGATCGGCTGGGCCTCGAAGAGTTCAACGGCGCGTTCGTCGGCCTGCAAAGCAAGCCCGCGATGCTCAGCAACACCGAGATGCAGGAGTTTGAGGACTTTCTGGCCACGATCACTTACCCGCCTAACCCCTTCCGTAACTTTGACAACACGCTGCCAACCAATCTGCCGCTGCCGGGGCACTTCACCACCGGTCGATTTGGTGCGGCGGGCCTGCCGCTGCCCAATGGAAACGCCGTGAATGGGCTCAATGCCTATCGCAGCCAGACGACGCGGCTGGACATGAACGCCTTCGCGTGCGTGACCTGCCACACGCTCCCGACGGGTGCGGGCACCGACTTCCGCATGACCGGCCCCACCACGCCGCCGTATGTGCCGATCGCTGCGGGGCCGCTCGGCAATCGCCACCTGCAACTGGTCTCGACTGACGGCGTGAGCAACATCACGATGAAGACGCCGCAGCTCCGCAATCTGTACAAGAAGCGCGGATTCAATGTCACGCAGCTCGTGAACACCAGCGGCTTTGGCATGCTGCACGACGGCAGCGTGGACTCGATCGAGCGATTCATCTCTGAGCCCGTGTTTACCGTCACCGGCAATCAGATGGTCGCCGACCTCACCGCGTTCATGCTCTCGTTCAGCGGCTCTGAGCTTCCACTGGGCAGTGTGAACAGCCCGCTGGAGCCGCCCGGCCCGCCGAGCAACGACAGCCACGCAGCCATCGGTGCTCAATCCACCGCAAGCGCGACGGTCGATACGACCCGCATCAACGCCATGATCGCCCTCGCCGACGCTGGAAAGGTGGGCATCATCGCCCGCGGCCGCTTGAACGCCGCGATCTCACAGCGTGGCTGGAAATACAACGGCTCGGGCCAGTGGCGATCTGACCGAACGACGGAGCCGCTGATCTCCACCGCCGCGCTCCTGGCACAGGCAACCGCGTCAACCCCGATCACGGTGATGGTCGTACCGCTGGGCACGCAAGACCGTCTGGGCGTGGACGCCGACTGCGACACGTTCTTTGATGCCGACGAACTGTCGGTCTGCTCAGACCCGGCCAACCCGTTTCTGCGCCCGGGGACGCCGCTGTGTCTGGACGCCGATGGCAATCTCGCCATCAACACGCTGGATCTGTTCACATTCCTGAACTTCTGGTTCACTGGTCCGGCAGACTTTGATCAGAGCGGCGCGACGGACACGCTCGACGTGTTTGCGTATCTGAATGCGTGGTTCGCAGGGTGCTCGTGATTATCGTCGCCCGTTGATGATCTCTTGCATCTCGTACCACCGCAGGAATCGGCGAAGCGCGAGCGCGTCGTTGATATCCACCACGGTGTTCTGATCCACATCCGTGAACAGGTTGTACCACCGGTACAGGTCCTCGATCGTGAACTGTCCGTCGCCATTGACGTCATAGTTCCCCGGTGGTGGCGGCGGCGGCCCGCCGGAGCCGACGGTCGCCGTGAGCGCGATGTCGCGCGTTGGCGCATCGGGATCATCGCTCGTGATCCGCAGCACGGCGTTCAGCGTGCCCTGGGCCGAGGTGTCGACCACGATGGTGTGCGAGTTCGCCTGCGCCGGAAGCGCGGTCGCCGATCGTGTGAACGGCCCGTTGCCGCCCTGGATACTGAACCCTGAGCCCGAGACGAAGCTGAACGAGTAGTTCAGCGTGTCGATGCCCCAACCCGTGCCGTTCTTGCTGAATCGCGCCACATCCGCGGCGTTGGTGATGCTGATCGCCTGCGTCGTGGTCGAGTTCTGCGGCACCGATCCGAAAGCGATCGTGCCTGTCGGCGAGCCGAGCTTCGCCGGCACCTGCAGATCGAGATACACCGGGAGGTGGCCGCCGGTGGCGACGGTGGTGATCAGGGCCTGCGCAATCGTGACACCGACTTGCGTGTTGAAGTTTCCGTCAACGATCCCGCCATTGAAGTGGTTGCCGTCGTTGCCGAACGCGCGATACGAGTGGTTGGCGTCGAACCACGCGGTCGCGGTCGTGCTGCTGGGGCATCCCGCCGCGGCACTCACAAACGGCAGGAGAATGTTGCCCCCGGGGCTGAAGGGGATGTACGACCAACCCTGCCCGTCGCGCAGAGCGGAGGAGACGAGAATCTGATCGAGTCGATCATCCATGCCGCCAGTGCCCGGGCCGGTGGGTTCCTGTGTGTGGATGTTGCGAAAACTGCAGTTGCCGTTCCAGTCGCCCGGGCGATTGATCGGATCGAAGAACTGTCCGGACTGCACGTTCCGGGCGTCGGCGAACATCGAGTTGAACGCGGTCATGTACTGATAGGCGACCTGCGAGGAGCTCTGGATGTTGAAATCGCCACCAAGCAGAAAGTGCGACCCGGTCGGCAGAGTGTTGGCGTTCGCGCGGATGCGCAGGCCCTCTGGCTCGCGGCGCAACTGGTCCGCGCCGGTGTCTCCGGCCTTCATGTGCGAGGAATAGATGTACAAATTCGCCGATGAGCCGCTGTATCCGAACGGGAGCATCGTCCATCGCTGGTTGTCGCGCGGGGCCTGCGTCGGGCCGGAACCGACATCAACGCCCTGCACGCCGAGCGTGATCACCGAGTTGGTCACATAGGTGAACCGCGTGCTGCGATACACAAGCGCGTTCGATGAGTCTCCCTGATTCAACACGAATGGAGCCGCGACCCAGTCTCCGGGTGAACCCGGCGCGGTATTCAGCACGTTCACAAATGCGTTGACGTTGCCCTGTCCGCCCGCGTCTTCGATCTCCTGCAGAATCATCAGGTCGGGCGCGAACTGCAGGGCGTTGGCGGGATTGATGCCGTAGAACGCCGTCTGAAACGCCGCGCCGCGAGCGGCGACATCGGTGGCGTTCCAGTTGGTGACATTCCACTGACCGATGCGGACCTGGGCCATGGCCGCAGGAACGCACGCAAGACCGCATGCAACGCCGAGGATGGACAGCAAAGAGTCGATTCGCCGCATGGACACTCCGTAGGGACAAAGAGATCGACCAACAGTGTGCGCGAAGAACCCACGAACGTCGAACCGTTTGGCCCGATGTGGATCAAGACGCACCAGAATCGATGTTGGCCGTCGCTATAGTACGCCCCAATGGCGACAAACACCCAACAGATGCCGAAGAAGATCGTGCTCGCGTATTCCGGCGGGCTGGACACGTCCGTGATTCTCCCGTGGTTGAAGGAGCGTTATCCGGGCGTGAAACTCGTCGCCTATGCCGCGGACCTCGGCCAGGGTGCCGGCGAGCTCGACGGCATCGAGGAGAAGGCCCTCAAGAGCGGGGCCGACGAGGTGATCGTCGAAGACCTTCGTCGCGAGTTCGCTGAGCTGTACTGCTTCCCGATGCTCCGCGCCCACGCGCTCTATGAGCTGGACTATCTGCTTGGCACCAGCATCGCACGTCCGCTGATCGCCAAGGGGCAGGTCGAGGCCGCCCGGAAGTCTGGCGCCGACGCCGTCAGCCACGGGGCCACCGGCAAGGGCAACGACCAGGTGCGCTTCGAACTGACGTACATGGCTCTGGGCCCCGATCTCAAGATCATCGCGCCGTGGAAGGACCCGAGCTTCGAGCTCACCAGCCGCGAGGCGGCGGTGGAATACGCCAACAAGAAGAACATCCCGATCCAGCAGAGCAAGAAGAAGATCTACTCGCGCGATCGCAACCTCTGGCACTGCTCGCACGAGGGTGCGGAGATCGAGCATCCCGATCAGCGCGTGAGCGATGAGGTCTGGCTCATGACCGTGCCGCCCACCAAGGCGCCGGACAAGGTCGAGACGATCACCGTGCGATTCTCCTCTGGCAATCCCGTCGCGTTCAACGGCAAAGAACTCCGCGGCGACGATCTCATCGCCGCACTGAACGAGATCGGCGGCCGCCACGCCGTCGGACAGGTCGTCATGGCCGAGAATCGCCTCGTCGGCATGAAGTCGCGCGGTGCATACGAGACGCCCGGCGGCACGATCCTCTACGAAGCCCACAAGGCCCTCGAACAGCTCTGCATCGAACGCGACACCATGCACTTCAAGCAGCAGGTCGCCATCCGTTACTCCGAGTTGGTCTACTACGGCCAGTGGTTCCACCCACTCCGTGAGGCGATGCAGGCATTCATCGACCACACCCAGAAGCACGTCTCGGGTGAAGTCACGCTGGAGCTGTACAAGGGTCGCGCCACCGCCGTGAGCGCCAAGGCCGACAAGTCGCTCTACGACCCCAAACTCGCCAGTTTCGCGATGGACGGCTATGACGTGACCGCCGCCCGAGGCTTCATCGATCTTTTCGGGTTGCCGATGAAGATCGCCAGCATGCGTCGATAAACCCGGAGAGTTGTCCGCGCTCACGCGGACTCGTTCGTTCTGACCGCTCTCGCTCTTTCCCGCCCCCACTGCCCGATCGGGCACGCGGCTTCCCTCAACTCTTAGAATCCAGCATGACCTCCGCCAACATCGCGACACTTCCAGGCGTGAACCCGAACCTTCCCTCGGCCCTGCAGCCGCTGGTGGAGATCGCGTACAACCTCTTTTGGTGTTTTCACGAGCCCGCGCAGGAGGTCTTCCGACTCCTCGATCCCGTGCTGTGGGATCGTACAGGGCACAGCCCGGTGCGCATGCTCGTTGAGATCACCGGCGACCGTTGGCAGGCCCTCGCGCTCGACGACAAGCTCGTCGCACAAATCAACCAGGTGCGTGACGATCTCCGCAAGCACCTCGCCGAGCCCGGGTGGTTCGCTTCGCAGAGCGTGGCCAAGACTCCGGGCAAGTCGCCCTTCCTCGCCGCCTATTTCTGCGCCGAGTTCGGACTTCACGAGAGCTTCCAGATCTACTCCGGCGGCCTGGGTCTTCTCGCCGGCGATCACCTGAAATCCGCTACCGCGCTCGGCCTGCCGCTCGTGGGCGTGGGCCTGCTCTATCGCAACGGCTATTTCCACCAGAAGCTCGACGCCGCGGGCATGCAGCAGGAACTCTTCCCCCCGCTCGACGCCCCGCGCCAGCCCGTGAAGCGCGTCATGGATCTTGAGACTGGTCGCCAGCTCACCGTCGGCATCCATCTCCCCGGACGCGAAGTCCGCTGCGCCGTGTGGCGTGCCGACATCGGCTCCGTGCGGCTGTACTTGCTCGACACCAATCTGCACGAGAACGCCCCCGAAGATCGCGAGATCACCGCAAATCTCTATCTCGGCGACCAGAACCGCCGCATCCAGCAGGAACTCGTCCTCGGCATCGGCGGCGTGCGCGCCCTCAACGCCATCGGCGAAAAAGCAACCGTCTTCCATCTCAACGAGGGCCACGCGGCGTTCCTCGCCATCGAACGCATCCGCGAAATCCGCGAGCGCACCGGCCTGAACTTTGACCAGGCCCGCGAAGCCGCGAGCGCATCGCACGTCTTCACCACACACACCCCCGTGCCCGCGGGCATCGATCGCTTCCCCGCCGCGCTCATGACCCACTACTTCGGCTCCTACTGCGAGCATCTCGGGCTCGATCTGGAAGGGTTCCTCGCCCTCGGACGCGAGAATGTCAGCGACAAGGCCGAGGCATTCAGCATGGCCATTCTCGCCATCCGCTGCTGCAAGTTCGCCAACGGCGTCAGCAAGCTCCATGGCGACGTCAGCCGTCGCATGTGGCGAGACATCTGGCCCATGACCCCGCAGGACGACGTGCCCATCGGCCACGTCACCAACGGCGTCAACACGCCCACCTGGGTCAGCCCCACCATGGGCACCCTTTTCGACAAACACATGGGCACCGCTTGGCGCACCACGCCGCAAAGCCCGGCGTCCTGGTCCGCCGTTGCAAAGATCCCCGACGCCGATCTCTGGTCGGCTCGCAACACCTGCCGCGAAAAGTTCAGCGTCTTCTGCCGAACCATGGCTGGCTACGGCCGCACCGGTGGCATGCCCGGACAGATCGACCCCACACTGCTCACCATCGGCTTCGCTCGTCGCTTCGCCGGATACAAGCGCGGCACGCTGCTGTTGCGCGATCCCGAGCGCCTCGCCCGGCTCCTCCGCGGCAAAGAAGGCAGCTCTGGCGGCGGTGTGCAACTCATCATCAGCGGCAAGAGCCATCCCGGCGACGGCTGGGGCAAAGACCTCATCCGCGATGTCGTCCAGTTCGCTCGAAGCGACAAGGCCGCAGGCCGAATCCTCTTTATCGAGGATTACGATATCGACGTCGCCCGCGAGATGGTCCGCGGCTGCGACGTCTGGCTCAACACGCCCATCCGCGGCCTCGAAGCCAGCGGCACCAGCGGCATGAAGGCCGCCATCAACGGCGTCCTCCACGCCTCGATCCTCGACGGCTGGTGGGATGAGGGCTTCACCCCCGACGCCGGATACAAGATCGCCGACAGCGGCATCTATCCCAATGACGCCCCCGACGAAGCCCGCGAGAACTTCGAATCCGACGCGCTCTACAACCTCATCGAGCGCGAACTCGTCCCCGACTTTTACCAGCGCACCAGCGGGGTCCCAGCCAAATGGACCAGCCGCATGAAATCCTGCATCGCCAAGCTCGCCCCCGAGTTCAGCACGAATCGCATGGTGGCGGAGTACGCGACCAACTACTACTTCCCCGCCCACGCCGCCGGAAGCGTGCTGGCCAGCAACAACTACGCGCCCGCGCGAGAGCTCGCGGATCATATCGATCGCTATCGCAAGCACTGGTCCAGCGTCCGCGTCAAGACCACCGAGTGTGCTCCGGGCGCTGGCGGGGGTGATGGCTTCGCCGTCGCCGCGTCGGTGCGACTCGGCATGCTGCGCCCCGACGAAGTGCATGTCCAGATCTACCACGGCGTGCTCGACGCCAAGGGCCAGATCGACCACGGCGCAAGCGCCCCGATGACCTGCAAGCAACCGCTCCCC
>JAIEOW010000147.1 GCA_019750095.1 Phycisphaerales bacterium
CCAAGGATCACGTGGAACTTGGCGAGCACGCCCAGGATCGACGTGTTATCTGGATGCAGCAGATGATCCACCGGCCCGCCGACCCAGCTCAAGGGCAGGTGATACGCACCGAGGAAGAGCACGCTGAAGAACGCCGCCCCGGTAAACAGATGGATGTACTCGCTGAGCAGCAGCAGGCCCAGACGCATCGCCGAATACTCGGTGTGCCACCCGGCGACCAGCTCCTGCTCGCACTCGGCATTATCAAACGGGGCACGATTGCCCTCGGCGAGCGCGCAGATAAAGAAGATCACGGCGACGATGGGGATGAACAGAATCAGCCAGCCGTGATTCGCCTGAAACGCCACGATCGCGTCGGGCATCAGTGAGCCGGTCACCAGCAGCACCATCAGCACTGCCAGCCCCATCGGAATCTCGTAGCTGAGCATCTGCGCACTGGCGCGCAGGCCGCCCAGAAACGCGTACTTGTTGTTGCTGCTCCACCCCGCCAGCGTGATCGCATAGATGCCCAGCGACGCCACCGCGAGCAGATAGATCAGCCCAACGTTGATATTCGCCGCGGTCACATTGACCACCTGCTCCTTGATGATCACGCCGAAGGCATTCACCTCAGGCAGCGCGAGCTTGCCACCCCAGGGGATGATCGCAAACGCGATCATCACCGGCACCACCACGATCACCGCGGCGAGCGTGAACAGCGTCTTGTCCGCGCCGCGTGGCGTGTAATCCTCTTTCAGAATGAACTTCAGCCCGTCCGCGAGCGGCTGGCCCAGGCCAAACAGCCCCTTCAGAAACTTCAGCGCGGGCAACCCCAGATCCAGCCCGACGCGATTCGGACCAATCCGGTCCTGAATGTACGCGGAGATCTTCCGTTCCAGATACGTGCCACCCCCCGCCAGCACAAGCAGCAGGTGCAGCACCACGAGAATCACGACCACGCTGACAATCAGTTGCCAGCTCAGGATGGATGACAGGAACTCGGCCATAGACGCGCAGTGTAGACGGACGAACAAGTGACGTACAGGGCCGCACACCGTGCAACGATGAGCCCACCCGCAACTCGACCACAACGCCGAAAGTTTCCCTCGCCTAGGCTTGCCCCCGCGATTTTTCGTCCCCATTCGGCGGCGAAAACACACACATCCACTCGGGCCCAAAGCCCCTGTCATTCAGGAGTTCATCACATGGAAACCACGCTGATCATCTTCAAGCCCGACGCCGTCCAGCGCGGGCTCTGTGGCAAGATTCTCTCCCGTTTCGAGGACAAGGGCCTGCAGGTGGTGGGCATGAAGCTGATGCAGATCAGCCCCAAGCTCGCCGAGACGCACTATGAGGCCCACAAGGAGCGGTCCTTCTACCCGGGCCTCGTCAAGTTCATGACCTCCTCCCCCGTCGTCGTGCTCGCTCTCCGCGGAAACGGCGCGATCACCATCGCCCGCAACTTGATGGGCGCGACGTTCGGCTCCAAGGCCAACCCCGGCACCATCCGCGGCGACTTTGGCGTCAGCAACTCGTTCAACCTGATCCACGGCTCCGACAGCCCCGAAGCCGCCGAGCGCGAGTTGAAGCTGTTCTTTGCTCCGGGCGAGGTGCTGAACTGGAACCGCGCCGGCGACGCGTGGATCTATGACATGGCCGGCGGCAAGCCGGAATAAGGCCGCAGGGCTCCCTGTAGAGTCTCGCACCGATCTGAATCCTTGAGTTGGCCCCGCATCGCCGCGGGGCCATTTTTTTTCTTCCGAGCGTGCGAGATTCAGGTGAGTGGTCCGGAACAGGTGTGTCCCAAGGGGTTCGGGGAATGACCACCTCACTCAAGGAGTCTCACATGTTTCGTTCTGCAAAGCTCGTTGTTTCCTGTCTCGCCGCGGCACTCAGTCTCTCCAGCACGATGGCCCGACCGGCCTATATGAAGCTCGGTGACATCAAGGGCGAGGCCATGGCTGGCAGCACTTTCGAGAACACCGTGGTCGGCGGAGCTCAAGTCGCCACCTGGCTCGCGGGCACCGGCCCCGGCGGTGCCGGCAAGATCTCCTGGTCTGACCTTGGCAGCGCGAGTCGCCCGATGGAGTCTCTCTCGCTGAACTTCACCAAGATTCAGTTCAACACGGTTCCAGCCGGAAGCTCGCACACCGTCGCCGACGACGTCATCGTCGACGGCCGAATCATCACCGGAGCTTTGTGGGCGCGGTGGAGCAAAGGCCCGAATGGCGAGGTCCGGTTTGACTATGGCAAGGCCGCCGACGCTCCCGGCTCCGTCCGCTTCATCCTGAGGCGCAACGGCTCGCCCGTCGCCCAGAACACCTGCGTCGGCGACATCTTCGGGTGCTGGTTCCTCACCGCAGTCTGCCCCGAGCTCGAATGCTCGATCATGTGCCCGGAACTCTGCGGGATCGCACGCTGGAACATGTGCCGCGATGTGCTGGGCGGGGTCGCCATCGATGCCCCGCTCGGCGGGCCGAGCACCTTCAGCATCCCCGGCGGAGCCCGAGTGGTCGCCGATGAGATCTCCGTCGTGCTCGTGCCGCCAGCCGGGACCGAGCCGATGAAGCTCGTGAGCGCAAGCTCAACGGTCGAAGGACTCGCGGGCCTCGTGATCCAGCGTGTCGACGGCGAGCTGGTCTGCAAGGCCGACATGGACGCTTCCGGCGAACTGAACATCCTCGACGTCTTCGCGTACCTCAACTTCTTCTTCGAGGGCGACGACTCGGCGGACTACGACTCCTCAGACGCCATCGAGACCCAGGACATCTTCGCCTTCCTGCGAGACTTCTTCGCCGGGTGCGATTGAGACCGCCGGGCATGCCGATCATTCATCCAACGTCCCCGCACGAGCCACGATGCTTGTGCGGGGACGGCTCGCTTGGTCGAGCCGGATCAGTCCAGATATTCGCGTCTGGCCGCCGCTGACTCCCGCTCCAGAATCTTGCGCTCGTGTTCAGTAAGCGAGCCGAGGCCGCTGGCTCTAATCTTGTCGAGCACCGCGTCCACCTCCGAAGCAGGCGGCCCACCCGCCGTGGAAACGGGCACGGCACGACCGGGCCGAACCGTCTTCCGCGAATCGCTGAAAACGTCGAAGAAGTCTCTGAGCAGGTGCGTGCGGCGGATCAGGATCGCACCGGCGATCGCGCCCCCGACGTGGGCCGCGTCGCCGCCGGCATTCGGCCCGCTGCGGAGCAGATTCAGCGCGGCGAGCCCCAGGAAGATGTACACCGCCGTGCGCAGCTTCATCGGGATGATCAGGAGCACATCGACGATCGAATCCGGCGCGATCTTCGCCGCCGCCATAAGCACCCCGAACACGCCCGCGCTCGCGCCGATCAACGGCGTGAAGATGTCATCAAACAGCAGCGCGGGGATCAGCCCCTTCAGCCCAGGCGAGATGTACTGAAACACAATGAACCCGAAGAGGTTCAGCGCGAGATACGCGATGGCGCCAAACACGCCGCACGCGAGATAGAACGCCAGATAGCGCCGACGCCCGAGATACTCCTCAACCAGCCCGCCGACAAACCACAGCCCGAGCATGTTGAACAGCAGGTGATACACATCGGCGTGGAGAAACTGGAAGGTGATGAAGCGCCAGACCTGCAACTCAAGAAACGCCTTGCCGCAGGAGAAGTGCCCGAAAGACTCGATCACGGGACGATACCAGAACCGTTCGCCGCCGACCTCCGCGGGCTGCGGCTTGCCATCGAGCCCGAGCATCAATCGACCTGAGGAATCGGTCGCCGGCGTCTGCGGATCGCGTTTGGGGTGATAGAGCATCCCCGGCGCGTCTCGAAATGGCAGACTGATCGAGCGATCAACCTTGGCGTTGTCCTGCTGCTGCTGCGTCACACCCTTGATGGTGAACGAGCCCGCCCCGGTCTTGAACAGCACGTTGCCAAGCAGCACATTGGCAACCAGAAACACGGCGACGTTGATAACGATCAGCCACGTGTTGACACTGACGATCCCCAGCCGCCCGACGCGCCGGGACCGACCGCGCAGATCGTTGCTGGCCCTGGTGTAGTCTCGGTCGGCGATGCCCATGTGTGTTGAAAAAGCTCTGCTATCGGCCTGATGGCGAATCGTCCGCAAGAAACCGCGACCCTCTGATGCAAACTGGACTGACTCTTTGCGGGGTCAACCCACCCCGCGTTTCCGCTCCGTCTCGTCCTTCAGGATCGCACGTTCACGCCGCGTGAGCGACTGCATGCCCTGTTCGCGAATCTTGTCCAGTATTCGGTCGACTTCGGCCTGAGCGGCTCGCTCCTTCTCCTGACGCTTGGCGGCCGCGGCAAAGGCCTTGTCCTCGCCGCTCTTTTTCGCGCCCGAGGTTTCGGGGCCGAAGCCGCGGAAGCCCTTATCCGTGTCATAGGCCCAGGGCTCGTTCGCTCCATCTTGGAAGATCAGCCGCTGTCGCTCCGTAAAGCACGTGATGCCGCAGAAGACGCAGATGCCAAACAGAATCGCCTTCGGATCGAGGATCAGACTGAACACCCCGATGATCACGGCAAGAAACAGCCCCACGTTCACCGCAATCAGAGTGCCCTTGTAGTACCCCAGCCTGGCCCACAGCGCGCACTGAAGCATCCGCCCGCCATCCATCGGGAACATCACGAGCAGCATGTTGAACAGAAAGAGATACAGATTCATCTCGTGGGCCGACCACAAGAAGTACCGCCAGTAGCTGGTGTTCTGCGTGAAGAACGGGTTGTTCAGAATCACCGCGCCCCGGTCAAACGGATTGAAGATCACCGCGCCCCACCCGGCCCCGAGCGCGAGCAGCACCCCGCCAAACACCGGGATCAGCGCGAGGTTCACCGCCGGCCCCCCCGCCACCGTGATGAAGTTCGCCCGCACCGTGTGCGGCGGCGAGCACATCGCCAGCCCACCCAGCGGCCACATCAGCACCCGGTCCGCCGAGCCCCCCACTTTGCGACACGCCACGCAGTGCCCAAACTCGTGCAGCAGCACCAGCGTGAACAGCGAGAGCATGCTGAACGCCTCGAACATGAACCCCACCGCGTCGCGCCGGATCGGCCAGATCAGCTTCGCCAGGATGAAGATGATGTAGAAAATGTGAATCTGGACCTGGATCCCCCCGATCCACGGCACAGCACGGGGCACCCAGAACAGCGTCAACGCCCAGTTGAAAAAGTTGTCACCCTCGACAAAGACACGGCGCAACGCCCGGCGAAAGCCCCCGCCCTCGCCTTGATCCGGTGTGTCATAGCGTCGATCACTGATGCCCATCGTTCCAAGCGTAGGAACCGCGCCCACCTTGACGCAGCCCGGCAAGTGATCCAATCTTCGTCGCACACCCCTCGCGCTCGCCCCCTACTTTTCCTCCCCCATGTCCGAGCGTTCCGGCATCCTCTTCACGGCGTTTGAACCCTCTGGCGATGACCACGCCAGCGCGGTCATCGCCGAGCTGCGCCAAAGACATCCAGACCTCCCCATGTTCTGCTGGGGCGGACCCAAAATGGCCGCCGCCGGCGCACAGCTTGTTGAACGCACCGGCCAGAGCGCGGTCATCGGCGTGCCGGGTCTCGGCAAAATCATCGAGCACGTCAAGATCACGCGCCGCATCAGGAAGTGGATCAAGCAGAATCGCCCCGCCCTGCACATTCCCGTCGATTCGCCGGCGGCGAACTTCCCCGTCTGCAAAATCGCCCGTGCGCACGGAACCAAGGTCGTCCACCTGGTCGCCCCTCAAGTCTGGGCATGGGCATCCTGGCGCGTGCACAAGCTCAGGCGCCGGACCAACCTCGTGCTCTGCCTCCTGCCCTTTGAAGAAGAGTGGCTGATGGCCAGAGCCGTCCCGGCCAAGTTCGTCGGGCACCCGCTCTTTGATGAACCCGTGGATGTCGAAGCACTCGATCGACGCATCGCCGAACTCTCGGCCCAGATGCCGCAGAGCCCGCAGAACAGTGCAACCGGTGGCCTCGGCGGCGCCGCGCCAAAGCTCGCGCTCATGCCCGGCTCTCGCCCGAGCGAGATGTCGCGCTGCTTTCCCATGCTGCTCGACGCGTACAAGCGTCTCAAGGCCGACTTTCCGCTCACCATCGGCGTTGTCGCCGCCACCACGCCCGACGCCGTGAAGACTCTTCGCCAACTCGCCGCGGCCCACGGCGGATGGCCCGACGGGCTCGGCATCGTCCACGGCGAGACCGACGCCGTCGTTCGCTGGTGCGACTTCGCCCTCGTTGTCAGCGGCACCGTGACGCTCCAGATCGCCCGACAGCGCAAGGCCATGGTCGCGGTCTACAGCCCGAGCTGGCTCATGTACCAGTTCCTCGCGCGTTGGCTGGTCAGCACCGACATGTTCACGCTGCCAAATCTCATCGCCGGTCGAAAGATCATGCCCGAGCTCATCCCGCACTTCGGAGATGGCGAGGCCATCGCCGTCGAAGTCATCAAGCTCATGCGACGCCCGGGCTACGCCGACGATCAGCGCCAGAATCTGGATGTCGTCTGCAAACGCTTCAAGGGCAAGAACGCCGCCGCCGCCAGCGTGGACGAGATCGAGAAAATCCTGGGTCTGAAAAGTTCCTGATCTCTGCCCCCTCGTTAGTCCACATGCCTCTGCCGACCCGCCGGCACGCCCCTGGAAACCAACGCGCTTCCCAGTGTGCTCAAACCGCCCACTCTCCCGGCCGAGCGTTCCACCCCTTCGCGGCAGTGGCCGCCGGTACATCTGATCATCGCCCCATATCAGATGCCCTTGTCCGATAGGATTCCGGCCATTTGCCCGGTGACTTTTCGCAGTTTCGCGATATCATGTGTAGGTGATCGGTCCGCCGACATGGGCGGCGGTCATGGGTGGGTCCAACTTAGGAATTCTGACGTATGTTCTCTGCCACGCCATCGGTTCGTTCGCGATTCGCCACTGCCCTCGTCTTTGCCGCCGCCGCGGGCTTCGCCCACGCGCAGTGCACCCCGACGACTCCCCCCATCATCAACGGCTCGAGCAATGCCAGCGATTGCGGGTACATCCTCCTCAGCACCCAGACCCTCAACACCACCTTCGGCGACGCCTCCCTCGGCCAGACCGGCTTCTGTAACGGCTCCGAGCTTGACTCCATCTCCTACCGCATCGTGAGTGGCACGCTCTACCTCTTCATCGCCGGAAACCTCGAATCCAACTTCAACCGCCTCCACATCTTCTTTGACTCCATCCCCGACGTCGGCCAGAACCGCCTCCGCGGCGACAACTCCAACGTTGACTTCAACCAACTCAATCGCATGGGCTTCCTCAACAGCGCTCTCCCCGGACTGCGCTTCGACATTGGCTTCGACGCCGATCGCTGGATCGCCCTCAACGGCGGCAATCCCGGCTCCGGCAACTACACCCTCTTCGCAAACTTCGCCGAACTCAGCACCACCGGCGGCGGCCCCGGCAACTTCCTCGGCAGCACGCCGCAGACCTCCACCGGTGACCTCCTCGGCGGCACCAACCCCTTCAACATCAAGGCCACCATCAACAACGCCAACACCGCCGGCGTGACCGTCGGTACCGGCGTTGGCTCCGGCGCGGGCGTCAGCACCGGCATCGAGATGGCCATCCCCCTCGCCGCCCTCGGCACCACCGCCGCAAGCTGCACGCCCATCAAGATCACGGCGTTCATCTCATCTTCAGACAGCGCGTTCATCTCCAACCAGTCACTCGCGCCCCTCCCCGCGGGCTTCAACAACCTCGCCGAGGCGCGCACCACCGACTTCACCTTCCCCGCCGGCGACCAGTTCGTCACCATCCCCGTCTGCCCCGTGAACTTCGACTGCAACACCATCGTCGACATCAACGACGTCTTCGCCTTCCTCAACGCCTGGTTTGCAAGCGACCCCCGCACCGATTTCGACGCCATCAACGGCGTGGACATCCAGGACATCTTCGGATTCCTCAACGCCTGGTTCGTCGGCTGCTGAGTTCATCATGCCAGTGAATGATCTTGGGTACCCCCACGCTCCGCGTGGGTTTTTTTCATGGTGTCCCCAAGTCCCAGCCCTGCCAAGCACCCGTGCCCGCTCACAGAGAAATCTCCCTCGGCAAGACGTACTCATTGCAGTAAGCTCCACGCATGGACACATCAGGATTTGTCACGATCCTCAGAAACCAGTTCGACGCATCCCTCTGGATGCTCCACGACGCCATCGAGGCCTGTCCGCCCGAAGCCTGGCAGACCACCGTCGGCAAGTACCCCTTCTGGCAGGTCGCGTATCACGTCCTCTGCTTCGTCGACGTCTACGCCAGCAAGAACAACGACGCGTGGACTCCCGATCAGCGACCCGATGGGCTCCACCCTTTGGGTCGCACAGAGCTTGACGAGGAATACCCAAGCCGCCGCTTCGAACAACCCGAGCTCATCAGCTACACGCTGCGATGCCGCTCGATCGTTCACGCCGCGCTCAGCTCCGAAACCACCGATTCCCTCGCCGGCCCCAGCGGCTTCCCCTGGCTCCCCATCTCACGCGCCGAGCTGCATCTCTACAGCATCCGCCACATCCACCATCACACCGGCCAACTCTCCGCCGTCCTTCGAAAACACGGCATCGAACACCCCCGCCTCCGGTGGCGCAAGAGCGGCTGGGACCGCCCGCTCTGACGCACACGCAGATGTCCAAGCCACGGCCCATCACCCTCGTGATCGTCAGCGTCGTCGCGATGCTCTCAGTCGCGGCCGCCCTGATCCTCATCAACAGCTTCGCGTTCGCCGTCTGGCTATCGGCGGTCCCCGGCGAACGCAACGCCGAATGGGCGGAGCGTGCGCGTTACCGCTTCTGGCCCGCCGCAGCATTCTCGATCATGGCCCTTGCCGCCATGGTGTGGCTCATCGTTCTTCTCGCGCGTCGTTGGCGATCGCGCAATCAAACCGTGAGTTCCCGCGCACTCACACCCACACCTGCACGATCAGCGTCTGCTCCTTCACCTTCCCCTGCCATTCGCCGACGACCGTCGTCACGTTCTTCACCTCGATCTGCGGATTCGCGTCCAGCCACGCGTTGATCTGCTGATCCAGTTCCAGCAAGCCGTCGGCGTTTAGCCGTGCATGAAACGTCCGCATGTGCGTCGCGCCCTGCCCGGTAAAGATCGGCGTGCGCTTCCACTCCACCGCCTTCCCGATCATCTGCCCCACCAGCGGTTTCACGCGCGACGTATCCGCCGCGAGTGCCGAGAGCGCCGTCCGCTGAGGCGTCGGCGTCGGATGGGCGGCGTGCGCCGGTCCATGCGAACCGCTTCCCCCCACAAAGCTCGGATCAAGTGTCGGCTGACGCGATGAGTGCTTCGAAGCCATGGCGAACCCTCCCAATCGCGCCCAGAAACTCCATCGTTTCCGCCAGCGCGACCTCTCCCTTCGGCTCGCCCCCGCTCAAAGCATGAGCCGCGGCCAACTCTTCACCAAGCCGCGCAGAATCGGTCCACAAGCCGCCGCCCAAAGCGGGGACACGCTCCGCCATCTCCCACCCTTCACACCCCCGGCGGCGAATCACCGCCATTCGCACCCGCATCCTCCGCCGCTCGATCAACACGCGCCGACACCCGCGCATACACCAGCGCCACTCCAAGCATGGTCAGGCCCAGCCCGATCATCGACACGATCCGCCACTCCTGCGCCGTCTGTGCCAGATCAAAGACCACCGTCTTGATCGCCGCGGCAAACAGCAGCATCAACCCCGCGCGCCGCACCATCGTCATCCGCGCGCCAAACCCCAACGCAAGCAGACACGCCGCGAACACGCCCCACCAGATGCTCACCACCGCTCCCTGCGCCGTCTCATCACGCGGCAGCCACACTCCCGCCGATCGACTCACCTCAAAGCTCGTCGCGACGAGCAGCAGCACCACGCTCCCCGCCACGGTCCCCTGCGTCAGCTCCTTCAACGTCGCGCGCGCAACGCCCCCGCGCCATCCGACCAACCACGCACCCGCCACGCCCATCGCGATCGCCATCACCACCGCCACCCACAACCCCGGGTGCATCAGCGGCCGCGCCGCACTGTCCGACCATCCCACCCGCACGAAGTTCTCCGCTCCCCACGCCAGCACCGCGCACCACAGCACGCCAAGCCCCACGACATCCAGCGCGACAAGCCGCCGCCACGCATACACCCCCATCACTCCGCCTGCAATACCCACCCACACCAGCGGCACAAACACCATCGACGAGCCCTTTCCCACCACCATCACCATCAACGCGACCGCCGCCGCACCCACCGCGATCGTCGCCCCAGGCACCCATCGCGGCATGCCTGTCCAACATCTCCACGCCACCACGCCCCACGCTATCGCCGCCGCCAGCATCACGCCCGCATACTGCGTCAGCACGATCCCCGCGATCTTCACCCCAGGACTTCCAGACGTCACCACGTTCCCAATCCCGCCCACCATCGTCAACCCCAGCACAAACGCGCTCCCGATTACCATCAACACCGCCGACGCACGCACGCGGCTCACGATCGTGATCACCATCGCCGCCATCGCACCCGCGATGAGCAACGACGCCGGATCATGGTCAAAGTTCACAAGCCCCATCCACATCACCAGCACGCCGATCGCCAGTGCCAAGTCCACCACCACCCGCCGCACACGTGCGGCGTCATTCACCCTGTGCATCAACGCGCTTGCCCCGAGCCACGCCGCACCAGCCATGAACATCAGAATCGACCATCGCCCGATGTGCAACCCAAGCACGCTCATCACTCCGCCCGCCGGCGTCGGCGTGTTCCAGGAGTCCCACACGATCAGCCGCCCCATCGCGATCATGAGCAGCAGCAGCCCGAACACCTCCAGCGCCTTGGCCCGCGTCCATCGCCCGCCGGCGATCGCCGCCAACCCCATCGCCAGCCACCCAACGACCTGCATCCATCCACTGAGCCCAAGAGCCATCGTCGTAATCAACAGCCCGCTCGCCTGCACCCACAGCACCGCTCCGAGCCGTTCCGCATCCGTGCGCGGCCGATCCCTCAGCACTCGCAAATGCCCCGCCAGCACCACCGCCAGCACCGAAGTGCCCACAACGCCTGCCGCCGGAATCATCCAGTCGCGCACCCCGATCGACACAGCCTGCACCACCAGCACACCCACACCCACGCACCACAGCGTGCACGACACCGACAACATCAACGGCTCGGCCACCTTCCATCCGATCGCTCCGCATCGTTCATCATCATCACTCGCGCTCTCTGAACCATCCCGCGCAGCTCTCCACTCCAGCGCAATCGCCCCATGAATCAGCGACCACACCACGCCCAGAAATCCAAGCGCCAGAAGCGGGTGCGACGCTGACTCACTCAGCAACCACATCGACCCGACCACCACCACGCCCCACCATGTGATCGCTCGCGCCAAGCGAAACGGCGCCGGCCTCCACCCCGCCAGCGTCAAGCCGAGCACCATGATCGACACCAGATACGCGGGCACCACCACCGCCGGTCCACCACCATCGCGCATCAGGATCGGATTCAGAAACGCACCCACCAGCGACACCACCGCCAATGGGAGTGACGCCGACCACAACGCCAACCCGATTCCGCCCACGCACACCAGCGCCAGAAGCACAAACGCCACCGGCGCACCGATCAGCCCCCAAAGCCCAAACGCCGCATACGCCGACCCATACACGATCGCCAGCCCCGTCCCCGCGATCGCGGCGTGCACGATCACCGCCGCCTTCCCCAGCTTCCTTCTCACCACTTCACCCGCGCCAATGAGCGCAACGCCAAACGCTGCCGCAAACACACACCGCAGCGTCGGCGACAGCGTAAACCACCCACGCTCAACCCCAAGCTTCAAGAACATCGCAAACCCGACGACTGCAAACAGAGCACCAAGCACCGCCGCAAGCCGCCCGCCATACCACTTTTCCAGCGACCAACTCCGCTGCGCCGTCTTCTCCGCACTCACCGGCACGGCACGCACCACGGGCGGCGCAACCACGCCGCCACCCACCTTGGCCAAAGGCGGCTCCTGCATCCGCGTCGTCGGCGGCGCAAGCGGTGTGCTTGAAGCTCCCGGCACTCCAACCACGGCCACCGGCGGTGTCAACACAGACTGAACAACCTGCGGCACAATCGCTGGCGCCTGCAAAGTCGTCTCGTATCGATCACTCTTGATTCGCGCAGACCGCTCCTGCTCCGCCACGTCAAGCGAGCGAGCATCCGACGCCGCCCCACCAACCCGCCGCTCGAGTGCTCTCAGCCGACCATTGAGTTCTTCGATCGCGCGCCAGAGATCACGCTCAGACTGGTTCATGGTGGCAACCTCGCAAGCTAGTATACACTAACGCGCATCGGTTGTCAACCCGTACCCGTGCCTGTCTTGGCCGTTCGATGATCCGCTCTGCCCCAACTGAACGCCTGCTGTGACGGGATAGGGCACACCGCAGCCGCGGCGATGCACCCCGGCAAGCGCCTTCCTCCGTGTGCCTCCGATTGCTCCGCCTCCTCCGCGTTCCGGTACTCTGGCTCAGCACTTACACATTGAAATACTTCGCCTCAGGATGATGCACAATGATCGCGCTCGTGCTCTGCTCCGGATCGATCTGCCAGTTCTCCGTCAGCACGCACCCGATCCGCTTCGGATCAATCAGCGACCACAACTTATCCTGGTCGCTCATGTCCGGGCACGCCGGATAGCCAAAGCTGTACCGCGATCCGCGATAGTGCTGCGTGAACAGCTCCCGCACCCGCGGCGAGTCCTCGCCCGCGATCCCAAGCTCTTGCCGCATCCGCTTGTGCCAGAACTCGGCCAGCGCCTCCGCCGTCTCCACGCCAAGCCCGTGCAGGTACAAGTAGTTCGTGTAGTCGTTGGCTGCGAACAGCTTCTGCGCTTCCTCGCTGGCCTTTGAACCCATCGTCACGCAGTGCAGCCCCAGCACATCCACGTGCCCGGAATCGACCGGCGCAAAGTAGTCCGAGATGCACAGCCGCTTCTTGTCGGTTTGCCGCGGAAAGCGGAATCGCTCCAGCTCACGCGGCGAGCCAGTGCCGATCGACGCCGGATCCCACACGATCAGCTCATCGCCATCCGAGTTCACCGGGAAGTATCCGTACACCACCGCCGGCTGCAGCGTCCGCTTCTCACGGCACTCGGCCTTCAGCTTCTCAAAGATCGGCGTGATCTTGTCCTCGATCAACGCGTCATACTCCGCATCGCTGAGCGCGCCCTTCTTCACCTGCCACTGCCCCCTGAACAACGCCACCGGATTGATGAACGGGTAGACGTGGTTCAGGTCGATCTCGCCCGCCGCGACCACCCGCGAGCCCCAGAACGGCGGCCGCGGAATTCGATCCGCGGGCAACACCTCCACCTCCGACCGCACCCGCTCCAGCAACTCAACTCCAGCGGCTTTGCCCGCCTCAAACGCGTCCTGCCGCTTTCCCTGCTCGGCACGCGACCGCGCGATCGTCTCTTCCGCCTTCGTGCGCTTCCCAATCCGACTCTCGATCTCCGCGATCAGTGTTCCCGTGGTCTTGCCCATGACGTGATCCATCGTCGAGAGCCCCTCGAACGCGTCCTTTCCGTAGAACACCTGCCCGGCATATTGCGATCGCAAGTGTCCTTCGCAATAGTGCCGAGTGAGCGCGGCCCCGCCCAGCAGCACCGGCACCTTCACACCCAAGGCGTCCAACTCCTTCAGATTCTCCTCCATCACGTTCACGCTCTTCACAAGCAGCCCCGACATGCCGATCGCATCCGCCTGCGTCTCTTTCCACTTCTCCACGATCGCGCTGATCGGCTGCTTGATCCCGATGTTGTACACCGTGTACCCGTTGTTGCTCAAGATAATGTCAACCAGGTTCTTGCCGATGTCGTGAACGTCCCCCTTCACCGTCGCGAGCACGATCTTTCCCTTGCTCTGCCCCTCAACCTTTTCCATGTATTGCTGCAGGTGCGCCACCGCCATCTTCATCACTTCCGCCGACTGGAGCACAAAGGGCAACTGCATCTGCCCGGAGCCGAACAACTCGCCCACCGTCTTCATGCCGTCCAACAGATGGTCGTTGATGATCGCCAGCGGCGCATAGCTCTGCCGGGCAAGCTCCAGCGAGTCCACCAGCCCCTGCTTGTCCCCATCGATGATGTGCGCCCGCAGCTTCTCCTCGATCGTCAGCGTCTTGGCTTCCTTCTTCGCGCCCGAAGCGCCCGCGCTCTCGACATCCTTGAAGAGTCCCACGAACACCTGAAGCGGATCAAAGTCTGGTGACACAGGCGTTCCGCCCGTGTTCTTCGGCAGCCCCGTCCCCCCCAACGACACATCCCGCCGGTCAAAGATCAGATCCAGCGCGGCATCCCACTGCTCCTGCGGAATCTTGTTCTTGGGCAGGATCTTGCTCATGTGCACGATCGCGCTCGTCAGCCCCGCCTCGCGCAGCTCATGCAGGAACACGCTGTTCAGCACCACCCGAGCCATCGGCTTCAGCCCAAAGCTCACGTTGCTCAGCCCCACGGTGGTCTGGCATTCCGGCAGCTCACGCGAGATCGCCCGCACGCCCTCGATCGTTTCCAGACCGGACCTGCGATCGCTCTCCATGCCCGTAGAAATCGGCAGCACCAGCGGATCGAACATCAGATCCGCCGGGTCCAGGCCGTGCACCTTGGTCGCACGCTCAAACGCCCGCTTCGCGATCGCGAGCTTGCGGTCCGCCGTGCGCGCCATCGACGCTTCCTTGTCCTCGTCGATCGAGCCGATCACCAGCCCCGCGCCATAGGTCTTCGCCAGTGCGCACACCTCGTCAAACTTGTGCTCCCCATCCTCAAAGTTCGCCGAGTTGATGATGCTCTTCCCCGGCGCATGCTTCAGCCCCGCCTCCAGCGTCTTGATCTGTGTTGAATCCAGCATCAGCGGCGCATCCACCTGCCGCACCACGCGCTTCACGATCTCGCTCATGTCCCGCGCGTTGTCGCGCCCCGCATAGTCCACATTCAGATCCAGCACGTGCGCCCCGTCGTGCCGCATCTGCTCACGCGCGAGCGCGATCACCCCGTCCCAATCCTCGGCCTCAAGAAGCTGCTTGAACTTCTTGCTCCCCGAGGCGTTCATCCGCTCGCCCACGATCATGAAGCTGTTGTCCTGGCGATACTCCGTCGGCTGGTACAAACTCGTCACCGCCGCCGCCAGCCGCGCCTTCCGCGGCGACTTCGACCGGTCCCGCGCTGATGCCAACCCCGCAAGCTCCTTGCTCAAGAGCGCAATGTGCTCAGGCGTCGTCCCGCAGCATCCGCCCACAAGATCCACCTGCGACTCATCCACAAACTTCAAGATCGCATCCACAAACGGCCGCGGCTGCAGCGGATACTCCGTCCGCCCCTCCACCAGCACCGGCAACCCCGCATTCGGCATCACGCTGATCCGCCGCCCCGCGCCTGATCCGCCGTGATGCTTGCCCAGCCAGTGCACGTGCTCGGCCATCTCCGTCGGCCCCGTCGCGCAGTTCAGCCCGAGCGACAAAATCGGATACCCCGACAGCGCGCTCGCCGCCGCCTCGATCGACGAACCCATCAGCATCGTTCCCGTCGTCTCGATCGTCACCGACGCCATGATCGGCACATCATCGGGCGTCAGCCCGCGCTCCCGCATCGCCGCCAGACACGCGTTGATCGCGCACTTCACCTGCAAAATGTCCTGGCAGGTCTCAATGATGAACACATCCACGCCCGCCTTGCCGAGCCCGGGCTCACCAGCGAGCAGGCCGCGTGCCTGCTCCCGATAGCTGTCCAGCATCTCTTCCCACGTCGTGTTCCCCAGCGTCAGCAGCTTCGTCCCCGGCCCCATGCTCCCCGCGACAAATCGCGGCTTGTCCTTGCTCGCATGCTTCTTGCACGCCGCCCGCGCAACATCCGCCGACCGCTTGGCCAGGTCAAAGCACTGATCCGTCAGATCAAACTCCGCCAGCACCAGCTTGTTGGCCCCAAAGCTGTCGGTCTCGACCACATCCGCGCCGGCGGCCAAGTACTTCTCGTGGATGTCCTGAATGACATCCGGCCGCGTCTTCACCAGAATGTCCGTGCAGTTCTCGCACCCGCAATAGTCATGCTCAACCGACAAGCTGCGCGAGTAAATCTGCGTCCCCATGCCGCCGTCGAAGACCAGCACGCGATGGGAGAGGGCGAGTTCAAATGGACTGGGCATGCGGTCAGGACCTCGTGATATATCCGTTCATCCGGATATTCGGATGGATACTAGGGCTAAAGTCACCCAAAGCCACTGTTCTACGGCTTTTCAGCACCCCGCCAATAAAGATCCGAAATCACCGGAAAATGATCCGACGGCGTTCGAGTTCCATGCATCCGCCGATCAATGTCCACCGCCTCCACGACAAACCCCGGGGAAACCAGTATCCAGTCAATCCGAGCCCCCGCGATCGTGCCGTTCCACCCGCAGAATGTGGCCTCCAGAGCATCCGGAACCGGAAAAAGCGTCCGATAAGTGTCAGTCAAAGTCACGCCGCCCCTGTTGACCGCGGTGCAGATCAAGGGCTGCAAATCCCCATCGGCCGAGGCGTTGAAATCGCCCAGCACGATCACCTCGGCCCCGTCGTGCAGGGCGTCGATTTTGCGACGAATCAAGCGTGCGCTTTCGCGGCGTGCCGTGGCGCCAATGTGGTCCAGATGGGTGTTGAGCACGAATACGACGCTGCCGCTTACGCGGTCGCGCAGGCGAAGCCAAGTCGCCATGCGCTCGCAGGCGGCGTCCCAGCCGCGCGAGCCGGGCTCGTCGGGTGAGGGGCTCAGCCAGAAATGGCCCAAGCCGAGCAGCGCGTAGCGCTCGGTTCGAAACAGGATCGGCGCGGCTTCACCCGCGCGATCGGCGTCGATGCGACCCACGCCGACGTATGTGCGGTCGGCGAAAGTCCGCTTTAGCCAGTCGGCCTGCACCGCTTCGACCTCTTGCAGGCCCAGAATGTCTGGGTCGGCATCGGCAATCCGGCCTCGGACAAGCCCGGCACGCCGGGCCCACGAGTTCTCGCCCTTGTCACCCCCGGCGTATCGAATGTTGAAGCTCATGACCCGAGTGCGCTGCTCAGCCATGGCGTCGCGTGATTGCTCCTGCGCACCGGCCGACCCCGAACTGATGGGGTCGAGTTCGTCCAACGGGATGCGGTACATCCCGCCCGACTGTTCGTCGGCGATGATGAGCGAGCCGTCGGCGTCGAAGCAGATGGACTCCGTGTCCGCCGCGCCCGCTGGCAGGCGATACTCCCGCATCAGGACACTTCCCGCAAGGAACGGCACGCGCGTGCTCGGACGTTGGAGCACCCAGACCCGCTCATAGGTCAGTATGGCGAGCTTCAACCCATCCGGCGAGGCATCGGCACCGGTGCACTCGCCGCGCACATCGAACCGGCCGACATAGGTCAGCGTGTTCACCTCGCCGAGATCCCTCGAATCGAGCCGGTAGAGCTTTGTGAACGTGTCCGTGCGGTTTTTGCTCAGCACGAAGATGTCGTCGCCAACGGTGAAGAGTGCCTCGGCGTCGAAGTTGAAGTCGCTCTCTGGCGCGGGGAACTCCCGCTGATCCGGGTATCGAAACAGCACCTTTGAGAGCGCGTTTGCCCGCCCCTCCGTCGGCTCGGGCTCGGGCACGATGTACAGGCAGAGATCGCGGCGCGCGTTGGTGTTGTTGCCAAAGTCGGCGATGATCAACCGACCGGAGGCGTCGACGGCGATGTCTTCCCAGTCGCCGTTGATCGCCCCGCCGATGAGCGTGCCGGGCACTTGGGGATATCGCACCGCTGGCACGACCGACCCATCGATGCGCACCGGATACACCCGCGGCTCATCGCCCGAGTCGTTGAGCGTCCAGAAGACGCCCGGATGCGATCGGCTGGCAACGATTCCAGAGATCTCCTTTCCGGCACCCGGCCCGAGCTTGGCGATTGGGGAGAGCACGAACGGTGCACGCTGTTCCTGTGCCCACGCCGGGGCGGCGAGGATGACGGCGGTGATCCAGCAAAAGAGCGTCCGCTGCATGCTTGTGCCTCCGAAGCGTGGTCGATCAACCTGAATGCGATGCTCCGATGATTGCATCCGAAACCGAACCCGCCGGACCTTGCGTTTGGACCAAGATGTCGTCAAGATGTTCGGCGTGCCAACCCTCGGACCGCTCCTCACGCCTCGCCTGGAACTCTTTGTCCCCACCGACTCGGCCTTGCTCGCCTCGGGAAAGGACGCGGGCGGACTGGCGTCAGCCCTTGGTCGCCCGGTCGCTCCGGATTGGCCGCCTCAGCACTGGGACGACATGGTGATCGCGTGGATACTCACGAAACGGGCGAGCGATCCGAATGAGCCGTTCTGGAGTGCCTGGCTGATCGCGCTACGAGACGGACCTGTGGTCGGCACATGCGGGTGCAAGGGGCCGCCCGGGGAAGATGGCGCGGTCGAGATCGGCTACAGCGTGGTGACTTCGCACTGGCGACGGGGCATCGCGTCCGACGCCGCCGCGGCTCTTGTGGATTGGATCTGGCGCGATCCTCGCGTTCAACTCATTCGGGCGCACACGCTCGCGGGCGATCCGGCCTCGTCTGGAGTGCTGCGTCGCATCGGGATGGCGCTGGTCGCGACCATGCACGATCCGACTGACGGACCGGTGGATCGGTTCGAGATTCGGCGGGCGTCGCAAAAATGAATAGAGCCGACGCGTGCGTGTGTTCGAGAGCCTGTTGTACAGCCGGTCGCATTTACTTGCGAGGCGTGTGCTGTGGACACAGGAACTCCACATTCACACCCGCGTCTTGAAGCAAATGCCGATTTTGCCACCAGTCCGAATCGACGGCGTTCAAGATCGGCGGATTCTCGTGGCTGGCCAAGGCGACGGCGACGAACTTCTGGTCGCTCTTGTCGAAGGATGAGAGTCTGGACTCGTCGGGGAACTGATCGAAACGCCGCCAGCCCGGATCGGTGCGTTGAGTAATAGCAACCTTGCGCACGACCTCCGGGTTGGATTTATTGCTGTGGACCCACTTCACGAACTTCTCGCCGGCCCCCGGGCGGCCCGCGTGTCCGAGTGCGCCCAGATACTCGGACAAAATCAGACCCAACTCATCGACCAGCAAGCCCCCATGTTCCATGATTTGGTTGAGCCGCTGCACACACGCGTCAGCGCAGGCCGCATTGGCCTGCGGCGAATGCCCGGACGCGACCATCGCGACGTTGGTGTCAACAACAACGCCCACTCATTCTTCCTTGACGCCGCGCTTCCTCATGGCGGCCTTTGACATGGCCGCGATGTCTTCCATCTCGTTGCCGAAAAAGTCTGGTGGCCAGTTCTCGATGTCGCCGTACAGGTTCATTGTGAGGGCGCTCATCTCTGAAGCGCCGTTCTTCGCGGAGCAGAAGTACAACGCCGCTTGCTCCTTGAGCAGATCCTCCTCCGCAACCCGGCGCTGCAAACGGCGGAGCATGTGCTCGCTGTGGCTTTCCACGATGATCTGGACGTTCCGCTTCTTCGCGACATCGATGAACACGTCCGCGAGACCTCGCTGCACCATCGGGTGTAGGTGAATCTCCGGCTGCTCAAGCAGGATAGTGGAGCCCTCGGGAACGTAATAGCACAAAACGATCACCGGCAAGACCTGCGAGACACCGAATCCCACGTCGGGAAGCAGCACATGGGCCGAGTCTTTGGATCGCTGGACGCGGACCTCGTAGAGGTTGTTGCTCTTGTTGACCTCCGCGACCTTGAAGTCGTAGATCAGCCCCAACTCCTTCAACCAGTTTGCGACTTTGGCTTCGAGGGGCTTTGCGCCCTTGCCCTTGCCGATCTTCACGTTTCGTTGTGCCGCGGACAAGATCGCAGACACGAACTTCTCGCCGCGGCGTCCCATGTCCTGCGGCTCGGCCCCCGACCAACGATAGTCGCGATACGGATACTCACGGAGCGGTCCGAGGTAGTAGATCCTCTGCATCTGCTGCTCGAAGGCGAACTCCAGATCGCTGAGGACGCCAGCGTTCTTGTAGGCAGCGCGAACATCGTCCGGGAACCCGTAACACTTGATCGGCGGCGCAAACCCGACGGGCGGACGCCCTTGGATTTTGTTGAGAGTGAACGCGTCGCCCGTGGCGGCCAGGTCAAACTTGCCAGCCATGCCCTTTTTCGTCTCTGTGACAGGTTGCATCAGGAACTCGTGCCCCGCAAACCCATACGACATCTTGGCCACGCTCGGCGCGCCGGCCGAATCACGCGTGATGTCAGCGGCGTAGGTAATGTCCTTGCCGGAGAGAACCGGGTCACCTTTCGGCTTCTCCGGATCCTTGATCTTGAGCGCATCACTGATCGACCATGACAAAGACATCCCAACCGACTTCTTGTCAGCTCCTTTGTAGATTAGGTCGTCAAAGGTGCCAAAGGCCACCAGGCTCTTTTCGCTCTTCTCTTCGCCGAGAAAGAGCACTTGCTGTCGATCGGGGCTGTCCGCCGTCTGCTTCAGCATGAGCAGGAACTGCAAGATGCTCGACTTGCCCGAGGAGTTGGTGCCAAAGAGGGCCGTGATCGGCGCGAGCCGCATCCTGTCGATGCTCTTCCAGGCCTTGAAATTGGTCAGGCTCAGCGATGTCAGCATCATTCAGCGGGCAAGCTGTTCCATTCACGGGTGAGAACGCGAGCCCTTCCTCCAGATCAACATCATAGCAAATCCGAGCATTGGCTCCCTTGGGCGGAACTTAGCGCGCGACCTCTGATGAATGAATAGGCCGACCCCAGAAGGTCGGCCTGTCGAGAACGAATGTCGTTCAATCCGCGTCGAGCCTGACGGCTGGCTTACTTCTTCTTCTCGGCGAAGTACTTCCCGCCGAACTTCTTCTGGAACTTCTCAACGCGGCCCGCGGCGTCGACGAAGGTCTGCTTGCCCGTGAAGAACGGGTGGGAGCCGGACCAGACTTCGACGTGCTGCTCGGGAACCGTCGCGCCGGTGGTGAACACCAGCTCGCCGTTGTGGTAGACCTTGCAGGGGAAGAACTTGGGGTGGATGTCCTTCTTCATGGCTCAACTCCGAATCGACCCGCAAGGGCCATTTGTGCGCGAAAGATTGGGGCCAAGCGTAGGCGCCGATTTGGCCCATGGCACGCGGGTGCAATCCGGACACCTCAGGGGGATGGCGGGGACCCCGGAAGATACGCCCGGGGCCCAGCCCGAGCCCGTTTCTGCAGTCTGTCCCGGATTCCACCCCCCCCCCACCCCCCCACCCCCCCAACCCCCAC
>JAIEOW010000021.1 GCA_019750095.1 Phycisphaerales bacterium
GCCCCTGCGGGTAGATCGTGGATGTGGGCAGATCGACGCCGCTCATGCGGGTGTTGGCGGTGAAGGGCACGAACGTTGCGGGGGGGGCGGGCTTGCCTCCCCCTCCAAACTCGATGCCCAGCGCGTGCATGTCGCGCTCGCGGATGTTGTACTTCTGCTTGGCGAGCACGACGATCGAGCGGCCCTCGGGCGTCTCGTCGGCGAGCGACGACAGCTGCGCCGCGTCGGCGAGTTCTTCGGCCTTCACGCCGTCGACGGGATAGAACGCCGACGCCATGCGGTTGCCGAAGGTGATGGTGCCCGTCTTGTCCAGTAGCAGCACGTCCACGTCGCCCGCGGCTTCGACAGCACGGCCGCTGGTGGCAATGACGTTGGCTTGGACGAGGCGGTCCATGCCCGCGATGCGAATGGCCGACAGCAGCCCGCCGATGGTGGTCGGGATGAGGCATACCAGGAGCGCGACGAGCACCGTGACGGTGATGGGCGAAGCAGTGCTCGCGCCGCCCGCCGTCTCGGCAACCGCCTTGCTCTGCATCACCGCATAGATCGAGTACGGCAGCAGCGTCGCGCACGCGAGCAGGAACGTGATCGTCAGCGCGGCCAGCAGGATGTCCAGTGCGATCTCGTTGGGCGTCTTCTGCCGCTTGGCTCCCTCGACCATCGCGATCATTCGGTCCAGGAAGCTCTCGCCAGGGTTGGAGCCGATGCGGACGATGATCCAGTCGCTCAGCACCTGCGTGCCGCCGGTGACGCTCGATCGGTCGCCGCCGGCCTCGCGGATGACGGGCGCGGACTCGCCGGTGACAGCGGACTCATTCACCGACGCGATGCCCTCGATGACCTCGCCATCGCCCGGAATCAGCCCCCCCAACTCGCCCGCCTCGACGAGCACGACATCGCCCTTGCGGAGCATTGCCCCTGACACCATCGCGGTCTTCAGCACCTTGATATCCGTTGCCTTTTGCCTTCCACCAGTGCCCGATGCCCAGTCCCCAGTGCCTTCCACCTTCTTCGCCTGCACATCCCGCTTGCTCTTGCGCAGCGACGCGGCCTGCGCCTTGCCGCGTCCCTCGGCCATCGCCTCGGCGAAGTTGGCGAACAGCACCGTGAACCACAGCCACAGCGCGATGACGAGCACGAGCGTCGGCGAGTAGGCCCCCCCCACACCCGTGATTGTCCCGCCGTGTGGGGGGGCGTCTTCACCGTGTCCGGCATACCCCGCGATCGCCAGCAGCGTCGTCAACACGCTGACGACCCAGACGACGAACATCACCGGGTTGCGCAGCTGCACGCGCGGGTCGAGCTTGGCGAATGCCGAGCCGATCGCGGGCGTGATGATGGCGGGATCGAAGATGGACGCGCCGCGCTTGGCCGCGTCCCGCGATGTCGAAAGGGTGGCACTCATACGTCCATGACGATTGCCCGCCGGACGCGAGCGGACCATCAACGCCGCGTAAGGACCAGGCCCACGCGCATCAAGAGCGCATAAAGGCCCTGCCCCAGCACCCACGAACCACCCCAACGACCTCTCCGCCGCCCTCTCCACCGGCAACCCAGCCAAGGCCGGGGCCGCTGGCCTCCACATCACCGATGCCTGCCCGCCCGCGTCAGCCGCAACGACGATCTTGGGGCCGGCGGATTCAGACACGCCGCAGCCGATGCCGGTTCTTCGAACGGGGGGTACTGGGGGGCGAATGGCTTAGCAACAGACCTACTGCGGAATGCTCGCCGCGCTCGGCTGTGCCCAGTTCTGTATCAGCAACGGCATGCTCATGCCCGCAGCGACTTCACGGATGCGCGTCATGCGGTCGTTGGTCACAAGCACCATTCCGTGCGCCATCGCCTGAGCGGCAATCCACAGGTCGTTCTCTTGGATGCCCAGTTCCTTGGCCGTCGTGGGGTTAACCAACTGCTCGGGCAACATCTTGGGCTTGCGTTTGTCACCCGGCGCGTACTTGTTGAAGAGTCTCGCGCGCAACTCGCCGTAGGCCGTCGCCGCGTCGGACGACACCTCGAACGATTCCGGCAGTTCCTCCCGCACGAACTTCATGTACGCAGCCTGAGCGGCGGGATTGGGAGCCAGCGCGACCCTGTGCCCGAACTCGATTTCGCCGAGCGTGACGACGGAGGCGAGCAGCCGGGGCTTGATTTCAAGCGGCGCGGCCAACTTCCGAAGCGCGGCGACATTCCCCATCACGGCGGCGTGCTGCGAGCACGCGCTGCCGTGCCAGTACCGGATCGTCTGGGTGTCGAGGAGGAAGTCACGCACTTAGTCGTCACCTCCAAACGCCTCCGCGGCGGCGCGCAGGGCGGCGGTGACCGCCGACGAGCCATCGGGCTTCATGCGGGCAGCGATCTGATCGACCGTCGAGCCGCGATAGCCCGCCGAGATGTACTTGTGCAGCGGCACGAGGGACTTGTAGTTGGCGGGGAAGTAGTCGCCGAAGGTGCAGCCGACGCCCTTGCGCCGTCGCTCCTTTTTCTTAATCGCAGGCAGGTTGAATAGATCGAGCAACGCTCGTTCCAAACGGATCGGCAAGCCGTAGGCTCCAAGCACCGCCGCATCGAGCGCCAACAGCAGACCCGGCACCTCCGCATCCTCGTCGGCGTGGAGCACAAAGGTGTCCTTTGGTGTCACCTTTTCAAGATAGCGATTGGCGGCGTTGACGACCGCGTTCACATGCTCCTGCCACCGCACGGGCAACGGCATCTCGCCGATGAGGCTGTCGTAGTTGTGCTTCTGCATCGTGTTGCAGTACGCGAAGGCATTGGCGACCGGGGAGTTCAGCAACGCCCACAGGAACACGGCGGGAAGCCCGCCCGGCTTGGGCCTCACGGTGTTGTACGTGTTGATTGCCGCACAGCCGCCTCGGTCGAGGAACGCTTTGATTCGCCAAGGGCCCCGCATCGCACGGACGTAGTTCACGAGCACTTGTTCGGCTCCCGTGGCGTTTCCGCTGCGCCAGGGAGCGACTGGAGTTCGCGTCGGGCTCAACCAGATTGCCTTTGGCACCTCCCAGATGTTGGTGTCTGTGTGCCCGTCGATGAAGGCACGTACTGCGTCCGATGTTCGCTTGTTGCCCAGACGCCTCGCCTCCTCAATCAGACCCTTCTGAGCGAACGAGAAGCCTTGGCCGACGTTCGCTACGCTGGCGAGCGTGGGATTGTTGTGCAAGGCCGACCACACTTCTGGAAGTTGCGGCTTGCGGAGCGTCCCGCGCGGCATAGACTGGAACTCGGAGGCGTTGAATACCCGCGTAGATTCGGCAGCATAGTTCTCTGCAAATTGCTTCACGCCGGGCTTGTGCGTCCAATGATACTTGATCGTTTCGGCGGGACTCTCGCTGACCTTTCGACGCCTACCAACGAGCACAACCGTCTCGTGTTCGGCCTCGGCAAAGACTCCATCGCCGAACAAGGCGATCTCCCGGATGTCAAACGCTTCGAGCAGTCTTTGACGGATGGGCTCGGCCTCAACACTGTGTAGCACGCCCTGCGGAACGATCACTGCGAACACGGCGGCCTCTTCAAGTTCTGGTATCGCTCGGTGCAGGACTTCAATCGCCTTGCCCTCTCGAGTCGGACGATGCGCCGCGTCGTACTTGTCCAGTTTGCTCTTGTCGAACGCCTCATACGGCGGATTGCTCAGCAGAATCCCGCACTGCTTCGCCTCTCGCATCAGCACATCCGACGCGAACATGTCGCCGCTCTGCAAATCCCAGCCGTTTGGATTGGGAATGTCCGCGAGCGTGAGCGAGAGCCGGGCGATCTCGCGGGCGAAGTCGTCGATCTCCACGCCGTGGATGTGGTTCTTCAAGTAGGCGTGGACGGCTTCGTCGGTCTTGCCGTGCATCTCCATGCGGAGCAGCCGCATCATCGACAGGAGGAACGGCGCGTGCCCGCAGGCAGGCTCGAAGACGTGGCGGTCATTCTCGGGAATCTCGCGCACCCAGTCGTACAACTGCCAGACCATGTAGTCCACAAGCCAGGGCGGCGTGGCGTGGATGCCGAGCTTCTTGCGAAGTTCCTTCGTGACGAGCGTGTGCTCGTAGACGTACGCCAGCGATTCGGGGGAGACGACGGCGAAGCTTCCGGCTTGTGACAGCAGTGCCGCCGCGTCCCTCAGCACGTCGTAGCCCGACGTGGGCGCGGCGGGTGTCTTGTTTGTCGTGTCGTAGTGCGCCGCGACGGCGTGCAGCACCGCCTTCGGCTTGCTCAGGTCAACGGTGGGAAAGTCGCCGATCCGCTTGTCCTTCAGAATCTTCCCCGCGAGCATCCGAAAGACCGATGTGAACACGTCACGAAGCGCATCCTTGCCGGGATTCGACCGCCTCATCGCCTTGAGCGTCGCCGCGATCATCGACTCGACGGTGTCGTGCAGTTTCTTGCCCGCTTCTTCACGACGCAGCGGCAACAGGCCCGCGTCCACGAAGTCGAGTTGCTTGGCCGGGTTGATCCGCGCCAGTGTCCGGCCTTGATAGATGCTGATCGGGTCGAGTTTGTCCTTGTACTGCCGCACGAGCGCGGCAAACTGGCCGACGGGCGTGCTCTGAAACCGCACGGGCGTGTTCTGCTTCTGAATCCACCAATCCACCGTACCGTTGTGGCGCACCCAAACCACCGGCGCGGCCAACTCGTAGCACGAACGCACTGCTGCGATGGGATCGCTACCGCCATCGACCACCGCGATGCACGCCGAGTCCATGTCACGCTCGCGCGTGGCGAACCCAACCAGCGGAATCTCCACCTCGCCCATCCTGTACTTGGTCTGCAAACGCGCGCCGGTGTACCCGCACTCTTCCAAGAGCGGCTTCAGCGAGGCAGCAGACTGAGCGGACGGCGGCACGGCGGCGATTTCCTCCATGAAAATGCCGGAGTCGGGCGTGTTCGTGCCCTTTCTATCGGCTCATCGAGGCATTGTACGGGAAGAGTCCGGGGAAAGCGATGCGCAATCCTGTGCCGGGGGCTGCCGCCCCCTCCTTTCGCCCGTGCGGCGAGCACCACCCCCCGCTTGATCCATCGCGGGCGTGGGCGGCGGGGCGGGATGCTTGGTCTGCGGATTGGTGGGCACGCTCTGCGGGCTGGAGTGCACGCGCTCCGGGAGCGGACGGGTGGCTTGGCCGGTCGTCCGGTCCTTGCGGACGGCATTCCAAACGACTTGTCCGACCGTCCGACTCGTCCGTCCGATCTGCCAACAAAACTGTCCGATCGCCCGGCTCAAGTGGACTGCCGGACGGGTCGATGGTGAGGTCCTGCGGACGGCGTGTCAGACCGTCCGTGTTGTTTGGACTGCCGTCCGCTAGGACTGTGCGGTCGGCCATTCGGTGTGGCCGGTCGCGCGACTCGCGCGGACGCTCGGCCAACTTCGTTGGCCGCTCCCGGAGTGCCCGCCCATGGCCGAACGACGCTTCCCCAGGCCAGATAGCCACTTCGGCGCGTACATGAACAACTACTACGACGCCGTGGAGAAGTGGTGGGCGGTCAACGGGTTTGACGAGACCGACTTGAAGCCGCTCAAGGAGGCGTTGTCGTCGTGGAACGCCGCGTTCCCCGCGCACGTCGCCGCGCAGCAGCGGGCCGAAGCGGCACGCCAGAACAAAGATGAGGCGCGGGCGGCGGTCGAAGCTCAGGCCCGGCCCGTCACCTCGTTCATTCAGAGTTACCCCAAGACCACCGACGCCGACCGCGCGACCATCGGCATCACGATCCGCGCTCCCCACCCCGGCGGCGTCCCCGCGCCGAGCAGCAAGCCGCTCATCGTCGTCGAGTCCGCTGGAAGATACACGCACGAACTCCGCCTCGTCGATGAATCCACGCCGACCCGCCGCGCTCGCCCACGCGGCGTCGAACGCGCCGAGGTCTTCGTCGCCTTCACGCCCACGGGCACACCCGCGCCGAGCGACTTCAACGCTTTCCGCTATGTGCAGAGCGTCAGCGACGGTTCGACCGTGCTTTCGTACGAATCGCCGCAGGGCGGGTTGCAGGCCCACTATCTCGCACGCTGGGTCACGCGCCGCGGCGCGATGGGGCCGTGGAGCGAGACCAGCAGCGCGACGGTGGCGGCCTAACCCGCGCGGGCGGTCACGCGGCGGTCCTACTTGCTCGCCGCGTGCAGTTGGAGATGCTCAACGATCGGTCCCAGGGCGAGCGCGGGGACGAAGGTGAGCGCGCCGACCACGATCACCACCGCGACGAGCATGAGCACGAAGACCGGCGTGTGCGTGGGGAGTGTGCCGCTGGTGGTGGGTGTGACCTTCTTGGCCGCGAGCGAACCGGCCACCGCCAGCACCGGCACGATGATCCAGAAGCGGCTGAACCACATCGCCAGGCCCAGTGCCAGGTTGTAGAAGAGCGTGTTCGCGCTCAACCCTGCGAACGCCGACCCGTTGTTGTTGCCGGCGCTGCTAAACGCATACAGGATCTGGCTGAACCCGTGAGGGCCAGGGTTGCTCGTGCTGCTCGTGCCCTGCGGCAGGATCACCGCGACCGCCGTGCCGACGAGCACCAGCGCGCACGGCACCAACACCACGATCGCCGCCATCTTCATCTCGAAGGGTTCGATCTTCTTACCCAGGTACTCGGGCGTGCGCCCGACCATCAGCCCCGCGACAAAGACCGCGACGATGACGAACATGAGCATGCCGTAGAGGCCCGAGCCCACGCCGCCGAAGACCACCTCGCCGAGTTGCATCAGCCACATGGGGATGAGCCCGCCCAGCGGCGTGAAGGAGTCGTGCATGGAGTTCACGCTGCCGTTGCTGGCGGCGGTGGTCGCGGCGGCCCACGTGGCGGAGTTGGCGATGCCGAAGCGGGTTTCCTTGCCTTCCATGTTTTCGGCTACCGCCACGCTCCGCGTGGCGAGGGCGGCATCTTGCGATCTGGTGGCCGTGGGAGTCTCGCTCCCCACGCGGAGCGTGGGGGTGCCCAAGGCCTCAGCCACGCGCGGATTGCCCGTCGCCTCGAACGCGTACGTCGCAGCGAGCAGCGGCACAAATATCACCAGCATCGCCGCGAGCACCGCCCAGCCTTGGCGACGGTCCTTGACCATCTCGCCGAAGGTGAAGCACAAGGCGGCCGGAATCAGCAGGATTGCGAGCACCTGCAGGAAGTTCGACAGCGGCGTCGGATTCTCCAGCGGGTGTGCGGAGTTGACGTTGAAGAATCCGCCTCCGTTCGTGCCGAGCTGCTTGATCGCGATCTGCGACGCTGCCGGCCCGAGCGGAATCGTCTGCGTCGTGACCGCCACGGCGCGCGTCTGATCAGTTCCGTCCGCGTTCTTCAATACTTCACCCGCGTCGTTCTTCACCGGCTCGCTATACGACAGCGGCACCGTCAACGCAACCTGCTGCGGCTTGTTGAACGTCTGCACCACGCCCTGGCTGACCAATGCGATCGCCAACATCGCCGAAAGCGGCAGCAGTACGTAGAGCGTCACCCGCGTCAGATCCACCCAGCAGTTGCCGATGGTGCTCGCGCTCTTCCGCGAAAGGCCACGAATCAGCGCGACGAGCACCGCGATGCCTTTGGCAGCGCTGAGGAAGTTCTGCACGCCAAGCCCGAGCATCTGCGTGAGGTACGACATCGTGACCTCGCCGCCATAGCCCTGCCAGTTGGTGTTCGAGACGAACGAGATCGCGGTGTTGAACGCCGAGCCGCCTTCAACAGGTCCAAGTCCGGCGGGATTGGCGGGGAGGAGGTGCTGGAGACGTTGAAGGGCGTAGACCGCCAGGAAGCCGACGACGTTGAACAGCAGTATGCCGACCGCGTAGGGCTTCCAACCCATCTCGACATTTGCAGGGTTGGAACCGATGGCGTTGACGCGTATGCCGCACAGTCGGTAGATCACCCTTTCGAGCCAGCCGAGCGCTGTGCCGAAGCCGAGCGGAGCAGTGCCGGGGGCCCCATCAAATACACGAGCCATGAACCAGCCCAGTGGCTTGACGAGCGCGACGAGAACGACGAGGTAAAGCACGAGTTGGAGAACGCCGTTGCCCGTCATCGCGGCAAGGGTGAGCGTGTGCGGCATCATTGAAACCACTCCGGCTTGAGCAACGCAGCGAGCAGGTACAGCAACAGTGCTACGGCGACGACCGCGGCGATGGCATAGATCACGGTCATGAGCGTGACTCCTTCGAAATAGCACTCGAACCCGAGTGGCCCGTGGCCTGCTCGCCACGAGGTGCGGGCACGTGAGGTTGGGGGGGCGTGGGGGGCCGCAGCCAATCGCAGACGCGAACAAGCCCAAGCGTGGCGATGAGGCAGGCGAAGAAGACTCCGACGGCGGTGAGGTCATTCATGGTGGAGTTCCAATCGATACGAGTATCACCGCAGTGTGACTCGGTGTCGCTCAGGAGGGCATAAGCGCGGGAGCCCTGCGCATAAAGGCGGCATAAAGACGTGATCTCAGGCCTGAAGCGCGACAGGGCGTTTACGCCGGGCTTGCGCGATGGTGAACCGTCTTGATGCAACGTTGAGCGACGAAGCCCATGTGGCGGCCGAGACTTGATCCAGTCGCGTGCATCTCGCATGCCGCTCGGATCCCACGGAGCTTCACCATGAACCACACGATCGCCACCATCCTCTCGACCACGCTCGTCAGCGCCGGCGTTCTGGCCGAGCTCAACCTGATCCGCATCTTCGTGAACGACTGGCGCGAGGGCCTCCGCGACGCAGCACGGAGGCGGCTTCGCCCGGCGATTATTGGTCGTGCGAAGGATGCGGCGCACAGCAGCGCCAGTTCATGCCGCGGCACCGTCGTCGCGGCGCTCGTGTGCGGAGTGATGCCTTCGGTTGCTCTCGCACAGGCGCCTGCGACACTGCCCGCGGCAAGCGAGGCGTCAAGTCAGGCGGCGTCGGCGTCAAGCGGCGAACAGCCCTCGGTTGAACAGCAGACGCAACCCGCGGTTGGTTCTGCGATCAGCGTGCAACTCAACGTCGACTTCACGAACGCCTACTTCTACCGCGGCATCCGGCAGCAGGACAAGGGTCTGATCGTGCAGCCAGCCGCACGGCTGACGACGCGTCTCGTGGATGATGCTGACTTCAAGATGGATGGCTTCATCGGCACATGGAACAGCCTTGGCCCCAACGGAGGTGCGCGGAGTGGGGGGGCGGGCGCGCTCGTGGAGGCTTGGTATGAGTCTGACTTGTATGCCGGCTTCACGCTCACGCACGGCAAGCTCTCGCTGACCACCTCGTACACGTTCCTCACCAGCCCGAGTGACGCCTTTCAGTCCGTGCAGGAACTCGGCTTCACACTCGCGCTCGACGATTCGGAGTGGATGAAGGCCCACTCGTTAGAAGATTACTCGCTCAAGCCATACGCAACGCTCGCCATCGAGACGGGGAGCAATGGCTCTGACGGACCCGACCTGGACAACGGCACTTATCTGGAGTTCGGCATCGCGCCCGGCTTTTCGCTCGACGTGGGCAAAACGCCAGTGACGCTGACATTCCCCGCGTCGGTGGGCCTCAGCCTGTCCGACTACTACCAGGACGCGGGCGGGAGCGACGACACGTTCGGCTTCGCGCAGTTCAGCGAAAGCGTCGATCCCCCTCGGGGAGCCGGGTCGCTTCGGTGCATGGACTCTCAACGCGGGCGTGTCGGTGCTTTACCTCGGCGACCACACCAAGGCGTTCAATAATGGCGACGACACCGAAGTCATTGGCACGATCGGGCTTCAATGGAACTTCTGAGCGGGCGCTGGTTGTGGTCACATCAACTTGGTCAACTGAGACCACCAGCTTTTAGGCCCGTGTTCTGCGAGAGCGGGCACACGGCGTGTCTGTTGTCTCGGTTCAGACCCTGATCAGGTTGACGATCCGTTCGAGGACGAAGTCGCAGGTGAAACGGCCAAAAACCACAAGCACACAACGGTCGCGACGAGGCTCCCCGCCGAGCTTCGATTCCGGCCCTAGGTGATTCAAGTGTCTGCACGCTTGCGAGACGGCTAACGTGAGCTAGATCGCCCGTAGGATCTGGGCACATGGCTGGCTCAGATGATCAGTTCCACCACTTTGAAGACGGCACTCGGCAGTCGAGTGCGTCGGGGCATGCCCATTGGGTTGCGCTGCTCTACTCTGAGCTTCGGGAGATCGCGCAGTCGGCGTTGAATGGCGAACGTCGTCAGCACACGTTGAGCGCAACGGCGCTTGTCAACGAGGTTTACCTCAAGCTCTCGGGGCCAACTGGCGTGTTCGGTTCGAGCACTCAGGGCGGCGTCCAGTCGGGCCCTCAGCTGGAACGGGCTGCATTCTTCGGTGCGGCCGCTCAAGCCATGCGTCGCATTCTCGTGGATCATGCCCGGGGCAAAAAGCGACAGAAACGTGGTGGGGGAGTGCGTGTGCAAGGTGGAGACGCGCTGGAGACAGTCGCAAACCCGGACATCGAGACTCCTTTCGACGCGGTCGAGCTTGACGAAGCGCTCGTGCGTTTGGCGACGGAGCACGCCGAAGCGGCACAGGTGGTGGAGCTTCGGTTCTTCGCGGGGTTGCCAGAGAAGACCATCGCCGAGGTCATGAACATCAACGAGCGCACGGTGCGCAGACACTGGACGTTTGCGAAGGCATGGCTGGCGCGCGAGTTGCACCCGGACGGTGGTTCCCCTTCGACCGTCACGGGTGTTTGAGGGCGACGCCGGCCTACGCCCGATCAGCGGCGGCGCCGCCTTGCCGCGAGCAACCCTCCAAGTCCCAGGACGGATGCAGCGCCGGGCGCCGGTACCTGCGTCACGTTGACGCTGGTGATGCCGTAGGTGACGGAGGTTTCGATGTACTGATAGGGGTCGAGGAAGTCGAAGAAGTCGCCATCGCCGAAGTACGCGGCGGTGCGGAAGGTGCGGTTTGGGAACGACAAATAGGTTGACGCCGAGAGCGGAATGGAGAGGTCGGTGAGGTAGTCGTTTCCGGGGCTGACGACGCCACCGAAGCCGATACTGGATTGGATCGCGCCAACCTCGCCTGGCCCATAGAGCGGCGCAGGGGTGACCAGGCCGGTGACGTTGCGCACGAAGCTGAACATGCTGACGGAGTCGCTGGGCGGGTTGCCGTTGAAGCTGAAGTTGTTGGTTACCGTTGCACCGGCGTTGGATGGCGATGTGCCACGATGCACGAGCGCGCCAGCGGAGTCGAAAAGGTCATAGGTCAGCCCTGCAGGAGGGGTGAAGTCGTAGCCGGCGAAGTCGCCGGGGGCCGGACTTGTGACAGCTTGGAAGCGAAACGTCGCGGAGAACGTGCCGCCAGTGAGACGTTGGATGTTGTAGATCGGGTCGAGTGTGCCGTTGGTGGTGCCGTCAAACGAGAATCCCTCGTTGGCGAATGTGCGGTATGGGCCGGAGATGGTGATGAGGTAGTCCTGGGCGATGGCCGGGGCCGCGAGGATGCCGAGCGCGGCAAGTCCGACGCAGGCAATGGTTGCAGCGCGGTAAGAGGGGCGGGTTGTGGTGCTGATGGGGTGATGAGCAAGATGCAACATGGAGACCTCTGAGAGAAGAAGGAGCAACTGACGAATCAACTGGTGAGCGGGTTGATGCAGGACATGGGAGCGGAACGCGGCACTCAGCGACGGCGACGAGTCATCGCGAGCGCGCCAATGCACAGCAACCCAGCCGACGACGGTGCGGGGATCGCGACGACGCGGAAGCCTGCGAGCGGCGCTGCGTCATCGGGCAGAGCGGCATTAGTGCGGTTGGTGGACAGCATTAGTGCATCGCCGGTGTTCCAGTACCCGCCGCGCTGACCACGGCCCCCGATATCGATGACCCCCTCGTTCCACTCGTAGACGTTGCCGCCCATGTCGAAGACGCCGTAGAAGTTGGCGGCGTATGAACCGACGGGGACGGTGTTGCCCACCGCAGCGTTGTAGTTCGCCTCCGCGCTGGTGATGCTGTTGCTGGAGTTGGGATAGAGCCAGTAGTTGCCTGCCGGGCCGCCTTGGCTTACGGGCTGGTAATACGCCGCTTTGTACCACTCGTCTTCGCTGGTGACCGCCCACTGCCAGCCTGAGTTGCGGGCGACGGTGTTGTTGGTGATGCCGCTTGGGGTCAGCGTGTACGCGCCGTCTTCGGTGGTATTGCTGTTCTGCGGCCCGGTGGGCTGGCCGTTGTGCAGCCAGTTGGCAAAGCGCGTCGAACTCCAGAAACTGACGGAGTTGACCGGGTTGTCGGCCCGACCGCTGATGGTGGCGTAGGAGTAAGCACCCGCCGAGCCCGAGCGCGTGATGCCGCCGAAGACGCCCGCCATGCCGGCGTTGTAAAGCCCGTTGGAGTCGTCGGCGGCAACGGCGTTGAGAAACGCGGCGTACTGCGCGTTGGTGACTTCGGTGCTGCCGATGTTGTAGGTGTATGCGACGGAGCCGTAGCCCGAAGTGCCGTCACTGCTGACGCGCGTGTCGCCAGAGTTGCCGGGATTGCCGACGGGAACGGTCGGGATGATGATCTGCGCCGATGCGGTCGAGATGCTGAGTGCTGTGAGGGTGACGAAGGCGAAGAAATGCGCGATCGAAACAGATGGACGAGGCGACATGGGCGAACTCCAGTATGAGCTGATGGCGAGGGTGCGGAGGACGAGGACATACACAGCGAGGACAAGGTGAAAGGGAGCAACGCGAGCGATCAGCCGTTGCTTGTTCAGCAGCCGCGTGCGGCGCGGCGGCGACGTGCGGCAAACAGCCCACCGATCGCGAGCATCGATGCCGCGCCGGGGGTGGGGACGCCGGTGAAGACGATGCTGCCTTCCTGGCCGTTGACAGTTCCGAAGGCGACGATGGTGCTGCCGTCGAACGAGCAGTTCTGTGCATCGGTGAGCGTGATCCCCGTGAGGTTGACGCCGAGCGAAGTGAGGTAGGAACTGAGGGCCACTGGGCCGGTGGCTGCGGTCCAGTAGTACGCGCTCGCCAGTGTGCCGTCGAAGGCGGTTCCTAACACTGTGAAACCGTCGCCGCTGATCGCGTTTGCTTCAGCGAGGATGAATCCGACCGGCAAGCCGAGGGCCTGCGGCGTGCCAGCGGCGTCCCAACGGATGGGGCTCGAGTCCCCCGTGCCGGCGACGAACTGTCCGTCGGCGCTGACTGGGCTGTTGTAAGCCGAGTATGCCCCCATATCACCGGGCACCGCTGGCAGGCCGACCATGCCGCTGCTCTGGGTCCAGCGGAAGGGGATGGCGGAGCCGTTGCCGACGACGGTGTTGCCGTCGGCGCTTGTGCCGCGGGCCTGCGAGCGGGTATCGCCTGGGAGCGTGCCCAGACTCTGCATGCCGCCGGCGGCGGTCCAGCGGAATGCTGTATCGATGAAGTCTGGTGTGTAAGAGGCGCCGACGAGAACCGAGCCGTCGCCGTTGATGCCGTAGGCCTCAGCGCCTGAAGCGCCCGGAAGCGTTCCGATGGTGGTGAGGCCGCTGGCGCTGGTCCAGCGGAAGGCGTAGGTGCCATCGGAGTTGAAGCCGCGACCAGCGACGACGTTGCCGTCGGCGCTGATGCTGGTGCCTTCAGAAAAGTTGCTGCCAAAGACGGCTTGGCCGCCGGAGCGCGTCCAACGGACTGCCAGGGCGCTTCCGAAGATCCCCGTGACGGCGCTGCCATCGGCGCTCATGCCGAGGGCACGAATGCCTGGCAGAAACGTGCGCGTGGGCTGGGCGAGTGCGGTGGCGGCGGTAAGGGTCGTTGCCATGAGCAGCGTGAGGGCGAGGGCGGAAGCGGACGCGGGCGGGCGAGGCGAGCGGAGGGACATGAACGGACTCCGGTATGGGGCGAGGCAAGGGTGCAGTGGAAAGAGAGAACGGCCTGAAAGACAACCTGGCAGCGAAGGAACGGGTGGTGCTCGCTCAGCCGCAGCACGATGTGCGGCGACGACGCGCCGCAAGCAGCCCGGCCATCGCCATCAAGCCCGCCGCGCCAGGCGCAGGCACGGTGAGGATGAAACCTCGTGCGCCGCCGGGGCCTGTCGCATACCCGCAGATCTCGTTGGCGGCGTTGATGTCCGTGACGGTGAACTGCGAGCCGACTGGGAATGACGGCGCGAGGACCGAACGGAGATCGATGACACTGTTGCTGGTCCAGAGGACTGGCACGCCGTCGATGCCGAAGGGCGCGTTGAATAGATCGGTGTAGACCGCACCGATGATGAATCCGTTTGCGTTCACGCTGAGGGCGTCGCTGGCCACAAAGCCGTCAAGCAGCGGCAGCAGTTGCGGGGCATCGGCGGTCCATGCGGTCGCGCGATAGGCGGTGTACTCAAATGCGTTGTCATCAAAGAAAGCTGATGAGCCGACGATGGTCCCGGCATCGTTGATGCCGCGGGCATCCCCCTGGTTGTATCCGGCGGGGGTGGTCAGTTCCGTCGCGCTGGTGCCATCCCAATAGACGGCGGAGCGGACGGGCTGAAAGTCGCCATCAACGATCCCGCTTGAGCCAACGATGCGGCCTGAGGAGTTGATCTTCCAGGCGACGCTGTCGGTATGGGTCGGGAGCCGGTCAAGGACGAGCCGTGTTCCGGAGTTGGTCCAGCGAAGGGCGGTGGAGGGATCCCCAAACCCACCGGATGCCGTTCCGGAGATCTCGCCTGCTGCGTTGATCGATCGGGCCGCGGTCACGGTGGCTCCTGGGAAGGCACCAAGGTCAGTGGCGACGCCGTTCTCCCACCGCACGGCACGGGCCGCAAAGTTGGAGGAGGCGGTCGGCCAGGCCGTGAGTCCGACAGCGACACCGTTGTTGTTGATGCCAAAGGCGGCGTTGCCTTGCAATCCTCCCGGGGGAGCACCGGCTGGAGATGGAAGGACGCTCAGCGCGCCGCCAGTCCAAAGGGCCGCTGAGCGGTTCGAGGAACCGGATGGGGTGGTATCACCCACCACCTGGCCGGCGTCATTGATGCCGTAAACAAAGGTGCCACCAGATGGATCGATGGCGGGCAGGAGCGTGACCTGCGCGAGGGCCTTGCCTGCGATAAAGGTGAGCACCATGAGGGAACAGGACGCACTGAAGTGCGATTTGAGGAGAGACATGAACGAACTCCGATATGGGGTGAGCGAGAGGGTGCGGGGACATGAAAAAAAGATTGAGAGACAACCTGGTGCGCAGGACGAACGCGAGGGAGTAAATGGCGACTGATCAGCAGCCGCGTGGTATGCGGCGGCGACGTGCGGCAAGCAGGCCGCCCATCGTCAGCACGCCCGCCGCGCCGGGGGTGGGGACGTTGTTGAGGGTGAAGGATGAAGCCCCGTCGTTCTTGATTCTGAGTTCAAGATTGGAGAGTGAGGTTCCATCGGAAAGCTGACCCGTGATCGCGTAGACGCTGTACCGGGAACTGCTGCCGGTGGAGAAGTTGGAGTCGATCAGTTGCGAGACGAGATTCGATCCGAACACCTGAATGGTCGAACCGTCGATGGCGTAGGCGAACGGGACGAGGTACTGACCGCCGCGCAGGTTGAGGATGCCGCCGTTGAACGCGTTCATCTCGGTGGTGATGGTGCCACCGGTCACGTCAACAGTGCAGACGCCGATGGGGGTTCCTGATGCGGCCGTCTGAACGTTTGCTTCCAGAGTGCTGATCGTGCCACCGGCTACGTTGACGCGCTGGCACTGGCCTCCGAGGTAGTCGAGCATACCCCCGTACACGTTGATCACCGAGGATTCGACTCCGAGCGCGAATGGAACGCTGCCGCCGGCGATGTTGACCGTGGAGTTGTCGTACGCACCCACGCTTGCCGTGCCGCCGGTCATGTTAACGGTGCTGCTGTTAAAGACCTCAGCGCTGAGGACATCAGCACCAGCAGCGATCGACACTGTGGGGGACGATGGTCCGGTGAACTCGCGTGCAAACGTGTCCGGGTTGTACTGCCCGCCTGAGAAGCCGATGATCGCGAAGTCGGTGGTCACCGGTGCGTTGATGGTGGCGTTGGAGGGGTAATGGGTATATGTGAACGGTTGAGCCTGTGCGTCGGCAGAAGTGAGAGCTGTGCCAGCGAAGAGGGTGAGGGCGAGAAGCGACGCAGACGAGACATAAGTGCGGAGGGCCATGAACGAACTCCAGTAAGTGTGAGCGAACGACTGCTTGAGGTACATGTTCAGAAAGAACGTGATGAGCGGGAAGATCTCGGGCAACTGGTCGGCGATCGATCAGCCGCCGAGAGCCGCCCGGCGGCGGCGTGTTGCGAGCGGCCGCCCATCGCGAGCACGACCGACGCACCGGGGGCGGGGACATCGGTCACGACGAATGCCCGCGTCTGGCCGTTGAACTGACCCACGCCGGTAATGACCGAGCCGTCAAGCGAGATCCCGTAAGCGGTACTCAGCGACCAGCCGCTCAGATCTGCACCGAGCGAGGGCAGGTAGTTGTTGAGATCCACCAAGCCCAGCGTTGGCGTCCAGAGTGTGGCGCGGTCGCCAACGGTGGACGTGCTGGTGCCGACAATCATGGTGCCGTCGGCGTTCGCGGCGAATGCGGCTGAGAACTCGCCACCGGTCAGGACGCCGAGACTTTGCATGCCACCACCGAGCGTCCAGCGGAAGCCGCGGCTGCCGATGCTCCCGTAGAGATCGCCGCTATAGCCGACGATCGTCGAGCCGTTGGCGCTCACTCCCTGAGCGTTCGCGGAATCGAAGCCAGCAACCACACCCAGGTCGTGCATGCCTGTGGCCTGCGTCCATCGGAAGGCTCGCTCGACGTTGTTTACATAGCCCCAGCCAGCGACGACATTCCCGTCGCCACTCACACCGTTGGCGATGGAGATCGTTCCCGAAGGAAGCACGCCAAGGCTGCTCATGGTGCCTGCCCCTCGGCCGTCGCTGGTCCAGCGAAAAGCGCGGGAACTGTTGGGAGTGCCAACGGTGGAGCTCGTGCCAACGATGACCGAGCCGTCGGAGTTGACGCCCCGTGCTTCGGAGTAGTTGTCGGTGCCCACGGTGCCGAGTGACTGCACGGTGGTGGGGGATGTCCAACGCACGGCGCGATTGCTCTGGATGTTGGTCGGTGTGCTGGTGCCAACGACGAAGGACCCGTTGCTGCTCACGGCGATGGCAAGCGTGTCGCCGCCGAGTCCGACGAGTTGTTGCGTACCGGTGCTCCGCGACCACCGATACGCGCGAATACTCCCAACGGTCGGAAAGTCCAAGCCGACGACGGTCGTTCCGTCGCCGCTGACTCCGACACCGCTTGAGAGGTCGCCGCCCGGCAGCACGCCGATGTTCGTGATGGCGGGTTGGGCGGTCGCCGCCCCGGCGAGCAGTGCAACCGTCGCGGCCGCCGCGAGAACGCGAGAGGATGGCGAAGTGTCTTTCGCGAAACGCCAAGCTAAAGAACTCAGCAGAGCCATGAGACATCTCCACGGGACGCCATGGACCCAAACGCATGGGTTGTGACGTCTCCGTACCGGGGGTGTCCTCTCTGCTCCTTGGAACACCCTGCAGGCGACAAAGCCGACCGTGACCGGGCAGTCGCTCTCCAAAGTTCTTTCGAATTCTGCGGGACGAGCCAGATGCCCGTTGACCACAGCCATCGGGACGGCATCGGTACGGCCATTGGCTGCTTTGGGAGGTCCGTTCGGCGCGATTCTGGGCAATTTGATCGAGTCTCGCGCCCACGCCGCCCGGTCGAGTTGCAGAACGTCGCTTCTCTACAATGTCCTCTTCACGCGATCTTGATCTATGGACACCGCTCGGTCAGCACTGCTCCGTCGGATATTCGATGAAGCCGCAGAGCGGCCCGAGGACCAACGCGCCGAGTTCGTGCATCAGCAGTGCGCGGGGGATGCCGCGCTGGAGCAGGAGGTCCGCTCGCTGCTCCGTGCGTTGGAACATCACTCGGCATCGCTGGAAGCCGACCCCGCCACCTGGCTGGTCGATTCGGCGCTACCTGATCCAGGTCCAGCGATGTCGCAAGCGAACGAGCATGCCTCTCTCGACACAGACTCCGCACCGACCACGAATCTCCGTGGCACGACGATCGGCGACTTTCGACTGGACGCGTTGATCGGGCGTGGGGCGATCGGCGCGGTGTATCGGGCCGAGCAGATCTCGCTCAAGCGGCCTGTGGCGGTCAAACTGCTGCAGTCCTGGACCGCGTCCCGCGACTCGCGCCGGCGGTTTATCGAGGAGTCGACAACCCTTGCGCGGCTGCGGCATCCTGGGATTGCTCAAGTGATCGCAGCGGGAACGCGGGAGTTGAGCCTGAGTGGGCCGGATAAGTCGCTTGCGGCAGGTCTTTTCAACGACCTGCACTCGGTGCCGTGGATCGCGATGGAGTTGGTGGATGGTGCGAGAACGATCGTGGACCATTGCCGCGACGCGGGCTTGGGTCCGATGGCGATCCTCGGCCTGTTTGCCGATGTCTGCGACGCGGTGCATCACGGGCATCAGCAGGGTGTGATCCATCGGGACCTCAAGCCGGCCAACATTCTTGTGAACGCGCGAGGCCAAGCGAAGGTGATCGACTTTGGCATCGCCAAGGCCATCGGCAGCAGCGTGCAGCGCGATCTGTCGCTCACCGCACAGGGAAGCTTCCTTGGCACGCTCCGCTACATGAGCCCGGAGCAGTGCGATGGTCGCGGGCGAGGGGTCGATACGCGGAGTGATGTGTACGCGCTGGGTGTGGTGCTCTACGAAGCGCTCACGGGCACGCTGCCCTACGAGCTTGATGAGAGTTCGTACGCGTCTGCCGCACGCGCCGTGTGCGGCGAACCTCCTAAGGACCCCCGAGCGTTCGCTGAGGCAGTTCCCGCCGACGCGGTGCTCGTGCTTCTCAAGGCCCTGCGGAAGGACCCCAGAGAGCGCTACCAGTCAGCGGCAGAACTCGCCGATGACTTGCGCCGCATCATCGCTTGCGAGCCAGTGCTCGCGCATACGCCATCAGTACCGTACAAAATCGCCATGTTCGCCCGGCGTCGACCGGGAACGGCTGGGCTCATCGTGGCGGCCACGCTGGGGCTCATCGCTGGCATCTTCGGCATCAGCCTCGGTCTGGCACGAGAGAACGCCGCGCGTCGCGAGGCCGATCGCATCGCAATGCTGGCCAACCTCACCGCGGCCGATTCATCGCTGCGACTGGGTGATGGCGGCGCGGCGATGCGGCGCCTCAAGGCCGTGCCCGAGGCGAGGCGCGGCTGGGAGTGGCGATACCTGCACGCCCTCGCCGACACGAGCGTCAGCATGTGGCAGATCACTGACAAAGGCGACGGGGCGTTCCTTTCGCATACGGGCAGATATGCCTATTGCTGCAGCACGCGAGAGCCGGATCTTCACGCCGACATTGTCGATACCACCTCGCGGCAGGTTCTCGCACGTATTGAAGAGGGCATGCCCTCGGGGACGGTTGTGTGGAACCATGATGAGAGCCTGATCGCGCTGTCGAAAGGACAAGCGGTTGTGCTCCTCGACGCCAGGACGGGTGCGGAGATCCGACGCTGGAAGCAGTCGGCACCCGTGTTTCCGCTCGGCGCTGAGTTCAGCCCCGATGGATCGCTCTTGGCAGTCGGGCTGAGCGACTTCGCCGGCGTGGTGGTGTACGACGTGCGCTCGGGCAAGACGGTCTTCACAAAGCCCTCTGAAGCATGGGTCTATCACCCCACCTTCAGCCCCGACGGCAAAGAGCTGGCCTGGTCCGATGTCAGAACCGTCGAGAGCGTCGAGACTACAACGTGGACTCCGCGGCGCTCGGTGGCGACAGCCCGGATCACAAGCGTGGAGCCGGGGAATCTCGCCTACTCGCCAGACGGGAAGCTCCTGGCCGTCGTGTGCGGCCTCGTTGCGCAGGTGATCGATGTCGAGTCGTGGACCGTTCAAGCGACGCTCCGAGGGCACGCGCAGCGAATGCACTGGCTTTCGTTCGATGAGTCGGGTACTCGGATCGTCACAACGTCGATCGACCGCACCGTGCGAGTCTGGAATGCGAGTACCGGCGAGCAGATCACCACGCTGCTCGGACACGAAGCGCCGACATTGCACGCCCGCTTTATCGCAGGAGCCTCAGAACGCCAACCCATCGTCATTTCCGTCGACGTTGCCAACCGTGTTCGCACATGGAACCTCGATGCGAACGGCCCACGGAGCTCGGCACGCACGAGCGACCGAACTGTGTTCTTCGGTCAGCTCGACTTCTCGCCCGAGAGCCGCACACTCCGTGCCGTCGGGCAAGGAACCGTCGTCAGCTTTGACCTCAGAGAGTGGGGCGAAGAGCCTTCGACTACCGTCCTGCCGAGCGACTGGTTGAACGTGGTGCCGCGCACGGAGTGTGTGATTCGCAAGCTCGGGCCTCAATCGATCGTGCTCGAGTCGCTGAGCGACAAGTCCCGGCGCTGGACGCTCGATGACGAGCCGGTCTATCCGTTTACAGTGAGCCCCGACGGATCCCTGGTGGGCGTTATCCGCGAGGGGTGGACGGTTTCGATTCATCGCGTCTCGGATGGTGTGGAACTTGGCCGCACTTTGCCCGATCCAGTCAACCTGCAACGCATCGTGTTCTCACCCGACAGCACAACCCTCGCGACATTCACCGACGGCGGCGTGCTGCGTCTCTGGGATGCCGCGACCGGCGCATTCAAGGAAGAGATCGCCGACAAGGGCGACCGTTCTGTCGGACTTTGCTGGAGCAACGACGGCACACTCCTCGCCTACGCCCACGCTCGCGAGGGCGTCACCGTCCTGGACATGCGCACTCGCAAGCCCATGACCATTATCGAAAGCGTCGGCGGCTATGTCTGGTCCATTGCCATCAGCCCCGACCAATCCCGCATGGCCGTGGGCTCGCAAGACCGCATCACCCACATCTACGAGCTTCCCAGCGGCGACGAACTCCTCCAGCTCCGCGACCACACCGGCACCGTCATGTCCGTCGCGTGGAGCCCAGACGGTCGCTTTCTCGCCACCGGCGGCTATGACAAGCGAGTCTTCGTCTACGACGGCCAAACCCCGGGCCATGTACCCTAAATGCTGAGCTCGATCGCCTGAGTCGCAAAAGCAGGCTCACCCACGAACGGGGCGATCCCCGTCGGAGACTCCGTAAGCAGAACCAGGTATCGGCCTGTACTCTGAGCGACAACGAACCGGGAACTTTGCCAACTGCTGATCTGAAAGCGGGCGATCGGGATCGAACCGACGACATTCAGCTTGGGAACGCCCGGGCTGCCGATCGAAAGCCCCGTGAATCTGGCCACTGTCGACGCGCCCCGGGTTCGCTTGCACACGGGCTTGCACAAGCCCGCGCATGATCGGGAATCCCGCCCCCGCGCCCGTCCCGCGACGTTCGCCCACCGTCCCGGCCCGGCGCTGGCCCCGATCCCCGGGCGTCGCCAACCGGCGGCACGTCGGGCCAACGTGGCGGGACGAGGGCGTCTACACGTCTACGCATACAGAATCCGCGACGACACCGCCGTGGGCGGGGATTCTGTAGACGTAGACGCCCCACGGCCGCGTAGGTACTCCGTCGGGGGGGGACCGGTCTCGAAAGGCCTACGGGAACAGCCGCGCGGGTAAACAGAGTTTGTTTCGCGCGGAGATGGGCGATTTCCGGCCGAATCCGCCCGTTTGCCCACATGGGGCCGAACTTGCCCACATGTCGCGGATTGACGGCGAAATCGTTCCGGTTTGCCTTGCCTGTTCCCGAATGTCATGGCTTCATGTGTCACAACGCGGGGCGAATCCCCGCGACGGAGACCACGAACATGAACGCGACCACGAAGACCACGCTCGACCTCGCCAAGACCCTCGCCAAGAGCGG
>JAIEOW010000125.1 GCA_019750095.1 Phycisphaerales bacterium
ATTATGATGGTTGATGGTGACTGTCAGACGTGTGCTCTTCCGATCTCTCGCCACCGCGCGCACGCTGAGCGCGGGCGACCGCATCCTGAAAGTACGCGGCATCATGAACGGCACGACCAACTACATCCTCTGGCGCATGACCGAGCAGGGCGATACCTATTCCTCAGCTCTGGCCGAGGCGACCAGACTTGGATACGCCGAGACCGATCCGAGCACCGATGTCGACGGCATCGACACCGCGACCAAAGTGGTCATCATCGCCAACGCCGTGCTCCGCATGAACGCGACCGTCAAGGATGTCCAGATCGCGGGCATCCGCAACATCGAGCCAAGTGTGATCGAGCAGGCCAACGCCGCCGGGAGCGCAATAAAGCTCATCGGCGAGATCGACGCCGAGTCGCGGTTGCTCAGCGTCAGCCCCCAGCGCGTCGATCGCCACGGCCCGATGGATGTCCCCGCCGCGCTGAATGCCGTGCAGTTTGAGCTTGAGAATGCCGGCCCCGTCACGCTCGTTGGCCGCGGCGCGGGCGGGCCAGAGACGGCCACCGCCATTCTTCGCGACCTCACCGACATCTGGCACGCCTCTGGTGCCCACGTCTAACTCGAAACAGCACCCATGCCCTCCTCCACCCCAGTCATCGTCATGAAGTTCGGCGGCACCTCCATGAGGGACGCCGAGACCATCAAACGCTCCGCGGGCATCGCGTCCTCGAGCGCGCCAGGCAAGGGCGTGGTCTGCGTCGTGAGCGCGATGGATCAGGTGACCGAACTCCTGCTCGAACTCGGCGAGGCCGCCGCCAGCGACAATCGGGCCGTCGCCTATGCCCTGCTCGCCCAGGTGCGTTCCAAGCACGAACAAGCCGCCAAGGGCATCGGTGGCACGGCACCCGAGGCGATTAAGACCGCGCTCGACAAGCTCGAACACCTTGTCGATGGCATCAACGCCGTGGGCGAGCTGACGCCCCGCAGCAAAGACGGCGTGGTCGCCTTCGGCGAAAAGCTCTCCACCGTGCTCATGGCCGCCGCCCTCGGCGTGCGCGGGTTCACAGGTCAGGAAGCCGGCATCGTCACCAACGATCACTTTGGCAAGGCCGAGCCGCTGATGGACCTCAGCTTGTTCCAGCTCAAGGCCAACCTGCTGCCGATCGTCGAGAAGGGCGGTGCGGTTGTCGTCAGCGGGTTCATCGCCGCCACGCAGCACGGCGTGACCACCACCCTTGGCCGCGGCGGCAGCGATTACACCGCGTGCATCCTCGGTGCCGCGCTTGGTGCGGAAGAAGTCTGGGTCTGGTCCGACGTTGACGGCCTGATGACCACCGATCCGCGGATCGTTCCGCAGGCCAAGTTGCTCACAAGCGTCACCTTCGCCGAGGCCATCGAGATGGGCCAGTTCGGTGCCAAGAGCATGCACCCGCTCGCGCTCGAGCCCGCCGCCGAGCACAAGATCCCGGTGCGCTTTCGCAACACCTTCAACCCGCAATCGCCCGGCACACGCATCATCCCCGAGCCGCCGACGTCCGAGAGCGGCGCGCCGGTGAAGTGCGTCCTGCTGCACAAGAACGCTGCATTGCTCACCGTGAGCGGTGCGGCGATGATCGGTCGCCCCGGCACCGCCGCCCAGGTCTTCCGCGCGCTCGCCGATGCGAACGTGAACATCATGATGATCAGCCAGAGCGTGAGCGAGGCGGGAATCTCGCTGGTCATCGCGCTCGACCACGCCGAGCGTGCCAAAGCCGTGCTCGAACGCACGCTGATGCGTGCTGGCGTCGCCAAGGGCGTCTCACTCATTGACTCGGTGGCCGTCGTCGCCGCCGTCGGCAGCGGCATGCACGGCACGCCCGGCATCGCGGCCAAGGTCTTCTCCGCCATCGCCCAAAAGGGCGTCAACGTCATCGCCATCGCCCAGGGCTCCAGCGAGCTCTCGATCAGCTTCGTCACCTCGGCGACGCAGGGGTCCGAAGCCGTCAAGGCCTTGCACGCCGCGTTTATCGAGTAGACATGGGCATCCCACGCCGGTGGTCAAGCCGCGTTCTGGACAGAACCGTGGTGGGATATCACGCCGAACAGGCGGAATGACCGACTCCATGGTATATTCAAGACTGATCTATCCGGATATCAAAATGCCATCATGGAGTTGCGAATGAGTCTCAACGACGCTACGGTTCTGGGTCAGGGCACGTTGGCAAGCTCGAACTCTGCCACCCCCGTGCGGCTGCCGAGCTTGCCCATCCTCCCGCTGGCCCAGAAGCCCACCAAGGGCTGCGGAAAGTGCGAACACTGCGAGTGCGACCATGACGACGCTCCTGTCAACTCCGCCGATTCCGCAGCAGGAAGCTCTCCAGCCGCTGAGCGCGCTGGGCGCGGGCACGCGGGGCGTGATTCGCGGGACTGAAGGGCTGGATGTTGACGACGCCGCGCTTTTGCGGGCGATGGGGCTGGGGATTGGTTCGCGGGTCCGGGTTTTTCGCGTGGGCGAGCCGTGCGTGGTGGCGGTGGGGGGTGTGACGCCGCATTGCAAGTGTGGGGGGCTGTGCCGGATCGGGGTGGCGCGTCGTTTGGCGGATCGGATCATGGTCGCCGTGCAGGCCCAGGCGTGAGGGACAGCCGATGAGCGGGCCAGACTCGGGCGTCAAGGATGTGGGCTTGGAAGCCAGTGGGGTGCCACGGCGGATCGCGCTGCTCGGCAATCCGAATACCGGCAAAACCACGCTGTTCAACCGCATGAGCGGGTTGCGGCACAAAACCAGCAACTTTCCGGGCACGACTCTGGAAGCCCGGGTCGCGTTCGTTCGCGCCGGGGTTGAGGGCGGGCGTGATGCCGACCTGATTGACCTGCCGGGGATTTACGCGCTGGAACTCGATCAGATCGAGGCGCGGGTCTGCCGAGAGGTGCTCGCAGGGACGGCCGCCCCGCGAGGCGAGCCGCTGGGCGCGCCCGATTGTGCGGTAGTCGTGGTGGACGCCGCGAATCTGGCCCGGAACATGATGCTGGTGGGCGAGGTGGTTCGAAGACGTCTGCCGACGGTGATCGCGGTCAACATGATCGACCTCGCCGAGGGCAAGGGGATCAAGCTCGATCCCGCTCGGCTGAGCGAGGCGCTCGGGTGCGAGGTGGTGCCGACCAATGCCCGGGCGGGCGATGGCGTGGATGAACTGCGGCTGGCGATTCGCCGGGCGCGGATTCCCGCGCCGGTGGAAGCTGTCCCCGCCGAGGTTCAGGGGCTGCGCCACTGGGCCCAGGAGATGGCCGACCGGGCCTTGCATCCGGAGCATGTCGGCGAAGTGCCGGACATTCTGGAGGAGACCAAGAGCGACCGGGCCGACAAGCTGATCATGCACCCTTTGCTGGGGCCGGTGATCTTTGCCGGGGTGATGACGGGGCTGTTCTATGTGCTGTTCATTTTGGCCAAATATCCGATGGACTGGATCGGGGCAATTTTCAGCGGGAACGGGGATTGGGTAGCGGGTTGGCAGCCGCAGTGGTTGCAGCATGTCATCGGTTCTGGCGCGGTTGGTGTTGTCAAAGACGTGATGCCGGACGGCATCTTGCGAGACCTGTTGACCGACGGGGTGATCGCGGGCGTCGGGAGCACGGTGGTGTTTCTGCCGCAGATCTGCTTGCTGTTCTTTCTGATCGCTCTGCTGGAAGACACGGGCTATCTCGCTCGCGGCGCGTTTGTGATGGATCGGTTGCTCAGGCCCTTTGGGCTGCCCGGGCATGCGTTTGTGCCGCTGCTGTCGTCGCACGCGTGCGCGCTGCCGGGGATCATGGCGACGCGGGCGATTCCGGATCCGAAAGAACGGCTGGCGACGATCCTGGTCGCGCCGTTCATGACCTGCTCGGCACGCTTGCCGGTGTACATCCTGCTGACGACGCTGCTCTTCAAAGACCGCCCGATGATGGCGGCCCTGGCGTTTGTCGGGTGCTACGCGCTTGGGATTTTGGCGGGCGTGTTCAGCGCGCTGATCGCTCGGCGGACGATTCTGCGGGGCAAGAGCCGTGCGATGGTGATGGAGCTGCCGAGTTACAAGTGGCCCAGCGTGCGATCCGCCGTGCTGGGGACGATCGATCGTGGGTGGGTGTTCTTGAAGAACGCCGGCACGGTGATCTTGATGATCTGCATCGTGCTGTGGTGGATGGGGGCGTATCCGCACGTGCAGCCGCCTGCCGAAGCGTCGGCGATGCGCGAACAGGCCACGGTGCTGCGCGAGCCGTACAAGCAGGATGCAGTGCCCGAAGCGGTTGCGGCAGAGGCCGAGGAACTCGACTCCGCGGCGGCGCGGATCGAGGCCCGGCATGCCGCCGCGAACTCGTTCCTTGGGCGCATCGGCCAGACCGTGCAACCCGTCTTCCAACCCCTCGGCTTCGACTGGCAACTCACCATCGGCGTGATGGCCAGCTTCGCCGCTCGCGAGGTCTTCGTCTCCACGATGAACGTCGTGATCGCGGGGCAGGAGGAGGGTGGTGACGAGCAGGGCGAGCAGCGGCTCATGCAGCAGATTCAGGACGCCAAGCGTTCCGATGGCGCGACGCCCGTCTTCACGCCCGCGGTGAGCTGGGCGTTGCTTGTGTTCTTCGTGCTCGCGATGCAATGTCTGCCGACGCTCGCCGTCACCGCCAAGGAAGCGGGCGGCGTGAAGTGGGCCCTGCTGCAACTCGCATGGATGAGCGGCATGGCGTACATTGCAGCCCTGATCGTGTATCAGGTGATGCGATGATGATGAAGAAGGCAGACAGGCATCAAGGCATCGAGGCATCAAGGTTTGATGCCGAGATCGAGCAGCTTCGCCCGCTGTCTTCCCCTTGGTGCCTGGGTGCCTCGATGCCTTGTTGCCTTCTGGCCATGGCATTCCCCATTCACGACTGGCAGTTCTGGGTCGCGACGGGGATTTTTCTGCTGGCGGTCGGCTGGCTGCTCAAGGGCGTGCTGCCGATTCCGTTTCTCAGTCGTCGGTCCAAGGCCAAAAAGCAGACCAAGCGGGTGTCGCTCACGATCGGCGGGAAGACGCCGAGTAAAGATTGAGCGGTTTTTCAGTTTGGGCGTGATCGGGGTTCGCTCTGTGGTATCTTGAGGGGTCATGGATGTTTCGGCGAAACTGAGTGTTTGCCGAGGGTTTGGTACGTACCTGTGGTGGGGTGGGAAGAGTGGAGTTGGTGAAGATGCGCGCGATTCCGAGTATTGCTCTGATTGTCCCGGTCATGCTTCTGGGCTCGGTTCCCAGCGTGCTCGCGGCAGACCTTGGGGCCGCCGTGGCGTCGCCCGCCACGAGCCAGCACGTGCGCATATTCGCGGGCAAGGCCGAGCCGCTGCTGGTCGATGCCGCTCACCGGCTCGCGGTCCGAGCGGCCGACGCAAAGGTGGTCGAGACGGCGCTCATCGCGATCGGGGCGGGAGGCGTGGAACCGACGGGGCTCGATGGATGGTGGTTTGCCAGCGTGCCGAAGACGATGAGCATTGAAGCCGCGTCGGCGGCACTGGCGGATCAGCCGGGAGTCGAGTTTGTCTCACCGGTATTCGTCGACTATCGCGGCGGGCCGCTGTGGATCGGTGCGCAGATGCTCGTCGGGCGCGATGCCAATGTTGATCTTGGCGTGGCTGCGGAGCGGGTCACGACGCTGATGGCCGGCATCGAGGCGATCACGGCCTCGACACGGAATGGGTTGGATCTGCTCGCACAGGCCAATGCACTGGCCAAGATGCCCGGGGTGCGGTTTGCCGAGCCGGATTGGGCTTTTTCCGGCACGGGCGCGCTCACGCCCAACGATGCGCTGTATCCCCAGCAGTGGGCGATGAACCAGGCCAACAACTGGGACATGAACGCGCCGCAGGCGTGGGATACCACCACGGGCTCAAGCGCGATCATCACGGTCATCATCGACGTCGGTACCGACCTGACCCATCCCGATCTGAACCTCGCGACCGGGATCGATACCACCGGCTCGCCAGCACTCCTGGGCGCACCGGGCAATACCTGCGACAAGCACGGCACCGCCGTCGCGGGTTGCGTCTCGGCGAAGATCAACAACAGCATCGGCTGCGTGGGGATTGCTCCGAACACGCGATCGGCGTCGGCACGCACGTTCGTCTCGAATCTCTCGTGCAACGGCTCATGGAACTCGTCGGCGTCGTACACCGTTTCGACGCTGAACTTTGCTCAGAGCAGCGGGGCGCGGGTCACGAACAACTCCAACTACTACGGCTTCACGTCCGCCGCCATTGAGTCGGCGTATGCCACGACCTATGCCGCGGGCATCGTCCACTTTGCGTCCAACGGCAACAACGGGACCTCTTCGATCGCCTATCCCGCGAGTGTGCCGTTCGTGAACGGGATCGCCGCGCTGGCCAGTTCGGGCGCGCGAGCCGGGTTTAGCCAGTATGGCGTGGGCACCGACTTCTCCGCGCCCGGTGCGAGCGTGATCTCGACAGACATCGCGGGTGCAGACGGGTATGTTGCCGGCGACTATGCCACCGTCAGCGGCACGTCGTTCGCGTCGCCCTATGCCGCGGGTGTGGCGGCGTTGATCCTCTCCAAGAACTCGACGCTGACCGCGGCACAGGTCGAAGGGATCATGCAAACGAGCTCCCGCGACCTGGGACTCGTCGGGTATGACACGGATTTCGGATGGGGCTTGGTGAACGCACAAGCCGCCCTCGCCGCGACCCCGACATCGTGCATCGCGGACTTCGACGGCATCAACGGGATCGACACCAACGACATCTTCTCGTTCTTGAATGCGTGGTTTGCCGGCAGCCCCACCGCGGATGTGGACGGCCTCGCCGGACTTGCGCCGGCGGACGTGTTCTACTTCCTGAATAGCTGGTTCGCGGGCTGCTGAATCGGCCACCGCTCACCGATCCAAGTCCAAGCACACCACGGGCCACGGCCCCCGGGAAACACCGGGGACCGTGGTCCGTAGTCGTTTGGGGTGTTTGTGAACCCAGGCCAGAGCCGTCGGTATATCGTCCTCCAAGCGAAATAGCTCTCTGAAGGGAGCGGGCGGAGTGGTGACGGAGCGGATCTTCATGAGCATGCGTCAAATGGCGTCGTCGGTCGCGTTGGTGACTCTGGTGGCCGGGATGGCGGTCGGGCTGCCGGCGGGGATGGCCGAGGCCGATGACAAGCAGGCCGCGCCGCAGGCGGCGGCGGGCGTCAAGACCACCGCTGATCTCAATGCACCGCTGCCGGTGGACCCTCGATTTGTCCGTGGCGAGCTTCCCAACGGGCTGAAGTACATCGTGATGCAGCACTCCAACCCGCCGGGCCGAGCGGCGATGTACATCCATGTCTCGACCGGCTCGTTCAACGAGAAGGACAATCAGCGCGGCATCGCGCACTATCTCGAGCACATGGCCTTCAACGGCAGCGAGAACTTTCCGCCCAACACGGTGATCGACTTCTTCCAGGCCATGGGCCTCTCGTTCGGTCAGCACCAGAACGCCTTCACCAGCTTTGACCAGACGGCGTACATCCTGTTCTTCCCCGATGTCAAGCCCGACACCGTGGAGAAGGGCATGCGGTTCTTTTCCGACGTGGCGATGCGCTTGGCACTCGATCCCAAGGAGATCGAGGAGGAGCGCGGCATCATCATCGAAGAAAAGCGCACCCGCGCCGGCGGCCAGCAGCGCATGCAGGACTACGTCCTTGAGCGGCTCGCACCGGGATCGCTGATCGGCAGCCGCCTGCCCATCGGCACCGAGCAGACGATCAAGAGCGTGATGCGCGAGGACTTTCTGGATTACTACAGCAAGTACTACGTGCCGAGCAACATGACGGTGATGGTGGTCGCCGACACCGAGCCCAAGGCGATGGTGGAGCAGATCACCCGCGCGTTCTCCAGCGGCGAGAACAAGCCCCGCCCCGCGGACGTGGACCCGGGCGTGAAGCCCACCAGCGGCACCAGCGGCGTGGTGGCCAGCGACAAGGAGCAGACGAGCTTTGAACTGCAGCTCATGCGCATCTGGCCCAAGCGCGAGCCGACCACGACTGTGGGCACCATGCGACGCGACCTGGTGGATCAGCTCGCCAGCGGCGCGTTCAACCGCCGATTCGGCGCCAAGCTCGCCGCGGGCGGGACGAGCTATCTGTCGGCGTCCGGCGGCGGAAGCGATCTGTTCAACGTCGCGTTCACCACGGCCCTTTCGGCCGAGGGCGATGCGAGCAAGTGGAAGCAGATCCTTGCCGAGGTGGCCAGCGAGGCCCAGCGTGCGCGTCTGCACGGCTTCACGCAGCGAGAGATCGACGACATGAAGGCGGCGATCATCTCAAGCGCCGAGCGCTTCGTCGAGCAGGAAAAGACCCTGCCCGCGCGCGCGGTGATCCAGCAGATGAACAGCAGCGTGGCCAGCGGCGACGTGATGATGGGCGCGGCCGACGAGCTGAAGCTCGTGAAGGAGCTGCTCCCGACGATCACGCGCGAGGAAATCTCCAGCGTCTTCGCCCGCGACTTTGACATGTCGAGCGTGGTGGCGGTGGGGCAGTTCCCAAGCACGATGGCCGATGGGTCGACCCCGCCGAGCGAGGCCGAGTTTGCCGCCGAGGCCCGCAAGGCGCTCGACGTGAAGCCGAGCGCCGAGAGCGAATCGGAACGCCCGACGTCGCTGATGGCGACGCTGCCCAAGCCCGGCACGATCGCCAGCCAGGAAACGCACGAGGCGAGCAAGGTGATCAGCGGGTGGCTGAGCAACAACATCCGCTTCCACTACCGCTTCATGGACTATCGCAAGGATCAGGTGACGGTGGCGATCTCGCTCGCCGCAGGAACGATCCAGGAGACCGCGGCCAATCGCGGCGTCGCCGAGGTGGCCGGGCTCGCGTGGTCGCGGCCAGCGACCAGCACGCTCTCGAGCACAAACGTCCGCGATCTGATGACGGGCAAGAAGGCGATGGCCCGTGGCGGCAGCGGGATGGACACCATGGCGCTGACCGTCTCGGGCAGCCCCGCCGAGCTGGAGACGGGCATGCAGCTCGCCCACCTGCTGCTGACCGATCCGGTGATCGAGAAGGCGGCGTACGACCAGTGGAAGAAGCGCCAGCTTCAGGAGATCGAGGAGCGGGCCAAGGTGGTCGAAGGCGTGTTTGCCGAGTCGCTGGCGACCACGATCTATCCCGAGACCGAACTGCGTCCCCAGCCGCTGACCGCGGCCCAGGTGAACGCGACCTCGATTGAGGCCGGCCAGGCGTTCCTGAAGAACGCGATCAAGACGGCTCCGATGGAAGTCTCGATCGTCGGCGACATCTCGCCGGAGAAGGCGATGGACCTGCTCAAGACGTTCGTCGGCTCGCTGCCGGCGCGCGACAAGATCGACGCCAAGACGCTGGACAATCTGCGTGTGGTGCAGCGTCCGAAGGGCCCGCGCGTGATTGAGAAGACGGTGGACTCGGCGACCGACAAGGCGCTGGTCGCCGTGGGCTTCTACGGCCCGGACGCCGACAACGTGGTCGATCGTCGCGACATGCAGATCGCCAGCCGCGTGCTCTCGACGCGGATCATCAAGCGCGTCCGCGAGGCCGAGCAGCTTGTGTACAGCGCTGGCGCGAATCTGCGTCCGGGTCAGGAGTTCCCTGGCTTCGGCACGCTCGCGCTCATCGCCCCGACCAAGCCGACCAAGACGGCCCGGTTGGTTGAGGTGGCCAATGAGATCTACGCCGACTTTGCCAAGGACGGCCCGACCGCCGAGGAACTGGACGTCGCCAAGAAGCAGATCGCCAACACCCTCGACGAGCAGTACAAGGAGCCGGCCTTCTGGCTCCAGAACACGTCGATGATGACCTATCGCGATACCAAGCTCGACGACGTGCTCTCGGCTCCGGAGTACTACCAGAAGCTCACCGGTGAGCGCGTTCGCGACACCTTCCGCAAGTACTACACGCCCGAAGCCCAGATGGCCCTGATCGTCAAGCCCAAGGAGACGGCGGCCGCCGGCGAGGGTGCGAAGGAGTGATGCGGAAGTGATGGAGTGACGAAGTCGGGAAGTGACGGAGTCATGAAGTGCGTTTCACGGCGGCGGTGCGAAAAGCTCCGCCGCTTTTCTTTTCTCCCCCCAGCTTTGTCACTCCGTCACTTTGTTGCTTCGTCACTGCTCAACACGAGACCATCGTGTGCGAGGCGCATGCCCAGGGGAAGCGTCGCGTTCGTAGTCGCATGCGGCAAGTCGTGGGCCATGTGCACGAAATACGTCTGATCCGCAGCGACGTTGTGCGCCACGCCCACGGCTTGTTCCAGCGTCAGGTGGGTCGGATGGTGGCGATGCCGCAGCGCATCGAGCACCAACGTTCGCACGCCCACAAAGAGTCTCCAGCTCTCGGGCGGAATCGCTGAGACATCGGTGCAATACGCCAGCGGCCAGTGTCGCGCTTCCGGGCCATCGATGTGCGACGGCGCGTCGAATCGGAATCCGAGGATCGGCAATCGCCCGTGCAGTAGGCGGATCGGCGTCACCTTCATCCCGAACAGATCGATGGGCTGTTCCGGCTCGATCTCAAACGGAATGAGCGTCGCGACGAACGACTGGTTCACGTTGCGCTCGCTCTCGAAGATGTGCTGATAGACGCGGCGCAGATGGGCCATTGTGTGCGGCTCGGCGTAGACATCGATCGCCGTCCGCTGCACCGCGTTGAACCGCCGCACTTCGTCGAGCCCGAACGTGTGATCTACATGATTATGCGTGAAAAGCACGGCGTCGCACCGCATGAGCTTGGCGCGAAGGGCCTGCTGACGCAGATCGGGCGTGGCGTCGATCAGAATCGTGCGCGGCTTGCCAAGAGTATCGACAAACTCGATCACCGCGCCGGTGCGCAGGCGCTGGTCATGCGGATCGGTGCTGGTGCACACGTCGCACGCGCAGGCGATCGCCGGAACCCCCGCCGACGTGCCTGTGCCGAGAAACGTGAACCGCATGCACGACGATATCCGCGGCCCGATTCACGTTCGCGGTCGCCACCCCGCGCCGCACTCAGGACACGTCGAACACCCGTCGGCATCCGTCGGCAGGCTCTTCAGCGGATAGCCGCAGGATGGACAGTGCCCGAGCTTCACCGCGCCCTCGATCAGTTGGCGGTTCAGCCGACGCGAGCCCCAAAGTGCGAGTCCTGCGATCGCCATGATCTGCGGCACGAAGTTGGTGAGAAACATGCTGAAGAAATCGCCAAGCGATGGTCGCAGGAGTTTCTGAATGGATGGCCCAAGGCCCACCGCGATCAACGTCCAGAGGCTTATGACCATGCCGCCGATGACGATTGATGGCCAAACGAGTCCGGCCCGTCCGTTCTCAAGGTGCGATCGGAGCTTCCGATGCACATCCACGGGCATCTGCGAGACCCTGGACCACAGCCGAGCTGGGTATCCGCCGACAAAGACGAGCGTGACGCGTTTCCCGCGATCGTCCACGGCGGGCTCGCCCATCAACCAGACCCACGCGCTTCGAAAGGCACTCGCCATCCTGCGAGCGTATCCGTCAAGGGTTCGGCAAGTGCCAGTGGCCGCCGCACTCCGGGCAGATCGTTTGTCCGTCGTCGGTCAGAGGTGTTCCACGCAGGTCGTACGCGCACGATCCGCATCGGCGAGTTCGCAGGAGCTCTCGGGACACGATCGTGGCCTGGCGCATCTGCACGATCCAAGCCACGGCGAATCCGAGAACGACGAGCGTGCCGATGGGCCACGCGAAGACGATCCACCCGCCGATGATCCCGGGCCAGCGTGAGAGCATGAGCCAGAGTGTGCTCGCGGCGATGAACGCGGAAGCGAACGCGATGAAGAACAAAAGCCAGCCGCGAAGCAGTGCCGTCTGGCCACGACGATCCATCGCACCTTGAACATCCGTCGGTAGTTGCGACGTCACGGGCACTCGTATGCCGCGGGCGTCGCGAACGCTGCCAAAGCGACGAAGTGTCTGGCCCATCAAGCCCTCACTTCGCCGCGGGCTTCTGCCCCTCGATCGTCGGCTGCACGGGCTTCTTCGGCTCCATCGGATTCGGCAAGGCACTCGAGACCTGGTCGTACATTACAAAGTCCTTGATGTCCTTCTCGCTGGCTTCCGAGGCCTTCCACGCCGCGACATAGAGCGCGCTGAGCATCGCCGCGCCGTCGACGAGTCGTTCCTGGATGAACGCCTTGCCCGGCTCTTTCTCCAGATCGCCGGATTTCTGCAGCACATACAGCGGGCGGACCTTGTCGAAGGAACGCTGCACGTGCTGCAGGATGTCCGTCCACGGATCGTTCCTGTCGACGGTGATCGTCGCGATCGGCAGGTCTTTCATCGTGTCGTGCGAGAGCGCGTGGATGCCGAGCACCGTGGTGTCGATGTACGAGTGAAAGCCGCGGTTGATGGTGAAGCCCTCGGGGTTGTCGTCGACCCAGCCGTGGTGGTGCCGCGTGGTGTGCAGGGGCTGGGCGGCATCGCCGATCAGGTGCGACAGATAGCCCATTTCATACAGCACGTTGGCCCTTGCCGCCGCGAGCTGATCCGCACGCGCCGGGTCTTTCAGCGCCTCAAGCACGCGCACCTGGCGAAAGCTGCTCACGAGCTTGCCATAGTGCTCGATCGATGCGTGCGCGAGAAAGCCCGGAAACTCCTGCGTCCTGGCGACGTCGGTCTTTTCGTTGTACGGGCGCATGTTCTCCGGGTGCACGTGCTTGGCAATCACCATCGCCCGCACATATTCATTGCGCAGCGGCGGCATCGTCAGCAGCGTGAGGCCGAACGGCTCCAGGTCTTCGACGTCCAGATAGTGCTCCGGGTCGTTCTCGTGCTTGAGTTGCCCGAGACGGATCGCCCGATACCGGTCGGGCTCGCCGGCCTGATACGCCGCCTGGGCGCGCCCCGATGGCGCGAGCACAAACCCGAGTTCGCGGGAGGCGATCTCGTCCTTCTGCACTTCCACGGCAAACTTGTCGATGGCCAGCAGCGTGATGGTGCGATGGCCGTGGGCGTCCCAGCCGAGTGCCGAAGAGCACAGGCCTGCGGACATGAACAGGGCGACGATGGAGCGCGTGCGCATGGTGAGGAGGGTACGGGATCACCGCCCGCCTCGGCGAACGGTCAGATCGTTCGACACGCCACGACACGCACCGGCACATGCCGCACGCGCGGTGCGGCATCCGGACCCGCAAGCGCGAACATCGTCGAGCCCGAACCCGTGACATGCACCGGCATCGTCGGTCCCATCGCCTCGCGCACGCTGGTCAGCACCGCGAGCAGTTCCGGCTGGACATCACACGCCGGCGCGGCAAGGTGATTGAACAACTCGCCTGACGCGATCCCACTCGCGCCGCGAGATTGCGCCCCGGCGATCAGCAACCGGACACTTTCCACATCCAGCGGCACGTGCGGGCGTGCATCGAACGCGCGATAGACCGCGCCCGTCGGACATCCAAAGTCCGGCACAAAGAGCAGCACCGACGTTCCGGGCGCTGGAGCGACTGGCTCTAAGCGCTCCAGCACCTCGCCAAAGCCCGTGACCAGCGCGGGCCGCGGAGCGAGCATGATGAGAGATTAACCCGCTTCAGTGGCGGGCAACTCGTCGATAAAGAATGCGATGTCGCTCCCGAGTTCGCCCGAGAGCCGCCTCAGCCCCGCGGCGTCGATCGTCAGATCAAACAGCCGAGTGATCCCCACCAGCACGCCCGCGGCATCCGAAGACCCGCCCCCGAGCCCCCCGCCCACGGGGATGCGTTTGCGCACCACCATCTCCACCGGCAACGCCCTTCCCACCGCCCGTTCCAGCAGCCGATGCGCACGCACGCCCAGATCTTTCTCAATCGCCCAGTCGATCGGCGAAGGTTTCGGAGCGTCATCGGCCCACTCAACTCGGCATGAGCCCGGGCCCGTCGTGGTTCGTCGCAGCTCGATCTCATCACACAGATCAATCCCAACAAACCACGACGCGATCGGGTGAAAGCCCGGCTTGAGCGCACCGGGCGGCTCCGGCGGCCCCACGCCCAGACACAGATTGATCTTGGCGCACGCGGAAATCGTCAGCGAGGTCGTCACATGCCATTCTACGTTCCCACGGTTCGGAACATCCCGCATTCATGATGGTCCGTTTGTCCGAATCCGATGGCGGCGCCTCGGGGTGGAGGGGGGTGCAACAATCCTGCATGCACGTGCAGGACCTGATCGCCGCCATTGAACGCTTCGCCCCCACGCATCTCGCCGAGACCTGGGACAACGTCGGGCTGATCATCGGCTCGCGCCAGCGCGAGCTCTCGGGCAAAGTGCTCCTGACGATCGACCTGACCGAGCGCGTCGCCGACGAGGCCATCGCCGCCAAGGCAAGCGCGATCATCGCCTATCACCCGCCGATCTTCCAACCCATCAAGCGGATCATCGATGGTCAGGGTTCGAGCGTGGCCCAGCGTGTCGCGCTCAGGCTCATCGAGCATCGCGTCGCGGTCTATTCCCCCCACACGGCACTTGATGCCACGCCCGGCGGCATGACCGACTGGCTCGCCGATGGCGTGCTCGATCCCGTCGCGGCCCGCGCCGTAAAGCCGGGTGAGGTGCTTCGCAGCGGTGGCGATCGGCGGGCGCTGCGGCCTGCATCTCCGCCACGCGTGACCGAGCAACTCAAGATCGTCACCTTTGTCCCCCACGACGCCATCGAGCGCGTCCGCGGTGCGCTGGCAAGCGCGGGCGCGGGCATCATCGGCAACTATGAAGTCTGCTCATTCGCCACGCCGGGCCACGGCACGTTCCGGGGCGGCGAAGTGTCTCACCCCGCCGTCGGTGTGCCGGGGACGTTCCAAACCGTGCAAGAGGTGCGGCTGGAAATGGTGTGCGCCCGGCGCGCACTGCCGATCGCGCTCGCCACGCTCAGCGAGTTTCACCCGTACGAAGAACCGGCGATCGATGTCTATCCGCTGGAACCCAAGCCCCAGCGCGGCACGGGCTCGGGACGCCGCGTGACGCTCGACCACGATCTGCCCCTGCGCGACATCGCGCAAAGGGTCCGCGATCACATCGGTGTGAAGGGCGTGGAAGTCGCCGCGGCGGGCGGCGACCTCGGAGCCCATGTCAGCCGCATCGCCGTCGTGCCCGGTGCGGGCGCCGAACTGGTCGAGGCCGCGCTCGCCGACGGGTGCCAGGTGCTGGTCACCGGCGAGATGAAGCACCACGAGGTCAACGCCGCCATATCGGCGGGGCTCAGCATCATTCTGGGTGGCCACACGCCGACCGAACGCGGCTATCTGCCCCGCTTCGCCGGAGTATTGAAGAGCGCGATGCCGAGTGTTGAGTTTGCCGTCAGCTCCACTGACGTGGATCCGCTGGTGCGCGTCTGATCGCCGGGCCCGTCAGAACGGAGCGAAGTGATCCCATTCGCGCTGGTCGCCCTCGGCGGTCACGCGCAATCGAACGAACTTGCTCATTGCCGGGTGCTCATCGCCGTGCTCAGCCGCGCACAGCCCGGCCGAAGTGAAGAACGCGCACGCTTTCTGCACCGACGGCATCCAGGCATCATCGACGATGATCAGTCGGCCGGGCCCAACCAGCCGACGCGCGTAGAAGATATCGATCATGACGTGCTCGAAACGGTGATCGCCATCAACAAACGCCAGATCAAACCGCTCACCCGCGCTCAGGAGCCGAGGCAACACGATCTCCGACGGCTCCACGATCAGCCGGTGCAGATGCTCTGCGCCCGCGGCACGGAGATGGCGAACGCCGGCGTTCTTCCACGCGATCTGAGCAAATGGATCAATCGATGTCAGCAGCGGGGGAGCAGCGTCGGCTGAGCAGGTTGCCAGAGTGTCGATCACCGCTTCCAGCAGAAACGACGCGGACATTCCGAAGGCAAAGCCAGTCTCCACGCATCGCATCGCTCGCTCACGGCGGGCAAGCAGCCCAAGGGCTTCGCCCCGCTCGCGGGTCAATCCGACGGGCCACGCACGCAAGGTCGATCCATCTTCGCCCTCGACATGCCCGGAGTGATAGATGCGTTCCCGCGCGGCGGCGAGAGCTTGACGCGTCCCCTCGAATCGCTGTAAGGCGGTCGACATGCCTCGGATATCGGCTGTTACTCCGCCTGAGTCGAAGAGTTCTTCGTCGCGGGGGTCGTCGCCGTGAATGGTGCCGACGACAGGTCCACCTCCCCGTCAAACCGGAATCCCACGCTCGGCGTCCGCACGCCCGCATCAAACAGCGTCTCGGCAAGCTGACCCGGTGTGATGTAATACAGCACCCCGCTGAGCACATACCGCGACGGACCCGACGGAGCACTCCCGCCCGCTATCTGTACGCTCGCCGGCAGAGTGAACTGCTGCGCACCGCGTCGCCTCAGCGTCGCCTCGGCCGACCGCACACCGCTGAAGACCGTCTGGCCGTTCAACTCCAGGCGATACTGCACCTCGCGCAGCGGCAGCGGTTCGTCGTTGTCGTTTTTGGCATCGATCGTAAACAGCACGGCGGTGCCGTCGGGCGTCCGCTCGGTCGCCTTGGCCTCCGCCAAGGACAGTTTCGGATCGCTATACGTCGTGCACCCGGCCAGAAATAGGCACGCGCTCAGAAGCACCGCAGGACGTGTCACTCGTCGATTCATCACACCAAGCGTACCAGACGACGCGCCTCCGCGTGCAATCGGGAGAGAGCCCAAAGCGTTCTTGTGGACGGACCACCCCAAAACTGGCACCCGGCATTGCCCAACACTAACCTTGGCCATGTCGCAGAACCCTTACGCGCAGTTCGGTCAGCAGGGCGGGAACCTCGGGCAAGAGGACTTTGAGCCCATGCCCTCTCGGACCAGCATCCTGGCCGTCATGTCGCTGGTCATCGGGATCATCGCCGTGATCCCCGGGATCTGCTGCATCCCCGGTCCCGGCGTGATCGCCGTGCTCTTGGGCGGGATCTCCGCGTTGCTCATCGGTCGCTCGCTGGGTCGGCTGACGGGCATGGGCCTTGCGATCACCGGCATCGTGCTGGGGCTGCTGGCCAGTGTCTTCTCGGTGTTCGTGCTGATCGGCGCGTCATCGATCAACGAAGAAGCCAGTGCTCAGTTCTTCAAACCCGCCGCGGCCACGCTGCGCCAGCTTGAAGCGGGTGATCATCCCACGTTGCGGAAGGCCCTGACGCCGGAGGCCAGCGCCAAGGTGACCGATCAGCAGATCGTTGACTTTGTCGCGAACTACAAGACCTCACTCGGTTCGTTTAAGAGCGCGCCCGAGGACATCATCGATGTCATCCGCAGCTTCATGAAGCTCGCCGAAACTCAGAACCAGGCCAATCAGCGCTTCGGCCAGCCGGGCCAGAACTTCATCCCGATTCCCGCCGAGTTCAGCCAGGGCCGCGCGCTGGTCATCATCCTCTTCGAACCCGCGTCGATGGGCAAAGCCAAGACCCCGAGCTCGGCCCCCGGCGCTCCGGCGACCCTCGGACCGATCGCTGTGAACATCGGCATCCTCACCCTCGATGGCAAGGAAATCTGGCTCTGGGACCTCGACGAATCTCGCAAGCTCATGGTCGGCTCCGGCGGTGGCCCAAGAGGCATGCCCGGCCTTCCGCCACCTCCCCCGCCACCACCACCGCCCTCGGGGTCGGCGCCCACCGACACCAAGCCCCCCGCCGACATTGACGCCGCGCCGAAGACTCCGAATCCCTGATCCCGCCGTCGGCTCGCTACAGTGATCGACCATGCCGCCCCCGGCGCACGACACCCCGTCCGCCATGCCAGACTCCACCGCGAATGACGCGCCGGAGTCGTTGATCTCCTGCCGAAACGTCATCAAACGCTTCGACGGGCGCACCGTCCTCGACGGCGTCACCTTTGATGTGCACGCCGGCGAGACCATGGTCGTCATGGGTGGCTCCGGCTGCGGCAAGAGCACCCTGCTCCGCTGCATGATCGGCTCCCACAAGATCGACTCCGGCGTGATCGAGCTCTTCGGGCAGAACGTCTGCACGCTCAGGCCCGAGGAGATGGACGATGTCCGCAAGAACTTCGGCATCCTGTTCCAGTCCGGCGCGCTCTTCAACTCCATGAGCATCGCCGAAAATGTCGCCCTGCCGCTGCAGGAGCACACCGATCTCGACCCAAGCACCATCGAGATCATGGTCAAGATCAAGCTCGAACTCGTCGGGCTGCGTGAGCACGCCGACAAGTTTCCCGCCCAGATCTCAGGTGGCATGAAAAAACGCGCCGGGCTCGCCCGGGCACTCGCGCTGGACCCGCGCATCCTCTTCTACGACGAGCCCTCGGCGGGTCTTGACCCGGTCACCAGTGCCGAGATCGATCGCCTTATCGTCGGGCTCACCCGCAAAGTCGGCGTCACCAGCGTCGTCGTGACCCACGAGATGGACTCGGCCTTCACCATCGCCGACCGCATGGTGATGCTCGATAAGGGACGCGTCCTCCGAGTGGGTTCTCGCGATATGTTCGACGAGCTTCGGCGACTCCCCGACGATCAGGCCAAGGACCTTCCGGAAGAAGACCGTCTGATCCGGCAGTTTCTGCGCGGCGACGCCGAAGGGCCCATCACCGAGCGCAAGGCCGCCACCAGCTATGCCGAGGACCTGCTCCGCCAGCCGCAGACGGCCAAACCGATCGGCCCGAGCATCGAGGCGACACGCGGCTGGGGCTTCAGACGTCGCAAAGAGACGCTACCCTGACCATCCATGAGCGCCGGACGCGGATCTAGGAACAACGTTCTTGCAGGCATTTTCGTCCTCGCCAGCGTCATTTTGACGGTGGTGGTCGTCGTCATTCTCTCCAACATCGGCGAGCGTCTCCAGCCGAGACACCCGTACGTCGTGCGGTTCTCCGTCGTCGACGGTGCCGAGGGGCTTGATCGCGGTGCCGCGGTGAAGATCGGCGGGCAGCGCGTCGGGCGTGTGACTTCCACCAAGTTTGTCTATAACGACGTCACGGGCGAGCCCGAGTTCGTCGATGTCGCGATCGAGATCCCCACCAACTTCAAGCTGTACAGCGACGCCGACGTGCAGTTGCTCCGCCCGCTCCTGGGCACCGGCAGCACGATCAACATCGTCGCGTTCACGGGCATGGCGCAGGTCGATTCCAAGTTCATCGGCCCGCCGCGCGCTCTGCAGCCGGGCGACACGGTGATCGGTCGCCTCGGTGCGCCCGGGTTCATCGCCCAGAGCGACTATGCCCGCATCCAGGCGATCATCGCGCGCATTGATCGCATTTCTGAAGAAGTCGAGCCGCGCGTCGGCTCGATCATGGCCAACGCCGACGCCGCCGTCGCCGACGTCCGCTCAATCACCGGCGACGCACGCAAGGCCTGGCCCGAGTGGGAAAAGCGCATCACCGAGGTGCTCGCCCGCATCGACAAGGCCAGCGAGCCCTTTGAGCAGATCGTCAAGAACGTCAGCGACACCAGCGTCTCGATCAAAGACGGCGTGACCCAAGCCCAGGAGCTTTTGGCCAAGGGCAAGGCCGCGATCGACGAGAATCGCAAATCGCTCGACGAGATCGTCGAGAACGTCCGCCAGCTCACCGGGAAGGCCAACACCGAGGCCTATGACAAAGTGCTCGCCGCCGTCAAAACCGCCCAGGACACGCTCGACTCGGCCCGGTCCGCCGCCAAGCAGGTGGATGATCTGCTGGTACAAAAGAGCCCCGAGCTGAGCGAGATCATCACAAACGCATCTCTCGCGGCGAACCAACTAAAGCTTGCCACCGTCGAGATCCGCTCGGCTCCATGGCGATTGCTCTACCAACCAACCAAGAAAGAGCTGGAGAACGAGCTGCTCTACAACTCAGTGCGCCAGTATTCCACTGCCGTCGGCGAGCTGCGACAGGCCGCCGAGGCCCTGCGTTCGGTGGCTGAACGGGCCGAATCCGCCGGCGCAGGAGTGCGACCCGCCGACAAAGTCACGCTGGACGCTCTGAACGCGAAACTCAAGGACGCGTTCGACAAATACCAAGAGCAGGAACGAGCGTTCCTCGAGCGTTGGAGCAAGGCGGACAAATAGCCCGCGGCTTTGCCTTGGTGGCACAGGCCTCTGGCCTGTGTTCAAAAGACCTTTGAAGGCACACAGGCGGGACGCCTGTGCCACCGCAAAGACGCGCACCGCCCGCCAGCCGAGTTGAAAAGGGCCATCCAATGCCGCGATTCGAACACATCTTGCCGGTCGCCACGCTTCTGATCGTGGGCTCGCTGTCGAACGCATCCGCTCAGGTCGCGTCGACCCCGATTCCCGATCCCGGCCCCGCCGAGCGCGCCGGCCGCGAGATCGACGACGCCGTCGTAAAGCTGAAACACTGGCTCACGAAGCGATCTGATCAGGCAAACGCAGCCGCCAAGACCGCTTCGACCGATGCTCAAAAGTGGTTCGACGCTCGCGTCGTCGAACTGCTCGGCAAGCCCGACGCTCCACGCGTTCACGGCGTCTTCGTTGCCAGAGCCATCGACCCCGCCACCGGTGTCGCCCCACTCCCCGCGACCGATGCCAAGATCGTGCCGCAGTGGATCAATCTTGACGCGCTGAGTGCCGCCAAACTCCCCGCCCGTGTTGTCGTGCTCGTCCACGGGTTGGATGAACCCGGTGCGGTCTGGGACGATCTGGCTCCCGCGCTGCTCGACAAGAAGCACCATGTCGCCAAGTTTGACTATCCCAACGACGGCCCAATCGTTGACGCGTCCATACTCCTCACCCAGACTCTGACGCGTCTGAAAAGCCAGGGCGTGCAGCGCGTCGACATTGTCGCCCACTCCATGGGCGGGCTCGTGGCGCGCGATGCGCTCACGCGCTCCGACGCCTATGCCGGCGACGCCGCGGGCTCGGCATCGCTCCCCGCCGTGGATCGACTGATCCTGCTCGCAACGCCCAACCAAGGCTCCAAGCTCACGGCTCTCCAGCCCGTCAGCGAGGCCCGTGAGCAGCTCGCCCGCGCCATCGACGGCACACAGGCCAGCGGCTCGGGCCTCGTCAACTCCTACGCCGACGGTGCCGGGGAGGCGGCCAGAGACCTGAGCACTGGCTCCGCGTTCCTCACCGCACTCAACGCGCGTACAGCACCGAAGAACGTTCGCATCACCAACGTCATCGCCCGCGTGATTCCGGAAGATCGGGTCGATGGCTTTGCCGCCGACGTGGCCAAACTCGCCGCGCTTGTTGATGAACGTCCGAGCCCATCGCTGGATCGCGCGCTCAAATCGCTGGTCTCCAGCGTCGGCGACGGCATCGTGTCCACCGATAGCATGCGCCTCGACAGTGCCGAGTCCATCGTCGTCACGGCCGACCATCGCAGTGTTGTCCGCAAGTGGCACGTATTGGAAGGCCTCGGAGTCCTGGATGCGTCAACCCACGATCTCCCGCCGGGCGTGAAGATCGTGCTGGACAAGCTCGCCCCGGAAAGCGCCCCGAACAAGCCCGCACCTTGATCGCCGCCGAATGCGAATCGCGCGAGCTTTCCGTGGCATCCAACGTATAGATAAGCAGCAGGCCGCGAGCGTCCGCGGAGCCGCAACTGGTCGAAGCTGAACCCTTCGGTCCGTGCGCTCTCCGCTCACGCCCGCGGCCTGGTTCGTGCGCTGGTTGCCCCAGGATTTCCGTTTGTCCATCCGCGCGGTCGCGGTATGCTGCTCACCATGGCGCAGCGACGTCATCACTACGAGCGGGCCTTTGAGTGGTTTCTCCGCTCGCGCCGCATCCCCTACGTCGCCGTCGACGAGGCCCGCAAAGCGCTCCTGCCCGATACCGCGGCGCTCAAGGTCGCATCCTCCGAACACTCCTCCGCTGAACCGATGGCCCTGAAGTCCTTCGACTTTGTGATCT
>JAIEOW010000088.1 GCA_019750095.1 Phycisphaerales bacterium
GTCGTTCGCTGGTGCTGGGCGCGGTGCCGGGTCCGCCGCTGGGCGTGATTGATCTGGGCGAGGGTCCGGGCACGGTGATCGTCGATTACGCACGCGATCACCCGGCGATGCGGCTGTCGGCGATCGACAAGATCAGCATCGCCAAGTCGCGCAAAGTGGCGATCGCGCCGAACACGCCCGTGCGCCCCTTGGCCCGCGACGCCTCGGGCCCGGCGATTCTCGAAATTGCCGACGCCACCACGATGGCGATCGTTGTGCCGTGGGATGTGGCCGACAGCGATTGGCCGGTGTTGCCCGAGTGGGTGCTCTTTCTCGCGGGCAGTGTGTATCACCTTTCTGAAGCCCAGTCGGGCGTTGCGAGCGAGGGCGTTCGCGTGGGTGAGACACTCTCGACGCGCCTGCCCACCGGCGCACGCGATGTGCGGATCACGACACCTTCAGGAGAAGCAGTCAACTTGGAAGCCGCACCCGACGGCACGGTTTCCTTCGGCCCGATCCTGAGCCAAGGGCTCTACAGCGTGCGATGGCTGGGTCAGGCGACGCCGATCGACGTTGTCAATGGCGACAACGCAACACGCCGAATCGCTGCGAACCTGCTCGACCCCGCAGAGAGCGATGTCGGCGCGCTGGGCACGCTGACCATGGCCCGCGAAGATGTGCAAGCCGAGCGCCAGACAGCGGATCTGACCCGAAAACTCTGGCCCTGGCTGCTGCTGGGCGCGCTCGCGGTGGTGATGCTGGAGTGGTACATCTACAACCGAAAGGTGGCGTTGTGAGGAGTATGACGCGGTGACGCGGTGACGCGGTGACGCGGTGACGCGGTGACGCGGTGCGAATCTATGATCTTGGGTCACTCAGTCACTCAGTCACTCAGTCACTCAGTCACTCAGTCACTCAGTCACTTCGTCACCACGCCCACATGCTCGCTTCCTCCGTCACAAAACGACCCACCACGCCCGACGAGTTGATCTCGTCGCAGCTCTCGGCCGCGCTGGATCGGCTTGATCTCTCGACGCGTCGGGTCTTTGCGGGCAAGCTGCAGGGCGAGCGGCGATCCAAGGCTCGCGGGCGGAGCGTTGAGTTTGAGGACTTTCGGCCGTATGTGCCCGGCGACGACCTTCGGCACATTGATTGGAACGTCTTCGCACGCCTCGATCGCCTGTTCATCAAGATCTTCCAGGAAGAGCAGGACCTGTCCCTGCACGTCGTGCTTGATGCGAGTGCGAGCATGGACGCCGGGCGGCCCAACAAGCTGATCTTTGCCCAGCGCGTCGCGATGGCGCTCGGGTATCTCGGCCTCGTGAACAACAACCGCGTCAGCGCGTGGGTCTTCGGCGGAGTGACCGGCGGCCCGCCCGGCGCATCGCGTGTGCGACGCCTCCCGCCGATGCGCGGGCGAACCAGCGTGCAGCGGCTCGCCAAGTTTCTGCTTGAAGAGACTTTTCCCGACGCCGCGATCGCCGGTCGCCCGGATCGCGAAGAGGCCAGCTTTACGAGCGCGATGCGATCGATCGCCGCGAGCCGATCCGGCCGCGGCGTGCTGGTGCTGCTCACCGATCTCTTCGCGCCCGAGGGCTATGCCGACGGGCTCTCACTGCTCGCCGGCGGCAACGCGCAAAGCGGTGGCACGAGTGGGGGCGCACCTGCCTGGGACATCACCGTCATCCAGACGCTTTCGCCCGGCGAGCTTGATCCCGAGAGCGAGCTCTCCAGCGACGGCGGGCGAGCGGTGATCGGCGATCTGCGACTGACCGACGCCGAGACGGGCCGGGCGGCCGAGGTGACGATCACGCGAGAGCTTGTTGATCGCTACCTCGCCCGGTTTGAAGCGTTTCAGCGTGAAGCAAGCACGTTCTGCACCCGCCGCGGGATCCAGCATGTGGTGGCGCGGTCGGATGCGGATGTGAGTGTGTTGTTGATGGATGAGTTAAGGCGGCGGGGAACGATTCGCTAGTATTACATAAGCTTGCGTCAGAGCACTGCTCTGAGATCGAGTGTGCATTTAGGTTTTACACAAGATATCCACACACAAATCGCATTGCATCATGAGTGCGATCTCGCTACCATCAAATAGGGACAGTCAGGTGCGGTATTTGAGCGAGCCACTGCAGCTCGCACCCGCGGCCTACGGCGCTCGCCCGATGCGGGCAGTTTGAAAAGGAGTCTGGTATGGTCCACATGATGGCACGTTCGCGGACGTGGCGCAACGCTTGCATCGCAAGCGTTGCGTGTCTGCTTGGTTTGGTTACGTGTAGAGTCGATGCGCAGACGGTGTTTCAGGGTAATCTGTCGGAGCAGCAGAAGGGCGAACTCGCCACTTGGTCTGCGTTGTACTGGCAGCGCAAGGATCAGGGTGGTGGATCGCCTGGCGCGGAGTTTGCTTTTTCGACCGCTGCGATGAACTCGCAGCTCTTCAATCCACTTCGGGCTACGAGAGCAACGCTCGAGAAGGTTGGCGTGATCGGACCTGCTGACTGCGACGGCTTGGGCGAGAACTCGACGAACGTCGCGAGCGAGGCGGTGACCAAGGCATTTCGCGACTCGATGATCAGCGCCAAGATCGAGACCAGCGTCGCGAACAACTACGTCGGCACGTTGGAACATGCGAATCTGATTTTCGCGGCACCTGCCAGCGCAGGCCTGACCGCATACGTCGATGGCGACAAGCTTGTCAGTGAGAATCTGCCCCTGGAGAAGGTGAGCGCTGAGGCGTTTCAGGCCGCGCTCAAGTTCAACCTGAGCCCGCAGAGCCAGAGCGTGGTCTCGCTTCTGATCGGGTCTGGCGCACAGTGGTCTCAGGACTCTGGTGTTGTGAACGAGGCCAAGAAGCTCGTCACTGGACAGCCGAGCAAGGCCGACAACTTCGAGCTGCGTGTTCGCCAGGCGCTGATTGCGCTGGAGAATACCGGACTGATCGATGCTGGAACGACAAGCATCCAGCGCATCAATGCGATCTTTGGCGTGGCGGGTGAACTGCCGATGGTCGCGGTGTGTCTGAGGGATTCCTATGTGTTGTTGGACCCGACAACGGGAAATCTCTCGGGACCATTTGAGCGCGGGTCGGCCCTCGATGGTCGCGGCCTCTTGTCACAGCATCCAGAGGCCTATCAGGCAGGGGATTCGGTGAGGTATCTCGATGCGCAGGGGTGTGGCACACCTGCTATCGCCGCGTGGATTCCATGGGGTATCTATCCGGGTACTCTCACGCCGCGCCCAGCTGTGCCTGCCCTCCCACCGGGCACGATCATTCCTCCGTTCCCCGTCGGTCCTCCCGGAACGATTACCACGAATCCCACGCTTCCCGGATGGGATACAGCACCGGCATGCACCGGTCCTGCGGTGCCTGCAGTCCCCTACAGTTGCACCGTGTATCGAATGTACATCGATGCAACCGGAAAGCTTGTCTGGGTTCGTGAGGTCTATGGCTGCCCCGCGGCGGCAACGGCACCTCCTGCTGGATGTTTCACGGCAAGTCCGACGAGAGATGTTTGGTGGTAACGACCCTGCACATGGTGATGGGTCGATAATGGCCCATCACCGTTTACTTGAGCCCGAACCATGCCCTTTGCACAACCTGACGGCCGCCGTGCGGCAATAGCTATGCTCGGTCTCGGCGCGGTTTGTGGCATCTTGTTCCTGAGCGTGTGGACCTGGTTGCAGTGTCAGTTGTTAGTAGCGTGCATCGGCAACGCAGACGAGTTTCGCGAAGGGACCATCAGTCGATCATTTGTCGGGCCCGGTGCCTGGCTACGCGCAGCCGCGAGCACATGGAAACCGCGCGGGTTGAACAGCTTCACCATTGCAGATGCAGTGGACCAGACTACTAGCGTGGGGTGTGTCGCATTCTTTCGTCCTGCGGGTGATGAAGCCCCTCGAACACTTGTGGCTTGGCTGAGCACACTATGTGCATTTGCCGTGGCATCGATGATGCTGACACGCTACAGGTGGTTTTGTGTGAATGGCCAGTGCTTTGATTCCCAGATTCTCTGGTCATCAGCTTGTCCGAGGACGCGCGCACTCGTGACAGTCTTGTTTGGCGCGAGCGTTACTGCCTGCGTGATTCCCATGAGCACAGCATCTTGGGCGTTATGGACAGAACGATCGCCGCAGACCGTGTCTCCGAGCCAGATCGTGCTGCCTCGCCTTTGGGCAATTCTGCTCAGTGCGTGCGTGTTCTGGTGCGTTGCCCGGGTCTTCGCAATGTTCGTCGTGCGACTGCTTTACCATCGACTTGGCAGCGATGCGAGGTCTTTGTCGCGATGCTGTAATGGCTGTCGCTATCCACTGAAACATCTCGCAACTGAGGTCTGCCCGGAGTGTGGACTTGGCTTGCAGTCAGCCGAGTCGCCCGCAACGATGAGGAGGTTGCGGACACATCCAGGCCGCGCTGCGTGGTTCGTTTGGATGCCTTGCCTTTTGCTTCTGGCCACATCCGGTATTGGCCTATCGGAGCAACATGCAAGACGATCGCCCTTAGAAACGGCACTCAACTGGGTCAGCTTCGCCTCGGGGCTGTGGTCTAACAGCAACCAGATCTTTATCAAGCAGGCTGGACCATCGGTCCGCGTCGAGTGGCGACACGATGCCCTTGAACTCTCGACACGAATAGTGGCAGACAGCGCGGCGGGGCGAGTCATCGCTGTTGATTGGCGTTGGGATGGCATCGACCATCCTGTTCAACAATGCGGACAAAGCAACTTGTATGTTGCCAAGGCATCGCCTCTGCCCCCCGAAGGATGGCTGCTCGGTCCAAATGTGATCTCGCCGCCTGGGGATAATCGCGTGGTTGTTCTCGATGCCGCGCCCGAGTCCATTGCGCCGAGTGTCGTGTTTCTCCGCATAGACGGCGTGAAACCGAATCGCGTGATTCGAACCGCCTTTGCACATGGAACGCGGTGATGTGTCAGCATCCTGATTTGAGCTCGAAATCCGAGTTTCTGCCGATTCCTGAGGGCATACAAGTCGATCGCGGGGCAAAACGGCCGTATGGGGTTCGATGCTGCAACCGATTTGTGGTGCGGCCAAAGAACCCTAAAACTCCGCCTGCTTCGGCGCCCGCGGAAACGGGATCACATCGCGGATGTTCTGCATCCCCGTGATGAACTGGATGATCCGCTCAAAGCCCAGGCCGAACCCCGCGTGCGGCACGGTGCCGTAGCGACGCAGGTCGCGGTACCACCAATAGTCGGCGATGTTCAGGCCCATCTCGACGAGGCGTTCGTCGAGCTTATCGAGCCGTTCCTCGCGCTGGCTGCCGCCGATGATCTCGCCGATGCCGGGGCAGAGCACGTCCATCGCCCGCACGGTCTGGCGATCCGGCTCGCAGTTGTCGTCGAGCCGCATGTAGAACGCCTTGATCTGCTTGGGATAGTTCGTCAGGATCACGGGCTGCTTGAAGTGTTCTTCGGTCAGGAATCGCTCGTGTTCGCTCTGCAGATCGGTGCCCCACTTGACGGGGAACTCGAACTTGCGGCCGCCCTTGATCGCGCCTTCGAGGATCTTGATCCCCTCGGTATACGTCACGCGGAGGAACGGCTTCTCCACGATGTGCTCCAGGCGACTCACCGCCGTTTTCTCGATACGCTCGGCGAAGAACTTCATGTCGTCGGCTCGCTCGCTGAGCACGGTGCGGAACAGGTGCTTCAGCATGTCCTCGGCAAGGTTCGCGTCGTCGTTCAGATCGGCAAAGGCGATCTCCGGCTCGATCATCCAGAACTCGGCCAGGTGCCGCGAAGTGTTCGAGTTCTCAGCCCGGAACGTCGGACCAAACGTGTACACGCGGCTCATCGCCATGCAGTACGTCTCGACGTTGAGCTGGCCCGAGACCGTCAGGTGCGCCTCTTTGCCGAAGAAGTCATTGGTGTGGTCGACCTGGCCATAGGTCCACGGCGGCATGTTGGCTTTGGCCGCGAGGTCCCTGCAGTGCTCAATCGCCTCGGCGCTCTGCGCCTCCTTGGCGACGCGCGGCAGCGGGCGCATCGTGTCCAGCGTGCTCACCTTGAACATCTGCCCCGCGCCCTCGCAGTCATTGGCGGTGATGATCGGCGTGTGCACGTAGTAGAAGCCGCGCTGATGGAAAAACTGATGCACGGCCATCGCCAGACAGTGCCGCACGCGGGCCACCGCGCCGAATGTGTTCGTCCGCACACGCAGGTGCGCTTGCTCACGCAGATACTCAAACGAGTGCGGCTTAGGCTGGATCGGATACGTATCCGGGTCCTCGACCCAGCCCACAACGCGGAGCGCGTCGCCAGCGGGGGGGGAGGGGTTCTCGCACTGCAGCTCGTTGCCGCCCTTGGGGTTCTGCGCGATGACGCCGTCGCACTCGATCGCGCACCCGGTGGTGAGCTTGGCGACTTCGCTGGCAAAGTTTGGCAGTGTGCCCTTGACGACGATCTGGATCGTGTCGAAGCACGAGCCGTCGTGCAGCGCGATGAACGCGAGCCCGCCCTCGGCCTTGGAATCCCGCCGCGTGCGCACCCAACCCTTGATGGTGACGCGCGTCCCGACCGGGGCCTTCAGAGCGTCAACGATGCGAAGCCAAGCCATGCAGACCTCTCCATGCGGCGAAGAACCAAAAGTGATCCCGCGGGCCGTCTCGCTCAACCGCTTGAACGAATCGTGCTCGCAGACCCTCAGGATACGTCCGAACATACTGCGAACACGATGAAGATCATCCACCGATTTGGGAAGACCCCAGGTTCTCGCTGGTGCTCTGAGAGGATTTGGGGTAATCTGGAAAGATGATCAGCAAAGCACGATCGGTCGGCTCGTTCTTTCGGGGTCAAGGGCGCGCGGGCTTCACGCTCATCGAGTTGCTTGTCGTCATCGCGATCATCGCGCTGCTCATCGGGATCCTGCTCCCGAGTTTGAGCAAGGCTCGCGAGGCCGGGCGCACCGTCGCGTGCCTGTCCAACATGAAGCAGATCACCGTCGGCTACACGGCGTATGCCGGAGATTTCAAGGAGCAGATCTGGGAAGCCGGCGCCCGCAACCCGCTGCGCTACTGGTACGCCCAACCGGAAAACCCGCTCCAGGCGATCTCGACCGCCAATCCCGCGAAGATCGGTCCGGGCTTCGGCTACATGCAAAATGTCGACAAGATCTTTGAGTGTCCAACCAATAAGCGCCGGACGCCCACCAAGCTGACATCGAGCGCGAGCGATCCACAGTGGAACACACCCGAGGGACGCTTGCAGATCGTGCTGTTCAACGAGTTCCTCTCGCCGCGGGCGATCAACTTTGACTACACCATGGTGACGGGCGCATCGGGTGCTCGCATCTCTGGCAACTATTTCGTCGCGTGGGATCAGCGTTGCCGCTCGCGCACCGCTCAGCAAGCGCGAACGGGAGCGCCGCCTCAGAATGAACTGAAGTACATCCGCTCGCTCCCGGTGTTCATCGAAGAAGACTCCATCTGGTGGAACGCTCCTTCGCCCGACGGCATGTGGAGCAACTGGGACCAGATCACCAACCGCCACGCCAAGGGCGGGCACACCGCCTACATCGACGGCACCGTCGAACTGCTGAAACTCCCGCGTGGACCGCAAGCGGAGAGTCAGAACGATGTTGGCGACTTCACCGCCAATGATCTGTACCTGCAAGGCCGCAACGGCTGGTTCGGCGTCTCGCCAAGCTGGGCAGATCCGCAACGGGAGCGGTTGTTTGGGTGGGCGAACAATCCGAGAAACTGATCGGATTGCGAGTGAGCGATTCGCCGCGCTCACTAAGGGCCGGAGCGCTCCACCGGTGTTGGCGCCACGGTCGTGTGCACGAAACGGCGACCCGATCCACATTCCCTGCAAAGCGGGCGGCTTGTCCGAGCGAAGTCATGGCTTCACCGGGGATGGAATTCCATCCGTGTTCGTCGAGCACCAGCGATCCGATCGAGGTTGTGACGGATCCACACGATCAGCGCGATAAACATCAGCAGTACCAAAGCGTCGTTTGCGACGCCCGTCCACAGCACTCGCGAACTGCGCGCAAAGTTCCAAGTCGCAAGCTGCGATGCCAAGTCCGGGTCGATCCAACCCGGCGAGGCGACATTCACGGCGGAAATGATCGCCGCCCGATCGGACATTGAGCATTCGGACTGTTCGTTGGTCAGGACTTCGATGAGCTGAACTGCCTGGGTCTTCTCTTCCTCGATCACGCTCCAAAATCCGTCGCGTCTGGTTCGAACTTGCCAAACATGTACCTCGATACCAGTTGGCGAGTGATACTGGTTGCCTACACGCCACTGTCCTTCAGAGAGGTGTGCAAACAACACCTGTGGCGGCAGCGTGTCAGGCGGGGGCACGTTTCGAACCATCAGCCATGCGAACAGTTTGCCGACAGTGGTGCTCGCTCCAGCCTGGCCTGCTGGTTGCATCGCTGCGTTTACAATAATTGCAACAAGAACAATCGCTATGGCAAGTGGATGTTGAAGGAGGCGAGCGGGTCGCACTGTTTGAGTTCCTGTGGCTCGGGCAGGTCGCATTCGCCAAGCCCAGACTCTCATCGACCACTCTCCATGAGTCGCTCACCTCACCGTCCGCCCCCCAAAATCCAGCTTCATCCCCTTCTTCGCCAGGTACAACGTCTCCTCCGCCACCACATTCGCCTTCCTGATCCCGGTACGGATGACATCCATCACTAGTTCGTCTCCAGCCGGCCCTTCATACTTTGCCCGGCGCTCCCGCATGGGCGTCAGCAGGGCGCTGATCGCCTCGCCCAGTTCGGCCTTGATCACGCCGTCCTTGACTTCCTTTCCTTCGACATAGTCGGCCCGAATCTGAGCCGCCCGTTCGCCGCCGATGAAGGCGTCGACGTATTGCAGCAGCACGTGGTTCTCGGGGATCGGGCTCGTCATCGTCGGGCGGCCCATGTTGATCGAGTTGATCTTCTTCTGCACCTGCTTGGGCTCGTCATACAGAAAGATCGCGTTGTTGAGTGACTTGCTCATCTTCTGCACGCCGTCGGTGCCCACCAGCCGCGCGATGCGGCCGATCTTGGCCTTGGGCACCGGAAACACGCCGCCCGCCTTGGCGTGGTCGTCGGCGGGCACCCGGTTGCCGACGCCGCAGTACATCTGGTTGAACTTCGAAGCGACATCGCGGCACATCTCGATGTGCGCCTCTTGATCCTCGCCCACGGGCACCAGCTCGGGGCGAAACGCCAGAATGTCGGCACACTGACCTACGGCGTACATCGGAAAGCCGAACGGATACGTGTCCCCCAGCCCCTTGCTCTCAATCTCGGTCTTCAGCGTCGGGTTCCGCATCACCTTGTTGAACGGAATGAGCATCGCAAACAGAAACGTCAGCTCGGCGATCGCCGGGATCTCGCTCTGCAGCACAAACGTCGAGCGCTCGGGGTCCAATCCGATCGAGAGCCAGTCCTTGACGATCCCGATGGTGTTGGCTCGGATCTGCTCGGGCTTGTCGCTGAGCGTGGTGAACGCGTGCACGTTGGCGATCAGGAAGTAGCAGTCGTATTGATCCTGGAGTTTCAGCCGGTTTTCTAGAGAGCCGACGAAGTGGCCCAGGTGCAGGCCGGTGGCGGTGGGTGTGTCGCCGGTGAGGATGCGGGGCTTTGGGGTGGTCATGGGAGGGAGGTTAGTCTCTATGATCGATGCGTAATCGACGATAGAATAGGGAATGGGTGATCAACTACGCATTGCCGTGAATGGTGCTGCTCTGCAGGAGTTCTGCACACATTGGGGAATCCGCGAGTTGGCGCTGTTCGGTTCGGTGTTGCGCGACGATTTCGGGCCAGACAGCGACGTCGACGTGCTCGTCGAATTTCTTCCGGGGCACGGCCTCACGTTTGAAAACGCCCCGGAAATTCTGGACGCTCTTGAGGCACTGTTCAGGAGGCCGGTCGACCTTGTGGAGAAGTCCCGAATCAAAAATCCGTTCCGACGAGCGTCGATATTGGCGGGCAGCAGGGTGCTCTATGCCGCGTGAGCACTCGCGAACCGACGATCCACTGCGCGATCCGGCTTATCTGCTGGACATGCACGTCGCTGCGTGCGCGGTCCGGGAGTTCGTGCGCGGACGCACGCGCGAAGAGTACGAATCAGACTTGTTGCTCAGGTCGGCGGTTGAGCGGCAGATTGAGATCATCGGGGAGGCCGCCCGACGGGTTTCAAGAGTGTTTCAGGACGCTCATCCCGAAATTCCCTGGCGAGCGATCCAGACACAGCGGCATCGTCTGGCCCACGAGTATGGTGACATCAACAACGATCTGATCTGGACCGTGGCCGTACTTCATGTCCCCGCGCTGATCGGTCTGCTCGGCCCGCTCATTCCCCCAACACCGCCGACGTCTGCGCTTTGAAACGGTTGGTTTGCAGTGCGTTGGGTGAGCACGAGGTCCCTGTTCCGGTCGGTCTTTGCCGTCTGTGAGAGCTTCGGGCATTCTCGGACCACACTGGCGAACCGCTTAAGGTGGTCGCGGCGTATCACCGAGGCACACTTTGTGCATCTCCATGGCGGAGACACACGGCATCAGGCGTAACGCCGATGTGCGTGAGTTCCATGTCTCGCGGCCTCTGAGTTCCACACAATGAGCAAGAGCCGACCTATTCGTTCACTGCTCGCCCGAGTGTTCTCGCGAGCCAGCACGCCGCGGGCCAAGCGGACTTTCGGTCAGCGGGTCCTGCACGAATGGGTCTACCCCCTCACGCTCGTGCTCGCCATCATGGCACCTATCCGATCATCCATCGCCGACTGGAACGACGTCCCCACCGGCTCGATGCGCCCGACGATTCTCGAAGGCGACCGCATCTATGTGAACAAGCTCGCCTTCGGCCTGCGCGTGCCGTTCACCACCGCGTGGCTCGCTCGATGGGACGAGCCCAGCCGCGGCGACATCGTGACCTTCGCTTCCCCCCTCGACGGCACACGATTGGTCAAGCGCGTGGTCGCACTCCCCGGCGATCGCATCGCGATGCACAACAACACGCTGTACATTAATGGGGAGCCCATGAGTTGGGAGATCACCGATCCCGCCGCGTCGGCCCCATTTCCCGGCGGCAGAGACATCCCCGTACGACTCGCCCGCGAGCAGCTCACGGGCCGTGCGCACGCGATCACGCTCACGCCGGGCCTGGCCAGCGTGAACAGCTTCGCCGAGCGCGTGATCCCCGATGGCGAGTACTTCGTCATGGGCGATCACCGCGACATGTCCAACGACTCGCGATTCATCGGCACGGTGCCGCTGCGGAGCATCTACGGCCGGTGCCCGGGGGTTGCGCTCTCCGTCGATCCGCAGGACGGATACTCGCCGCGTTGGGAGCGATTTGGAATGGGCTTCGACCGTTGATCCTGCACTTCTGAGTGATTCTCGTCACACCCGCGTGATGTGTGGGCGAGAGCGAGCTGATCAGCACCGAGCTGATCAGCACCCGCCGGCAAACCAGGCATTCAGGAACGAGAAGATGTCGCCGACTTCTGGCGCGCCCGAAGAGCCATCGCCTCCCACGCGGGCGAATGGTGACGCGCCGAACCAGTCATTCAGGAATGCGAAGATGTCGCCCACGGCGATCCCACCGGCTTTGTCATAATCGGCGTAGCAGCACGGCGACGTCACGGACGCCGCGCTGCACGCCGAGCCGGAGACAAAGGACGCCCCAGCTTGGCCCGCAGCGACGCACGCCGATGATGCCAGCGGTGCGCACGTTGCGCCGCGGCAGCAAGTTCCAGCACTCGGTAGCAGCGTCCACTTCACGACCGCCGAGGGAGCGTTGCTGCCCACGCGCGCAAGTCCCCAGATGGTCCCGTCTTCTTCGATCGCGTACGCCGCGGAATCCGTGAACTGCGGAGCGATGGCGAGCAGACTGGTGTGGAGGTTCACAAAGCTCGCGCTGCTGCCACTCCAGACGCCCGCGAACTCATTGTTGAAGCCATCGATATCCGGCGTGCTGCTCACGATGCCGACCTGATGCGTCGCATTCAATCCATAGAGGAACGACGTGAAGAACGCCGGGGGATGCACATCGGTCAGCGTGGCGCCGTCGTTGGTCCAGATGAGCGCGTGATTGACGCCGCCATCGGGATACCCGTGGCCAACGACCACCGATCCGCGAACATCGTTGGCGATCGTCTCAAGGTAGTTTGCCGGACGAAGAATGATGCCGCCGGCCGGTGTGAGCGAGGTCCAGAGCGTTGCGGCATAGAACCCGACGTCGTCAATCGATGTTCCGGCAGCGCGCCCGGCGCGAACACGCCTCGCAAAGGCCTCCGGATAGCCTCCAGGGGTGATGTCCAAGGCGGACGCGGCCGACCCGCTCCAGGCGATCGCCTTCGTGAGCACATTTCCAAAGCCGTCGTCGACCCGCGCAGAACCGACCTGATTCACGCCGTCAGTCCCATACGCGACCGAGTCCTGCATCCATGGGGCCTGCAGAAACACCGCGGAGACGTCGGAGCCGCTCCAGAGCGTGGCGACATCTTCGAGGCCGGCGATCACGAACCCGACCTGTTGTCCGCCGCCCGAGCCATACGCAAAAGAACCGCTGAAGGGCACGCCCGTCGGGGGGTAGTTGCCGGGAGGGTGGAGATCGATATAGCCGAGGTTGTTGAAGATGGTCGCGTGAGAACTTCCGCCGGTGATCTGGCCCGAAGAAAAGCCCACGCCCACGCCGCCAGAGGCATGCTGCAGGAACGCCTCATCAAGACTGAGTGTCGGAAGCAGCGTGGCCTGATATTGCTGCGCATGAGCGATCGAGCAACCCATGACCGCCGCACAGACCAGCGCGGCGAGGCGGATCGGAGTCTTGAAAGAGTTGTCGAACGCTCGCTGCGCGATCATGGGTGCTCCGTGCCTATTGGCAAATGAGTGAAAAAGTAAACACAAGATACCCGCGCCCTCGGGGTGGGCAAGGAACCCTGGGGTGCCTTGGTCGAATCAGCCACGAAGGCCGATCTTGCTCATCTCAGTGCAGAACGTGCCAGGGGGTACCATTCCCAAGATGCCGCGACGACCCGTTCTGCACGTAAAGGATCCGAAGCAATGGCGTGCGATGTTGTCGCCGGCACGGAACGAGATCGTTCAGGCGCTGCGGTGTATCGGGCCGTGCTCCATGGCGGAACTCGCGGTGATGCTCGATCGGCGGCCCGATGGTCTCTATCGCCATGTTGACGTGCTCATTGGGGCGGGGCTCGTAGTGAATCTTGGCACACGCCAAGGTCAGCGGCGTCAGGAGCGGGTGCTGGATGTCGTGGCCGATGACTTTGCGATCGCGTTCAGCGATCTTTCGGAAGTCGCCCAGCGTTCCGCCATCGAGGAGACAGCCAACTCGGTGCTCCGCGGCGTGTCGCGGAAGGTTCGTGATGCGGCTCGCGCAAATGCTCTGCAGATCCGCCACGCCGAGCGCAACTTCCTCTTGAACTACGAACTGAGCTGGCTCACGCCCGAGCAGTTTGTCGAAGCGCGGGAGTTGATGTTCCGCCTGAAGGTGCTCATGGACTCGGCGCGTCCGCGTCGCCAAGGCCGGCCGTACCTCACGCTGACGGTCGCGGTGCCGGTGGTTCGAAAGCCCCGGGCGCGAGCCCGCTCGAAGCAGTCGACCTAGGAGTTCACGTCGCTGGGACGTGGATTGCATAGCGCCGTCTACCGGTCCAGTTCCGCCGCCACGACGTTGATCGATCCGATCACCGCCGGAATATCACTGAGCATGTGGCCCTCGGTCATCTTGGCCATCACCTGATAGTTGATGAAGCACGGCGGGCGCGTCCGCACACGCCAGGCGCGCGGGCCGCCATCGCTCACGATGTAGTACCCGAGCTCCCCGTTGGCCGTCTCGATCGCGCCATACGCCTCGGCGATCGGCGGCTTCCATCCGCGGTTGCTCATGATCAGCTCAAAGTGCTGGATCAGCCCCTCGATCGATCCGTACACGTCCTTCTTCGGCGGCTTGACCATCTTCGAATCGCTGAACGCGTCGACCGGCCCGCCGGGGATGTTGTCGATGAGCTGCTCAAGGATGAACAGCGACTGCTTGATCTCTTCAACTCGCACGCGGAAGCGGGCATAGGCGTCGCCCTCATTCGCGAGCGGCACCTTGAACTCCACGGCGCGTGCGCCCTGGCCGTCCCAGTTGTCCTTGTAGCAGAGATACGGGAAGTCCTTCCGCAGATCGCGGGCCACGCCGCTGGCGCGGGCCATGGGGCCGGTGAGTGACCAGGCGATCGCCTCTTTGCGATCGATCACGCCGATGCCCGCGGTGCGATCGATGAAGATGCGGTTGCGGTTCAGCAATCCCTCGGCCTCGCCAAGGGCCTGCTTGATGTCTTCCATCGCCTGTCGGCAGAGCTTCTTGAAGATCTCTTCATCGGGGATCTCCTTCATGATCCCGCCGACGCGCGTCCAGTCAGGGTGAAAACGCTGTCCACTGATGTAGTCGCAGATGTCGTAGATCTTCTCGCGCGGGTTGAAGCAGAACAGGAAGCCGGTGATCGCCCCGAGGTCCAGAGCCGCCGCACCGACGCACAGCAGGTGGTTCTGTATGCGGGCAAACTCCGCCATGATCGTCCGCAGCACCTTGCAGCGCGGCGTCAGCTCGATCCCGAACAGCGTCTCCACCGCGTGATGCCAGCAGATGTCATTCGCGATCGGCGACAGATAATCCATCCGCGACACGATCGTCACATACTGGTTGTAATCCAGATGCTCGCCGAGCTTCTCGAACCCCGAGTGCAGATACCCGATGTGCGGCGTGCAGCGGGCGATCCTCTCGCCGTCAAGCTCCAGCACCAGCCGCAGCGTCGTGTGCGTCGCCGGATGCTGGGGGCCAAAGTTGAGCACCCAGCGTTCGCCGGTGTCCACGTGGTCCTTGAGATAGTCAGTCTTCTCGACGTCGAGGCCGAAACCTTGCTCGGGCTTGAGGGTGAAGGGCATAGGCCCAGATCGTATCACGCGCTCACGGCCCGAGAGGGTGGGCGGTCGCGCCCGTTAGACGCCCTCGCCGTACCTCATCCGGATATAGATCGACCACGGTGGCACCTTCTTCAGCGTCTGGATCAGCCGCCATGAACGACTCGACGTGATCCGCTCCAGCGCGGCTCTGGCCTCGGTGTCGCGGGCTTTTTCCTCGGGCGTCTTCTGCTCGCCGGTCAGTTCAAAGTATTTGGCCCGATACGCCCAAAGCTCGTCGGCCAGCTCATGCACGCGCACCACCTCGGTGCCAAGTGTTGCCAGCTCTCGCCCCAGGCCTGCGGGCACCTGTTTGCGGGGCCAATCCCGCTGCCAGGCTTTGGCTTTCTCAAAGTACCCGAGCATGCGCTTGCCCATGGTCTCAAGCTCAAACTGCGCCCGGATGCGGTTTCGGGCCGCTTCGCCCAGCCGAACAAGCCGTGCCGGGTCAGAGAGCAATCGATCCAGCGTCTCGGCATAGCGGACGGCTTCCATCTCGCCATCGCGCTTGATGAACTTGAGCAATATGCCCGTCTCGGGCGTCACCAGCTCGGCCTGTCCGCCGACATCAGCGCCGACCACCACGAGCCCCGAGGCCATGGCTTCATAGAACGACAGCGCGATCCCCTCCCACTGGCTGGGGAGAAAGAACACGTCACTCGCCGCCATCAGCCCCGGCATGCTCTCGGCGTTCACCGCACCGAGCATCTTCACCCGATCACCGATGCCCGCACGATCGATCGCACCACGCAGCGCATCGGTCATCTCACCATCGCCGGCAACCAAAGCGACAAAGTCCGAGCGCCGCGCGGCCAGCAGCTCCATGGTGCGGGCAAAGACCATCGGCTGCTTCTGCGCACACAGCCGCGCCGCGTAGAGAATCACCGGCGTCTGCGCGTCGATCTCCAGTTCCTCGCGCCACTGCTCGCGTGCCTCCGGATCGGGGCGAAACGTCCGAGTGTCCGCGTTGATGTGGCAGACTTCGATCCGCTTCGGATCGGCCCGCCGCGGCTCATCGCACATCCAGCGCTTCAGGTGCTCAGAGACCACGATCGACAGATCGAGTTGCTCCTGCATCCCGACGCCGGTGCGCGGGTGCCCGCCGTTCTGCCAGTGCGGCTCTTCCATGTGGTTGAAGTCCACATACACCGGCTCCGGATGCAACGACCGCAAGTGCGGCACAAGGTAATACCCGTGCTGGCTGTTGCTCACCACCACCACGTCGGGCCGTCGTGAGCCGATCAGGTGGCTGATCAACCGACCAAGATGCATCGGTTTCGCAAGGTGGTTCAGCGCGAACACATCCGGGGTCACGGCGGTAAAGTCCGACATCCACGGGTGCCCGCTCAGCGTCGTGGCGATCGTCACCTCCCACCCAGCAGTTCTCGTCAGATAGCGTGCAAGGTCCAGATTGAATCGGTCCGCCCCGCCCATCCGGAACCACGGCACGATCATCAGCAGCCGCGGCGAACTCTTCGCAAGCGGGTTGGCGATCCGATTCCGCCCAAGCTTCACGTCGCGCTCGTCGAGATCATCCATCTCGGGCGACGGAATCGCAAACGGCATGTGCCATGCTGGTTGCGGATTCGGAAAGCGGCCCTGCCAGAGCTCCGGGTGCGCGGACTTCAGCCGCGCAAGAAACTGCTCACGATGATCGGCCTTGGCGATGTTCTCCCACGCCGCGTGCTGGTTGTCGCGTCGGCGGTACCAATCCAGGTACTCGTCGATGTTCGCGCCCCAGTGACCAAGGTACGCGCAGCGGAGCCAGAACTCCCAGTCCTCCATGCCTCGCCGGATCGACTCATCAAACCCGCCCACCGCGAGCAGCACGCTGGTTCGTGCCATCGTGGTCGCGGTGACGCAGTTGTGCTCCAGAAACTGCTCGCGGCTGTGGAAGCCGTGCGTCCACAGATACTCCTGCGCCCCGAACCCCACCGTGTACCCCTTGACAAACGCAAACTCCGGGTTGCACTCCAGGTGCAGCGCACACTTCTCCAGCGTCGTCGGCTCGATCAGGTCGTCCGAATCCAGAAAGAACACATACGGCGCACGAGCCGAGCGGATGCCCGTGTTCCGCGTCGCCGGCAAGCCGTGATTCACCCGATGATCGATGATCCGTATCCGCGCATCGCTCGCCGCCAGAACGCGATAGCGATCCAGCACCGCAAGGGCCGCCGGATCGGTTGATCCGTCGTTCACGATGATCCACTCAAAGTTCTGCAGCGACTGTCCGCTGGCCACCCGCCGCGGCACACCCTCGCCCGAGGCGTCAAATCCGAGCAGGCACGCCGCGGTCTCGTGGAAAACCTCGCCTGTGTTGTAAAACGGCGTCACCACCGACACCACCGGCCCCGGAGCAGGGGTCAGCGGGTCCAGATGCGGGCCTGGCGCAAAGGCCATCAAAGCCCGATCCGGGCTGATGGGTGTGGATTCGTAACAGGGCTTACGCGGATCGATCACAGAGGGAGTATTGCTCACCAAGGTCCGAAAAGCGGCCAAAACACCCGACAAAGGCGTTCAAACGCGGGAGTTCGTCATTTGATTGGGAACTTCCCGACTTCGCCGCGTGCACGAGAACATCTGGCGAACAGTGAGAATCTCTGACGATTGTGTTGCATGTGCCGGGAAGTGTGGTAAACTCTGAGTATATCAGACAGGGACTCCGATCGGGCAGATCGGGACCCAACAACGACAACGTCTGAGAGAGAATAGCCACTGACCGCCGAAAGGCGGTCGTTGGCTTTTTGGAGTGTTCGAGTTTGGCTCGCGCCAGAATGGTGGCCGATGATGCCAAGTCTGTTTGCGAGTCGCACTCGGCCGCGCTCTCAACGCGAGAAGCCGAGACGCACTCCGAAGCATCTACAGTCAAAGCATGATGCCTGCCCGCGTCTCCATCGTCGCGTCGATGCTCCTTCTCTCGGCCCCGGCGGCGATCGCCCAGTTGAACCTCCCGCCCGCACCACGCGGCGTCGAGGTCACGACCTCTTTCGGGATCGAGTTCTCCACCGTCTCCAGCCGAAGCAATCGGCCCTGGATCGGCGGGCCAAACGACTATCTGTCTGGCCGTGGCGTAGTGCCTTACGACTATCGCATCGCTCGAACCGAGATCACCACGGCACAGTGGATGGAGTTCGTCAACGCATTTTCAGAGTTCGGCGACCCGCACCGTTTCGAGCAAGTCGCGTTCGCAGGATTCTGGGGAGCGCCCGGCCCCTTCGGCGTGGAACTCAACCCGTTCATCCCCAACGCGGCGAACATGCCGGTGATCGGCGTCTCCTGGCGCAACGCCGCGAGATACTGCAACTGGCTGCACAATGGCAAACAGAACACGCTCGCCGCGCTCGAGAGCGGCGCGTATGACACGTCCACGTTTGGTCGTGACGCCGATCGTCAGGTCACCGACCAAGTGACCAGGTCTCCCGGCGCGCGCTTCTGGATCCCCTCGTTCGACGAGTGGATGAAGGCGGCGTACTACGACCCGGCTCGATTCGGCGCGAATGCCGACGGGTGGTGGCAGTATCCCAACTCAACCGACACACCACTCATCAGCGGCATCCCGGGCATCGGCCAAACCAGCGGCGGAATCGACGCCGTCACGTTCAACGCGAATCCGGTCGCGCTCGCGGCCTATTCGGACCAGATGTCTCCTTGGGGCCTGCTCGATGCGTCGGGTGGGGGCGCGGATATGACGGAAGAGGTGCTCTTCTCAGATTTCTTTTTCGCAAGAGGAACAGGCGGTTCATGGGCGAGACAGAGTGCTTCTCTTTCCGCCGACCGAGTTGGTCAGTTCAGCGACACAATTCCAGAGATCAGTTCGCAGACTTCTCTACGAATCGCAACGGTCGTTCCGACACCCGGTGCTGGGTTCGGGGCTGGCACTGTTCTCTGCCTTTGCGCCGTGTTCAGAAGGAGAAGACGATGAACAACCATGTTGGCACCATCACGGTCGCCGACATATTCGACTTCCTGAACGCCTAGTTCATGGGCTCGGCGGCCTGCTATCGAAAAACACGACCCGGATCTTCATCCGGGTCGCGTGAAACTCTTTCGATCACTTCTTCTCGTCGGGCTTCTTGTCCTCGGTCTTCTTCCCGAGCCACTTGTCCCAGATCCCCTCATACTCGGCCGCGTTGTCCTTGGTCACAATCTGCAGCTTGAAGTTGTTGATGACCTTCTCCGGCTTCTTGTTGCTGTGGACCTTGTCAAACAGCATCTCGACGGTGCGATAGCCCCAGCCGTAGCAGTCCTGGCCGATCAGGGCCTGGACCTGGCCGTTCTTGACGTATCCAAGCTGCTCGGGCAGGTGATCGACGCTGACGACCTTGGCCTTGTCATAGACGCCATCGAGCGCGTTCTTGGTAAACAGCGGCCACCCGCCGACCATCGCCCAGCCGGTGATGTCGGGGTTCGCGTTCTGCACCTGCTGCACCTTCGCGGCGGCCTCGGCGGCCGTCTCGGCGTGGTAGTAGGTGTCCTTGATCTTGATGTCCTTGAACTTCGCGGCCTCTTCCTTCACGCCGCGGACGCGGGCCTGCAGGTTCGGGGCGTTCTGGTTGCCCGCGAGGATCGCCACAGTCCCCTTCTCGCCCATCGCCTTGGCAAGCTGACGCATCACCTCGCGACCGGCCTCGACGTCGTCGATCCCGTAATACGCGAAGCGCTTGGAGTCGGGCGAGTCGGAGTCGAACGTGACGACCTCCACACCCTTGCCCACGGCCGAGTCGATCGCGCTCTTCAGCACCTTGCCATCCGAGCACGAAACGCTGATCCCGTTGACCCCCTGGCTGGCGAGCTGCTCGAGGAACTGCGACTGCTGCTGGGCGTCTTCGTTGTTGGGCGTGCGCCAGTTGATCTTGACGTCCACGCCGTGCTTCTTGGCAAGGTCGCGGGCGGCGTCCATCGCGCCGGTCCGGGCGGCCTGAAAGACCGGGTTGGACTGGCTCTTGGCGATCACGCCAAACTCGTAGGACTTCTTCGCCGGTGCCGGCGCAAAGGCCAGGGCGCTCGCGCCAACACAGGCAGCGGCCAGAGACAACGCGGCGACGGTCAGGAACGTGCGTTTGCGAATCATCGGAAAAACCTCTTGAGATGGGTGGTGCTCACGACGCGATACCCGGACACAAAGCCCGCAGATCGTGCCGGGAACCCGGCCTGAACAAGTGTACACCCATTCGGCGGAACCGTGGGAAACCCGGGCAATGCGTTGGAGGCGGGGGGGAGCACTTGTTTTCGCGGACGCCCGCGTTATATCCGCTTCGCCTTGGTCTTCAGCCACTCGAACACCAAGTGCCATGATTCCCGGCAGTGACTCATTGAGTACCAGTGCGCGCATTCCGGACACTGGGCGCGGTCAGGAAGTCCGCGAAGATCAAACTCGCAATGCGGGCAGACTCGACCATCTCGATCCACCGCCGCTCCCGCTCTTCTGAGCGCGACACGACGCACACACTCGCGCACGACGAGCACACCAAATGCGACGGAGAAGAAGACTGAAAGCGCCCAAAGCGACCTAGTCGCGCAGCCCGTCCAGAGATACGCCAAAAGAGTCAGAAGCAGAGCAGTGCGCGTGTACGCGATCAATCGAACGTGCCATTGCAGCAAGGGGGGCGTGATGTCCGGTTCATTGATCATCGAAACGGCCTTCGCCATGCCGGAGGCCTTCGCCTACTTCCGCCCATCCAGCTCCTGCCAACGCGCATAGAGCGTCGCCACACGCCCCTGCGTCTCCGCCATCTCGCTTCCAAGCTCCGCCACCTTCCGATGATCGGCCAGAGTCCGCGGGTCGGCGAGCGTCGCCTCGATCGCGCGCAAACGCGCCTCGGCCTTCTCGATCGCCGGCTCAATCTCCTTCAACTCGTGCTGTTCCTTAAAGCTCAGCTTGGGTTTCTTCACCGCTGGGGCCGTCACCACCGACGCCGGTTTCTCGGGCGGCGCCGGGCTGAACGTCGGCCCGCTTGGCTCACGCGCCGCCGCTCCCTTGGGCAACTTCGCCATCCGCTCGCTGTGCGCTTTCCACTGCGTGTAGTCCGTGAAGTACCGCGCCCCACCCTTGCCATCGAGCGCAAGCACGCTCGTCGCCAGCCGATCGAGCATCGCCCGGTCGTGCGTCACCAGCACCAACGCGCCGGGAAACTCTCCCAAGCTCTCTTCCAACACATCCAGCGACGCAAGGTCCAGGTCGTTCGTCGGCTCGTCCAAGATCAACACGTCGGCCGGTTCCAGCATCAATCGCGCAATGTGCACCCGCGCAAGCTCGCCCCCCGACAGCGAGCGGATCGGGCTGAAGAGCTGGTCCTTGCTGAACAGGAACATCTGCGCCCACGTCGCAATGTGCAGCACCCGCCCACGATAAATCACGCTGTCAGCCGGCGAGAACGTCTCCCCAAGCGACTTGTTCGGATCCAGCTCCGTGCGATGCTGGCTGAACAGCACCGTCCGCAGATTGTCCGCCCGCTTGATCGTCCCAAGCGTCGGCGTCCCATGCGGCAACTCATCGCGAATCTCCGCCTCATCCTTCAACATCTGCTCCGTCGGCGGATCGCTCATCATCTCGCCCGTGAGCAGCTTGATCAGCGTGCTCTTGCCCGCACCATTCGGCCCCAGCAAGCCGAGCTTGGCCCCGGGCGTGAGCAGCACGTCCACACCTTCAAACAGCTTGCGCCCGCCAAGCGTCTTGCTCAGCCCGCGCCCGGTGAGCAGCTTCAACGTCTGGCGATCCGTCCCGGTGAAGTCAATCTGCGCCGCCTTCTGCGGCGCATTCCGCGCCCGAAGCTCGGCCAGTTCATCCATCCGCTGATACGACGCGTCGATGCGGCTCTTGCTCTTGGTCCTGCGCGCTTTCGCCCCGCGGCTGAGCCAGCGCAGGTCTTCCTTCACCTCCGCCGACAACGCCTGCTCACGCTTGGCCTGCGCTTCCAGAAACTCCGTCTTGCGCTTCAGAAACTCTTCGTATCCGCCCTTCACGCTGAACGTCCCTTCCGGATACGCCCGCGAGAGCTCGACAATTCGGCTCGCCGTGGATTCCAGAAACGCCCGGTCGTGCGTGATCACGACCGATGCGAAGCCGTCGCCCCCGCTCATGCTCCACCCGCCCCCGGTGGTCAGCAGTTCTTCCAGCCAGTTCACACCCTCGATATCCAGGTGATTCGTCGGCTCATCCAGCAGCACCAGGTCCGGATCGATCGCCAGTCCCCGCGCGATCGACAGCCGCTTGCGCTGCCCGCCCGAGAGTGCGCTCGTCGGCGTCTGCATCATCTTCGCATCGCCCATGTCCACGCGATCCAGCGCCATCTCCGCGGCCAGCTCGAGCTCGTGATGGTCGTGCACATGCGTCAGCTTCCCCGCGGCAAACATCGCCTCAAGCATCCCCAGCACCGCCGACATCACCGTGTCGTGCTCGCCAAAGACATCCTGCTGGGCGACATACGCGATGCGTAAACCCCGCCGCAGCGAGATCTGCCCTTCGTCGGCCTTCTCCAGCCCGGCCAGGATCTTGATCAGCGTGCTCTTGCCCGCACCATTGGGCCCAATGAGCGCAAGCCGCTCGGATTCTTCAATGCCCAGCGAAACGCCGGTAAACAGCGTCCGGGCGGCAAAGTGCTTGGAAATGGATCGAGCGGTCAGGAGCGGGGGCATGGGCGGAAGGTAGGCCCGATGCGACGCTCAGCACGCCGCGGAGCCGGCAAACCAGGCGTTCAGAAAGTCAAAGATGTCCAGGACTTCGAGGGTGCCGCTGTTGTTG
>JAIEOW010000142.1 GCA_019750095.1 Phycisphaerales bacterium
CATGATGGACTTTGCCACCATCAAGCGGTTCATGATGAGCGACGTGGTGGAAGTGATCCCGCTGGCGTATATGCGCGGGCGGACACTGAACAACAGCGTGATCATCCTGGACGAGGCGCAGAACACCACGCGCGGACAGATGCAAATGTTCCTGACCCGAATGGGGCACGGGAGCAAGATGATCGTCACTGGCGATACCACGCAGGTGGACCTGCCGGAAGAGACCGAGAGCGGCCTGATCGACGCAGCGCGACGCCTACGACGGATCCGCGGGATCGCGTTCTGCACGCTGGACCAATCCGACATCGTTCGGCACAAGCTGGTGCAGAAGATCGTTGAGGCGTATGGCGACGCGGGTGCGGCAGGTGCCGGACGGCGCGGGCGCGGGGCGGAGAAGCTGAACGAGGCAGAATCCAACGGTCGTGCCGACGACCTCCCGGTTCCGGGGGCGCGCCCGACAGGCCGACGCAAGCCAGGAGGGGCGACTCGTGGTACAGATGACCCCGAGCCCCCTGGACGGGATGCATAAGGATGAGCGGGCGGCCGATGCACGTAGTCGCCGCAGCTCATTGCCCCACGCATGGCCAAAGACCAGACCAAACCCGCGACGCGCACCCGCACGGAGGATCTTCGCAAGGAGATCGAATCCGCGGGAGGAGCGTGGGCGCAGCTTCGGCGGTCGCGGAACCTTGGGTGGTGGGTGGCGATCTGGGGGACGTTTGTCGCGGTCGTCGGGTTCGTCGTGGTCTGGACGCGGGCGCAGCCAATGGTGGACGCCGGGCGGGTGATGTCCGACACACTGACGGCAGGGGTGGCGTTTGAGATCGTGGACGATGCGGCGACGGAGCAGGCGCGATTAACGGCTCGGGCGCAGGCACCGCGGGTGTATGTGGCCTCTGGCGGGGTGGTGGCGGAACTGGTGCAGAGCATTGAGTCTCTTCCCGCGGCGATGAAGACGGCGGAGAGTCCCGACGATGTGGACCCTGCGCTGCGGCAGCAGTTTGGCGTGAACGAAGCGGTGATCGCGGCGGCGAAGCGGCAGATTGGTGATGATGGCGAGGTGCGGGCGACGTGGAAGGCCGCGGTGACGCGTATTGCGGATCGGCTCGCGCGAACGCCAGTGCTGGCGAAGGACACGTTTCAGCTTGAGACGCAGGCACTGGCGAAGCGGCTGGAACTTCGACCAACGCAGGGTTCGGCATTGTTTGTGCCGTCGTCGTCGATCGTGAGTGTTGAGGCGGCGGATCTGGCGACGCAGATGCGGACGGTGGTGGCGGACCCGCAGATTCCATCGGCGCTTCAGGAAGCGATCGCGAATCGACTGGCGCACCAGCCGAAACCGACGTACGTGTTTGATGCCGCGGCGACGGTGGAGAATCAGGACTCTGCGAGCCGAGCGGTGCCGGACACGATCGTGCGGTATCCGGCGCGCGAGCCGATCTATCGGCGCGGGGATGTGCTGACCCAGACGCAGCTTGCGGTGAGCCAGGAATCTCTAAGGGCACAGGCGCGGGCAATGTCGCCGGCGCAGGTGTGGACGAAGCGGGCGTCGGAAGTCGGGGTGGTGGCGGCGATCACGCTGGCGCTTGCGGGGTATACCGCGCTGTTTGTGCCGAAGGTGAGGCGAAATCCGGTGCGGCTGGCCGCGCTGGCGGGACTGCTGGCGGCGTTGGTTCTTGCGGCGTGCTATGCGACGGCGATGCAGCCGGGATTGATCGCGCTCACGGGCGTGGCGCCGACGGTGCTTGGGGCGATGATCATCTGCGTGGCGTACAACCAGCGGGCAGCGATCGGGTATGGCGCGCTGCACGCGATGCTCGTGTGCATGGCGCTGGATCAGCCGGTGGGGCTGCTGGCGATCATGATCACGGGGATCGGGGCGGCGGCGTGGCGATTGCGAGAAGTGCGCGAGCGCGACACGCTGATCAACGCCGGGCTGGTGCTCGCGCTTGCGCTTGCGGGCGGGACGCTGCTCGTGGAGCTGTACGAGCTGCCTCTAGGCATGACCGCGCTGCGCCAGGCGGCCTGGGATGCGGGGCTTGCGGGCTTTGGCGGATTGCTGGTGGCTGGGCTGACGCTGTTCATCCTGCCGACGCTGGAGCGGACGTTCGGCATCACCACGGGGCTGACGCTGATCGAGCTGCGGGATCCGAAGCAGCCGCTGCTGCGCGAGCTTCAGCAGCGTGCACCGGGGACGTACAACCACTCGCTGACGCTGGCGACGCTGGGCGAAGCGGCGGCGGACGAGATCAACGCCGACGGGCTACTGACGTATGTTGGTGCGCTGTATCACGACATCGGGAAGATGAACAAGCCCGAGTACTTTGTCGAGAACCAGGCGCCTGGATTCAATCGCCACGACAAGCTGAGCCCGGCGATGAGCCTGCTGATCATTGTGGGGCATGTGAAAGACGGATTGGAGCTGGCGCGGGAGTTCAACCTGCCAAGGCCGCTGTGGCACTTCATCGAGAGCCACCATGGCACGACGCTGGTGGAGTATTTCTATCACCGGGCACGCCGCCAGGCGGAGGTCGGCAGCGGAGCGGCGGGTGCGATCGGGGGCGAGGCACCGACGGAGATGGAGTATCGCTATCCCGGCCCGCGTCCGCGGACGAAGGAAGCGGCGATCATCATGATCTGCGACGCCGTGGAGAGCGCGGCCCGCGCCATGGCCGACCCGACGCCCAGCCGCATCGAGACGCTGGTGCGCGCGATCGCGACCAAGCGGCTGATGGATGGTCAGTTTGACGAGTGCGACCTGACGCTGCGCGAACTGAACCTGATCGTCGAGAGCGTGAGCAGGACGCTGGCGAGCATCTATCACGGACGCATCCAGTATCCGGGCGAGCCGACGCAGGCATCATCGACGGCCAACCGCACGCGGGCCGAGGGTGCGGCGGGCGCGGTGACGACTTCGCAGGCGAAGACGGCGGTGGGGTTTGGTGATCGCGGGAAGTAGTCGGGTACAGCGTTGGGAGAGGTCCGGGTGCTTTGTCTTTCGCCGATCGGGGTGGAGCATTCGTGAACGGGCAACGCATGGTCCGCCCTCAGACGGGCGGGAGATTCTGCGTTTGGCCTGACCGGTGGCTTGCTCGCGTTGCTCGCCGCGCCACCGGCAACGATGGTTCGCACTCCGTGCGAGAGCCCAAGTGGCGCTCGCTCTGGATGGTTACGTGAGATGCCGCGACTCGTGCGGCCAAGCGTTACACAAAACTGGCGACCAGCGCGGCGTCGCCGAGATCGACGTCGTGGATCACATCGCTGGTGGTGTTCGAGATGTCGTCGCCGATCCAGGTGATGCGCGGGCCGCTGGTGGTGAGCCCAACTGGTGCGGCGGTCATGAGCAGCGACGCGTTCGCGGCGAGTTCGGTGTCATCGGCACCAGCATCGCCGGAGAAGTCGGCGGGCAGATCGTGATCTTCGCTCGCGTCGCGCAGGGCGTCGGACTCTTCGCGGGTGCCGTTCTTGGTGGCAAGAACGTCGGCGGGGGTGCGTGTCCGTTCAGTGCGGCCATCCATGGCGTCGAGATCGCTGAAGACTTCGTCGATGGCTCCGCCGGTACGGACCGTGCTTTCCGGCGCGCCCCAGAGGCCGCCAAAGTCGTACATGTCGGCGTCGGTGGTTGACTCGGCACCTGGCGAGACAGCGGGTGTTTCGTTCGGGGCATCGGTCTGCGGATTGAGGAACGCGTGATCGGCCACCTGCACGGCGCTCGCGGCGAGGTTGATCGCTTCGGCGGCCCCGGCGATATCGGCGCTCATCATCGAACGCGACTCGAGCGACTCGAACGCGGTGCTGCCCAGAATGCGGTTGATGCGATTGTGGCGATGGCCGATGGTCATGGCTGGAGCTCCGATTTTGGCTTGTCGATCCGTTGCCAGCGACCTGAAGACGCTGACACTCACACTGTGCCACGGGGATGGTCCATGGCCACGCCGGGCATGACGAGGTCGCGCCGGGGCACGGCCCGTACCGACTGTGCGGGTGGATTTGGACCGAGAAGGTCTGATAGCTCGGCCCGGCGGGGGCTATCGGGACGTACCATGGGCATCATGGAAGTTGAGTTCAAGAAGCACGTGCTGCCCAATGGCCTGACCATCATCGCCGAGTGCGATCCGGCGTCGCATTCGGCGGCGATCGGGTACTTCGTCAAGACCGGTGCCCGCGACGAGGCCTCGCGCGTCATGGGTGTCAGCCACTTCCTTGAACACATGATGTTCAAGGGCACGCCCAACCGCACTGCGGAGCAGATCAACCGCGACTTTGACGTCATCGGCGCCAAGAACAACGCGTACACCTCGGGCGAGATGACGTGCTTCCACGCGACGGTGCTCGCCGAGCATTGCCTGGGCAAGGGCAGCGCAGGCGAGATCCTTGCGGACATGCTGCGGCCCGCGCTGCGCAAGGAAGACTTTGACACCGAGAAGAACGTGATCCTAGAAGAGATCGCGATGTACGAGGACAATCCGTTCTGGGTGCTGTATGAGCGTGTGGTGGAAGAGCACTTTGCGGGACCCGCGTCGGCCGTCGGATTGAGCACGCCGCACCCGCTGTCGCATCGCGTGCTTGGGACCAAGCAGACGATCACCGATCTCTCGATCGAGCAGATGCGCGACTATTTTCACGCTCGCTACTCGGCGGACAACACGGTGGTCGCGATGGCCGGGCGGATCGACTTTGATCGGGCCGTGGACGAGATCAACCGGCTCTGCGGCTCATGGCAGCGCACGGGCGCTCGGCGGACGCCCGGGGGGCCGCCGCTGCAGGATCGTGCGCTGGAACTGCGTGATGAGAAGGTGAACCGTGCGTATCTCATCACGCTGAGCCCCGCGCCGGCGTTTGATGATGAACGCAGGTACGCCGCGAGTCTTGCGGCCCAGGTGCTGGGCGGGCCGGACAACAGCCGATTGCACTGGGCACTGATCGAGACGGGGCTCGCCGAGCAGGCCGAGGTGGGGTATGAGCCCAAGGACGGATGCGGCGACATGCTGGTCTTCTGCGCCTGCGATCCGGAGCGGCGCGAAGAGATCTGGACGATCCTTGAGAAACAGATCTGGGAGCTGGTCGGCACGATCACCGATGACGATCTGGAGAAGATCCGCTGCAAAGCAGCGACCGGCGTGACGCTCGCGGGCGAGCGTCCGGGCGGGCGGATGCAGCGGCTGGGGCGTCAATGGACGTATCTGGGCAAGTACACGACGCTGGAAGAAGAGCTCAAGGCGATCAATGCCGTGACGGTTGAGGATGTGCGCGAGGTGATCCGCGCGTTTCCGTTCCGGCCGCGGACGGTTGGGTGGCTGTTGCCGAAGTGAGCAACACGCACCGCGTCATGCGGCCAGAGCGGGGGCGTAGACGCGGATGGTGTTCCGCCCCGCCTTCTGAGCGGCCTTGACCGCCTGATCGATGATCGCCAGCAGCGAAGACGGCTCGTCGAAGCGTTTGATCATCTGCGTGTCAACGGCGGCGACACCGACGCTGACGGTCACCGACACTTCGGAGGGTGCGCCGCTCTTGGCAGCGATGAGCTTGATGGGTGATGCGGCGACCGCCGCACGCGCCTGCTCGGCGGCTCGCACCGCGCTCGCCCGATCCAGCCGAGGCAACAGCACGATGAAGCGCCCGCCGTCGAAGCGGGCGACCATGCCGCCCAGTGGCTGGATGATCTGTTCAAGACGTCCTGCGACGTTGATGAGCACGATGTCGCCCGCGTCTGAGCCGCAGGACTCGTTGATCTCTCCAACGGCATCAACATCGAACATGGCCACCGAGAGCGGGCCAACGCCGGAGCGGGTCTGCTCGAAAGCGGCGACCATTGCGCGATCAAACTGAAAGCGGCTGGCGACCCCGGTGAGCTCATCGACGGTCTGGAGGTCCTTCCCGGGGTTGGCCTGCGTGCCGTGTTCCTGCGTGGGGATCTCGATCGCCGCGAGCTTCTCGCGGGCGAGGGCGAGCACTTTCTCGGTGCTGGCGAGTTCACCCGTGGGGACGCTCAGGAGCGAGGACAGTTCGCGTGTTGCGCTGGTGATGGACTTGAGCACGTCGTCGGCCTGCAGGGTCGTGAGCGCGAACCACTGCTCGGCGCGCTGATAGAACTTCCGCAGCACCTCGACCGGCTCGGGGCTGGTCAGCACATCCGAGGCGATGTTGCCAAGGCCCACGGCCCGGACCACACCGATGTGCTCCATCGGGGCCGCGGTCGGACGCTCGTGATACTTGATCGGCATCACCAGCGATTCGGGCAGCTTCCATCGCATCGCCAGCATCGCGCCCACGTCGGCGTGGTGCAGTTCCAACTGCTCGAGTTCGAACTTGCTGACCTTGCGATGGTCACCCTCGGCGTTCATGATCACGCGGAGGTACGCCTTGCCCAGGGCCTGGTACATCGCGATCATGCCCACGTCCTGCAGCAGCCCGCCCAGGAAGCACTCTTCGGGGTTTCCGAGCCGTGCCTTGGAGGCGATGATCCGCGCGGCCACGCCCGTGTAGAGCGATCGCTTCCAGTGATCTTCGAGATCAAACCCTTCGGTTCGGCTGTGCTTTATCGCGCTCACGTGCGTGAACCCGAGCGCCAGCGTCGTCACCGCGCTGGGCCCGAGCATGACGATGGCCTGGTTGATGCTCGAGCACTTGGTCCGCAGCGCGTACATGCTCGAGTTCACCGTGCGCAGCACCTTCGCCGCCAGGGCCTGATCGTTCTGGATCGTCTCGGCAAGGGCCTTCATCGACACGTTCTCGGTCGATGTCAGTTCGAGCACGCGCATCGCCACCGCCGGCAACGTCGGCAGGTCTCGGCAGCTCATCACTCGTTCGAGCATCTCCGGGTTCATGGTGCGTGCACTGCTCTCAGGTCTTTGCGGCGCGGGGAGAACACCAGTCTGCCATCGGCCCGACATCGCCCGGACTTCAAACTCGCCCGCACCTTCCTCCGAGTTCCCCCGGATTCGCGCGGGCGGTTACACGGAGTTATCTGGCCAATCTGGACCCGAAAACCAGGGTCATCGTCGGCGGCTCTGTCCCGAGCACGTAGCGCAGATACGACGCGAGCAGCCGATTGACGCGATCCATCGTTGCCGGATCGGACGTCTCGGGCACGGCCAGTGCTTGAAGCCCGCCCGCGGCAAAGTGTCGCAGGAACGCGAGGGTTGAGGACCGTGTCCGCCAGTGGGCGCTCGGGGTTTCGGAGGATTCGGTTGCACGCTCCGCGTCGATCACGCCGAACCCGCCAAGACCGGGTATGAACGCAAGCGCCCGCGTCTCATCCAGCAACTCGCCCGTGCGGACGTCGGCGTTCAGCTCGGGTTTGTATCCGGTTTCCAGCAGCACGGCCCAGAGGAACTTGAGCATCGCGGGCGCAATCCGAGTGCTGGCGGAGGCGTGTTCGCCGCCATCGTCCCATCCTGCGCGATCGTCGGCCTCGCCCGCGAGCAGACGGAGCGACTCGATCGTCTGGTCATACAGCGCCTCGTGCGGATCATGGTCGCGGATCGCGTGCTGCAAGGCGTCAGCGATGAACAGCCCTGCATTGTGCACCGCCAGGCTCTGACGCAGCGCGGGAAAGGTCTCGCAGAGATCCCACGAGGTGAGCAGTGCCAGCTCCGAGGTTGGGCGCACGATCACGCCGACACGCCCGCGCGAGAGCATTTCCAGCCCGCCGGAGTAGGGGTGCTTGGGGCGTTTGGCACCTTTGGCCAGACCGCGCACGAGGCCGAGGCCGCGCGCAAAGACCATCGCGGTCTGGCTCGTCTCCGACCAGTCCCACGCGCGCAGGCAGAGCCCTTCGTCGATCACACCGGCCATGCACGACGGTAGCCGAAGAGCACGCGAGAACGCGGCTGCTCTTGGCGGCTAAGACCCCAACTACCATCTTCGCGTGACCGACCACGGAGCGCCATCCACCCCCGACCTGACCTGGCCCGCGCTGCTGGCCCACTGGACCAGCTTTGCCCAGGCCTCTGTTGCCCTGCCCAAAGACGACGTCGGCGACCGCTGGCGGGCGGCGGTCGCGCCGATCATCAACCTTCAGGCCGTGACGTTTGCGCTGGCCGATCTGGAGAAGCTGACCCTTCCCGGCGAGCGCGCGCTCGCCTTGGACAAGTCCGAGTTGATCGTGCGCGGCTCAACCGGCACGCTGCACACACTCTGGCGATCTGAGCCGCTGCCTCAGGAGCTGGTGGCGATGATCCACGACGCCAATGTCGCGCTCGCCGCGGCTCGCTCTTCGGGGATCGAGTGGCGTGTCAGCGACGACGTACTGCTGGTGGGGCATCCCGGCGAACTGGTCGATCGATTGCTGCAACTGGAGTTCTCGGGCGATCTGTACGTGCCGACGCCCGGGGTGCCGTTGTTTCGAACCTCTCCCGCGGCGTTTGCCCGCGAGGCCGACGGCTCGCGCCCGAATGATCATGTCATTCGCGCGATCAAGGAGTTTCTGGTTGACGTCGGCAAACCCGAGCCCGTCGCCGGTTTCCGCCAGGTCTATCGCCAGTTCGACTTTGCCAAGGGCGGCCCGGTGCGGGATCTGGTGGTGACGTTTGACCAGTTGCCAGCGGGCCAGCCGCTGCTGGTTCCAGCGATTGAGAATGGCAAGCCGGTCTCGGTCACGCTTCCACCGAGAAAAGGGGGCGATTTCGACCTCCTTCCAGTGGTGTTCCAAGGCCCGTTGGACGATTGATGGCGCATGTGTAGATTCCGAACAATCCGGCTTGGGTTGCACGCCGACATCGGGCGTTTTTTCTGCCTGATTGCTGGACTCGTGCTCGTGCTGTCTGGCCTGGGCGGATGCGCCGTGCGAGAACCTGCGGACCCGGATCGCCTGATCGGCCAGGCCCTTACCGATGAACAAACCGCCGCGCTCCCATGGCCGTCGCGCGATCCCTCCGCAGTAGATCGCCGAGTGTGGATGCGCCCCGGCCCGCGGCATCTTTACCTCGCGGGACTGGATGACCTTCAGGGCGACGTGCGCCCGTACATCTGGTCGGGCAAGGTCGAGGTGCTGTGCCGAAAGCTCGCCGGGCTCGGCGTGCTCTGCGAGGTGCAGCGCACCGACAAGATCAAGGAGTGGTACGACCCGCGGACGTTCGTCTTTTACTCCTCCGCAACGCCCGTCATGCACGCCGACCGCTCCAAGGGCCCGCCCGCGCCGAGCATGCACGACCTCGACGGCACGCCGATGGACGGCATCATCTACCGCTGGCGACCCGACCCCACAAACGTGCCCGCCACGCGGGGAATTGTCGTCGCGATGCGCCCAATCTCCGGAAGCACGTACATCCGCCCGGTCATCAACGAGCTGCGGCATCGCGGCTGGGTGGTGATCGAAACCAGTCTGGGCTTCGGCATCGCGGGCGTCGGCGAACGACGCGACGCCGCGAACGAGGACGATCTTCGCCGCTTTGGCACCGAGATCGCCAAACTCGCCGACGAACGGCTGAGCGAGTCGGCGTTTGGATGCGAGGCGATGATCGGACTCATCCGCGATGAACGCCCCGAACTCCGCGAGAAGCCCGTGGTCGTCATCGGCTTCAGCGCGGGCGCAATCGGAGCCCCCACCGTCGCCGCCCGGCTGGGCGATCAGGTCGCGTCGATTGTGCTCGTGGGCGGCGGAGTCAACATCGCCCGCATCACCAGCACCAGCGCACTCAGCGACTTTGGCCTGGGTGTGCGGTTCAGAGGCCAACCCCTCTCCGGCACGACCCTCGAGGTGCTGAGCGAGAGCTACCTCGCCGAGTCCAAGCTGGATGGATACCACACCGCCCCACTGCTCCGATCAACGCCCGCGCTGGTGCTGCACGCTGAGGAGGACGCCATCGTTCCCGCGGAACTGGGCGAAGCGCTGCACCGACAGCTTGGTCGCCCTGAACGGTGGGTGTTCGGGGGAGGGCACGAATTGCTGTTCCTGCAACTCGGGGCATTCAGTGGGGCGATTGCGGATTGGATCGAGCGGGCGGATTGCAAGCAGCACACCGGCGATTGACGAGTCGTCAGCCGCCGCGGGCCGTTTCGGAACCCGCGCAGCGTGGCAAACGCCCGCCGAGGCCGACACGATTCGCTCATTCATACCGGATACTCGGCTGCGCGGACAGTTTTGACCCCCTGAGCACTGAGGGCTTTCGCCGGTCAGCTTGTGGACCCTTTGCCCGCGCTCTGACAATCGCCCCTGTGCACCCCAGATCATCGATCTGGCGATGGTCGATTTGCCCAACCGTGTTTAGCATTCTCTTCTCTGCCTGTCCCGTTGGTTTCACCGAGACATCCAGCGACGGCGTGCTCCGAAGCGACCGCGATCACCAAGGAACTCTGTCATGCTCAAGCGTCCCAAAATCTCCGTCATCGGCGCCGGCAACATCGGCGGCGAGTGTGCCCGTTCCATCGCCATGAAGGAACTCGGCGACGTCGTCCTGCTGGACATCCCCAGCAAGGACAAGCCCGAACTGCACATGCCCAAGGCCAAGACGCTCGACCTGGCCTGCTGCGGGTCGATCGAGAACTTTGACTCAAAGCTCACCGGCACGTTCGACTATGCCGACACGGCGGATTCTGACGTGGTGGTGATCACCGCGGGGCTTCCCCGCAAGCCCGGGATGAGCCGTGATGATCTGGTTCAGGTCAACGCCGGCATCGTCAAGAACGTCGCCGAGAACGTGAAGAAGTACTCGCCCAACGCGATCGTGATCGTGGTCAGCAATCCGCTGGACGCGATGGTGTATGTGGCTTGGAAAGTCACCGGATTCCCGGCCCACCGCGTGATGGGCCAGGCCGGCGCGCTCGACGTCGCCCGGTACAAGACCTTCCTCGCCTTTGAACTGGGCGTCAGCGTCGAGGACATTCAAGGCCTGCTCCTGGGTGGGCACGGCGACGACATGGTCCCGCTGCCCAATCGCACCAGCGTGAACGGCATCCCAATCTCGGACCTGTTGCCCGCCGAGAAGATCCAGGCCTGCGTCGATCGCGCCAAGGTCGGCGGCGGCGAGATCGTCAAGCTCATGGGCACGAGCGCGTGGTACGCCCCGAGCGCGGGCACTGTGGAGATGGTCGAGGCGATCGTCCGCGACAAGAAGCGCGTCATTGCCTCTGCCGCCTACTGCGAGAATGAGTTCGGCGTGGCGCCGGGCCAGAAGGGCAAGGGCTATTTCGTGGGCGTTCCCGCCGTGCTGGGTGGCAAGGGTGTCGAGCGGATCATCACCTTCAAGCTGGACGCGACCGAGCAGAAGTTCATGGATGAATCCATCAGCCACGTGAAGGACCTCGTCGGCGTGGTGGGCAAGCTGTATCCCGAGATGGCATAGAATCGACCATGGTTTCTCGCAACGAAAACACCCCGCCGAAGAGCTATGTTGATGCCGTGCGCGAACTGACGGTCGCGCACGGCGAGGCGCTTCAACCCGGAGATCGGATCTTCATCTTTGACGATCCGGCGAAACGCGAGGTGCGGCTGCTGGAGGTGACGAGTGATACGGTGCCCACCGGTGTGATGCCGGTGGCTTTTCGTCCTCAGCCGGAGTTTCCGTTTCGCAGCGTGATCGTGCAGATCACCCCGCAAGAGTGGCAGAGCATTGAGCAGGGTCGCCTCGCCCTCCCGGAAGGATGGGACCTCGCTTCGAAGCGCACGGCATGGCCGACGAACTGAACCATGCGAGAGCGTTTGCTCGGCAGGCCCGATCCGAGTTCGAGTTGTTCCGGCGACTCAACGCGATGCCGGAGGTGGCCGAATGCCACGGGCTCATGCTTCTGCAAACGTCCAGTGAGAAACTGGCCAAAGCTGTCCTGATCGCGTCGGGATCAGAGTTGAAGTTCAGCCATGTTGCGGTCACAAAGATCATCGACGCGCTTCGCGGCCAAAGATTCATTGCAAAGCACTGGAATCATGGTGACTACGGCGCATTCCTCACACGCGCCAGAAAGATCATGCGTGCGATCGAGGAGCTTCATCCGCAAGTGCCGACGGATGGCTTTTCCATGAAGGAGGGCGGACCGAATGTTGAGTACCCCTGGCCTGCGAAGTCGGCAGATGGAACGAAGGTATACATTGCACCCGTTGAGTTTCGGTTTCCGCTCGTACAAATGCTCCAGACACCAGATGGGGTTCGACTCCTGAAGCTGCTCAAGACACTGGCCAGCGACTTTGACGAGCTCTTCGGTTAACCTCGGCGGAGTATCCCGATGAACGTGCCCATCCAGATCATTGCTGCGTGCTTCTCTTTCGCCACGGTCACCTCCGCGTCCTTTTCTCAGACCGTGCCGTCACCACTTGAGGCCGTGACCCGCGACCTGACGGACGAACCCATCACCGCCGTCAAACCAGCCCCGGATGCCGACATCACCCGCTTCATGTCGGCGATGACCGGCATGTTCGCCTCCGAATCGCGCGATGGCGAGCCCGCGCTCCGGCTTGCCGCCGCGCCGGCCAAGCTCTCGCAGTTCTCCGATGCGCTGCTCGTTGAGATCGGGCGCCAGGACACGCCCGGCGCGGCGTTCAGAGTGATGTTCCTGCATCCCTATCGCCGCCAGGGCGAACTGCGGCTGCGCGTGTTCGATCTCGTCGGCCAGGCGGGGCTCAAGGACGCGCTCACCGGGCTCTGGGCGATGCCCGATGCGCTCCCGAAGATCGACGACAGCGCACTCACGCCCTCGCTCGACATGCCGCTGGCCGTGGTGCCCAGCGGGTTCGTCGGCAAGACCGATCGCCCCTTTCCCACCATGCGCGGCGGGGCGATCGAGATGATGTGCTCCATCACCATTGAAAACGGCATCCTTCGCATCTCCGACGCCGGATACGACGCCAGCGGCACACGCGTCTGGGGACAGGATCAAGCCAAGCCGATCGAGTTCAAACGCGTCAACGCTCCCGCGCCAAAGGCGAGCCGACTCGAGGGCGGCCTGGTCGTCATCACCATCGTGCCGCCCGAGTCAGACGCCCCACCACTGGAAGATGGCGGCGAGCTCGTCGCCCACTACACCGGCTGGTTCACAACCGGCCAGGTCTTTGACTCGTCGCGCCAGACCGGGCGCGAGCCGTTCAAGGTTCGGCTGCCCGGCCCGGTCATCAAGGGCTGGAACGACGGGCTCAAGGGCATGGCCAAGGGCGAGCGGCGTCGGCTGATTGTGCCGCCGGAGCTTGCCTATGGCGAGCGCGGCTTCCGCGGGGCGATCCCGCCGAACTCCACGCTGATCTTCGATGTCGAAACGCTCGCGGTGGACAACACCAAGCCCGCGGTGCCTCTGCACGAGCCCCAGCCGATGAATCCGCACGGGGGCGGAGGTCACGGCGGTGGCCGCCCAGCGCCCGATCAACCCATCGGCAATCCCGCCACCAACAGCGCGCCCGAGAAACCCCGCTGAATCTCCGTGACGAGCTCATCCGCTTCACCCACCCACTACCAGACGCTCGGCGTGCCATCCACGGCCACGACCGACGAGATTAAGCGCGCGTACCGCGCCCGCGCCAAGACGCTGCACCCCGATGTGAGTGATGCGCCCGACGCCGCGGCACGCTTTGCCCAGATCGCCATCGCGTATGAGGTGCTCTCGGATCAGGTCCGCCGACGGGCGTATGACCGTTCGCTGCTGGAAGCGCGTCCCCCCCGCACCGCGCGGCCTTCGGATGATGACGCCTCAGAATCGGGCTTCGTACAGGGTCACTATGCGTGGGTGAACGTCGCCGCCCCCAGATCGGCAACGCCGCAGCCCGCCGAGATCGACGATCTGTACGACACGTTCTTTGCCGGTCGGTCGGGCGAGGAGTCGCAGCGCAGGTCTCAGCCCAAAGATGCCGAACAGCGGCCAAAGGCGAGCACTTCAAAAACACCGAAGGTGCCGTCGGAATCGCGCGCGGGTCGAGCGCCGGGTAGTTCCCCAGAATCACACTCTTCGAGCCCGGCGGCCAAGTCCCGATCGAAGGCGACACGGAAGAACGCCAGGTAAATCGGGATTTTCACGAACGGGACCCGGACTTCTGGCCGTTTGACTTTCCGACGCTCGTACCGGACAGTGTTCTCTGCGGTTCGCTCTTTCTCGGCGGCCGCCGTTCTTGAATGAGGAAGCCGCGCGCGTGCTCAAGCAGCAGCACCAGCTCTTTGTCGGATTGCTCGTCTGCGCCGACGCGTGCGTGATCGCCGCGGCATCGATGGCGGCCTGGGTCGCGCGGGTGCAGATCCTGAAGTATCCGACCTGGTGGCCCGATCAGTTTGAGGACTACATCAAGTCGCCGCTGTTGCTGGCCACGGTGCCCATCGGAATACTCAGCATCCGCTTCTTCGGGCTGTACCGCCCAAGGCGTGATCGATCGCTGCTGGGGGAGTATGCCCAGGTTGTCAAGGCCGCACTGCTGGCGATGCTTGGCGTGCTTGCGGCGCTCTACATCGGCGAGAACTCGATCTTCTCTCAGCCCGGTGCACCGCTGCCTGTTCGCGTTGGCGCTCACAGCTTTGATCTGGACGCAGGCCGCCTTCAACTCGGCCTGCTCACGCTCATGCTGCCGTTCGCGCTCATCGCCCACCGCACCGCTTTCCGCGTGGGGCTGCGCACGCTCCGCAAACGCGGGTGGAACCTGCGCCACGTCGCCGTCATCGGCACGGGTCGGCTCGGCCAGATCGTCGCCCACACGCTGGAGCGCAACACTTGGACGGGGCTGAAGGTCTCGTACTTCATCAGCCACGCCGCACACGCGCGGCGTCCAGAGTGCGCGGGACATCCCGTGCTCGGTGGACTGAACGATCTTGAGCGTCTGCTGGATGTGCATAAGCCAGACGCCGTGTATGTCGCGCTCCCTGCTCGCCAGGCGACCGACATGGCCGCGGTGCTCGCCAAGCTCGATAAGTTTCCCGTCGATGTGCGCATCGTCCCCGATGTCTCGCCCCGATATGTACCCCAGAGCATGACCGTGAGCGAGCTCGACGGCATGCCGATTCTGAGCTATCGCGAGTCGCCCACCGCGGGTCTCGGCGGCATCAGCAAGCGCATTCTGGACATGCTCGGCGCCATCGCGGGCCTCATCGTGTTCAGCCCGATCATGCTCCTGGTGGCCCTGCTTGTTCGCATCAGCGGACCCGGCCCGGTCATCTTCAAACAGCGCCGAGTTTCCCTCGGCGGCGAGCTCTTTGATATCTACAAGTTCCGCACCATGCACCACGTGAGCGACGAGACCCGCGCTCCGGCGGTCGAATCAGATCCTGATGAGACCGTCTCGGGCGGTCATCCCGAGTGGACCCGCCGCGACGATCCGCGCGTGACGGCCATCGGCAGGTTCCTCCGCAGAAGCAGTCTTGATGAGCTGCCGCAACTCCTCAACGTCCTGCTGGGCGACATGTCCCTCGTCGGCCCGCGCCCCGAACGCCCCGAACTCATCGAGCGTTTCAGAGAAGACTGGCGCGGCTACATGCTCCGCCAGCACGTCAAGGCCGGCATGACCGGCTGGGCACAGATCAACGGCCACCGCGGCGACTCATCGCTGCGCAAGCGGCTCCAGTACGACCTGTTCTATGTCCGCAACTGGTCGCTGGGGTTTGATCTCAAGATTCTGTGGCTGACGATCTTCCGCGGCTTCGTGCACAAGAACGCCCACTGATGGAATGCACTGCTCTTGGTGGCACAGGCGTCCCGCCTGTGTCTGGACCACCTTGCAAAGCACACAGGCGGGACGCCTGTGCCACCAACTCGAATCTTCATTCCACGCGCACAGGCCGAAGCGTGAATCGCCCCGACACCGCCACCGGCGGTTCGGCGTCCGCGGCCGCCCCGTGGCGCAGCACCACACCTTCGCCCTTGAACTCCGCCGAGCCGTCGCCGATGAGCTTGTGCAGCGTGACCTCGACGCGCAGCGTCTCGCCCGGGCGCACGAACGACCCGTATTTCACCGCGCGAACGCCGCCCAGCACCAGGCGATGCCGCCCCAGGTCGGGATGCCCGCCGGCCAGCTCTCGGGCCGCCTGAACCAGCGACTCGACCATGAAGACGCCCGGCAGCACCGGAAACTCGGGGAAGTGGTCTTGCAGATACTCCTCGGCGGCCGAGACCTGCTTGATGGTCACGATCCGGTCAGCCGACTTCTCCAGAACACGGTCGAGCAGGCGAAAGTGCATGCTGAAGGGTAGGAAATGGTCAAAAGATCAAATGGACAAATGGTCAAACTGAACCCGGGTATCCCATCTTTGGCCATTTGAAAATTTGCCATTTGACCATTTTTCAGCCCGCCTACACTGGCCACTCATGACTCGCGACGAAATTTTCAGCAAAGTTCGGGATGTGTTGGTGGACGCACTGGCCGTGGATGATGACGAAGTGACGCCCACGGCGTCGCTCGTCGGCGATCTCGGGGCCGAGTCGATCGACTTCCTCGACATCAACTTTCAGCTCGAACGGGCCTTCAGCGTCAAGATCGCTCAGGGTGAGCTGTTTCCCGAGGGCGTGACGCAGGACCCCCGCTTCGTGAAAGACGGGTTGGTCACTGCCGAGGGGCTCTCGGCTCTGAAGGCCAAGCTGCCGCACGTGGATTTCTCGGCCTTTGAGAAAGACCCTCAGGTCGGCAAGGTCGCCAAGATCTTTACGGTGGACACGCTGGTGAACTTCGTCGAGAAGAAGGTCAACGCCAAGCAGCCGGCCTGACGCACGTGCGTGCCGATTGGCCATCGTGACGAGGTGCCGGTTTCATGCGTTGGATGTGGATCGATCGCGTTGTCGAGCTTGTGCCGCGCCAGAAGATGGTCGCGGTGAAGAACGTCTCGCTGGCCGAGGAGCATCTCCATGACCATTTCGCCGCGGACTCGGCCCGAGGCCTGACGGCTTTGCCGGTCATGCCAACGAGCTTGATTCTCGAAGGCATGGCCCAGACCGCCGGCATCCTGGTGGGCCACGCCGAGGAGTTCAAGGAAAAGGTGATCCTCGCCAAGATCACCCGCGCCGAGATCACCCGCGACGCGACGCCAGGCACCACGCTGCGCTACACCGCCACCATCGACCGCTACGACGCGCTCGGCGCAAGCACCCGCGGGGTCGTCGAACTTCTTGACCACGCCCGCCCAGACCGCGGCTTTGCGCCCATCGGCGAGATCGACCTGATCTTCAGCCATCTCGACAACAACCAGGGCGGCGCGGGCCGCAGTGGCGAGGCGTTTCCCGAGCACAACTTTGTGTTTGGCCACGCGTTCAAAACCCTGCTGCGGTGCAGCGGGATTCCAGTGCAGTAGCGATATCGCCCCGCGATCAACCGCTGATCTCAATCAGGAGATCGCACGCGTTCCCGCGGAGAGTTGCACGCCCGGAGCGACATGCACCGTGGGCTTCCACAGCTCCCAATCCGAGCGGGTCTGCTCAACGATGCGCTGCGCGGTCCGCACGTTGACAAGCCCGGCCCGAGCGTCGATCTCCGGCTGGTTGCCGGTGCGGGCGCACTCCAGAAACGCTTTGATCTCCATCAGGATCGGCTCGGCGTCATCGACGATCAGATTCTGCAATGTCACCAACTCCTGCCACTTCAGGTCAGTCAGGTCGGCGCCCTTTCGGAGCTGCTCGCGGACTTCCTGCATCTGGGCGAGGTTCGCGGTGCGCCGAATGACTGTGCCCTTCTTGGCGGCATAGTCGATCTTGATATAGGCGTTCTCGCCGGTGATGCGCGTCACACGCTCGGTCTTGAGCGCGAGGCGGCTGGCGGTGATGTTCGCCACGCATCGCCCCCCCATCCCTCCGCCGATGCCGTCCGGCCCCGGCGCGTCGTTCCAGACCAGCCGCGCGTTGCAGATGTCTTCGTGTTCGGTGATGAGCGGGACGCCCGAGGCGTGGATCTCATCGGGCTCCCGGCCGCCCATGAGCATGAGCACCACGTCCAGATCATGGATCATCATGTCCATCACCACGCCCACATCCACCGAGCGGAAGGTCATCGGGCTCACCCGATGCACCTCGATGAACCGCGGGATGATCGGCATGTTGTTCTTCTGCTCGGCCTGCAGCGCCCGCATGATCGGGTTGAAACGCTCGATGTGCCCCACCATCAGCACGCCGCGGGACTTGTCCGCGGCGTCCTTGATCGTGAGCGCCTCTTCAACGCTCCCGGCCAGCGGCTTCTCGACGAGGCACGAGACGTCGGCCTTCAGACACGCCACCGCCGCCGCCGCGTGCCCCACCGTCGGCACCGCGATCGAGACGCAATCCACGCCCGAGTTCAGCAGGTTCTCGACGGTGTGGAAGTGACGACACCCCCACTGCTCGGCGACATCGCCCGCGCGATCGCTGTTGGCATCGACCACGCCCACAAGTTCGGTGTCGGGGAGCTGGGCGTACACGCGCGCGTGATGGCGGCCCATGCGGCCCACGCCGATCACGCCGCAGCGCAGCGGGCGACTGCCCAGCCCGCGCCTGCGCATTGGCAACTTGGACCCGTTCGAGGTGTCGGGCGTTCCCATGCTCAGGCCTTCGCTCCGGCGGCATCCTTCAGGGCGGCGGCAAGCTCGTCCTTCTTGGTGATGCCGACCCACTTCTTCACCGGCTGCCCGCCCTTGAACAGGATGATCGTCGGGATCGCCTGGATCCCGTATTGCGTGGGCACCTGGCGATTGCTGTCGATGTCAAACTTGCCCACCTTCGCCTTGCCGGCGAAATCGGTGGCGAGGGCGTCGATGGTCGGGGTGAGCATCTTGCAGGGCATGCACCACTCGGCCCAGAAATCCACCAGCACGGGCTGATCCGAGTTCAGCACGTCGCTCTGGAAGCTGGCGTCGGTAAAAATCTTGACTTGCTCGCTGGCCATGGTCGTGTCTTCCTTGCCCGCGGACTGGCGGGCACAAGTCTACGCGTGCCGCGGCCCCCTGCCCCGCGATCCGGCCCCGCTCGGGTTGGATGCCCGGGCGAATCCGGGGGTGACGCATCGACATTCATCAATATACGCCGCCGGGTCGCGTCGTGTTCGTCGCCCCGGACTACGCCCCGGGCGATGTTCTGGGACCTTGGCCAACCCCTATTCACGGCCCAACGCACGCCAAGCCGCGGCCAACGCCTCGGCATGCTCACGCACATCGTGCACTCGGAAGATCATCGCACCGAGTGTCAGATGCAGCACGCTCAGCGCGAGCGTGGCGTTCAGCCGCTCACTGGGCGGGGGTGGATCTTCGTCGGGCCCAACCATGATCTTGCCGGTGAAACTCTTGCGTGAGCACGCGCTCAGCACGGGTGCGTTGAGCGTGAGCAGGTCAGGCGTGCCGCGGATCAATTCCAGGTTCTGCTCGACGCTCTTGCCGAAGCCCAGCCCGGGATCGATGACGACGCGATCTCGTGCGACACCGGTGCGCTCGGCGTGAGCGCGTCGATCGGCGAGAAAACCTCTCACCGTCCCGACCACGCCCTGCGGATGGCCATAGACCGGGGCGACGGCGTACTGGTGCGAGAACTGATCGCGTTTTGGTGGAACCAGGCGATGCATCAGGATCAATCCCGCGCCACGAGCCGCCGCGAGTTGAACGAGCGCGGGATCGTCCAAACCCCCGGAAACGTCGTTGATTGCATCGGCCCCCGCGTCGAGTGCGGCGGCGGCCACGTGAGCGCGCGTCGTGTCCACGCTGATGATCACGCGATCGTCGGCCTTCCGGATCAACTCGATCACCGGCACGACGCGTGCGATCTGGTCTGCCACAGATACAGGCAACGCTCCGGGACGCGTGGACTCTCCGCCGACGTCGATCGCGCTCGCGCCCTGAGCGATGAAGCGCAGACCGGCCTCTGCCGCCGCGGGGGCCGAGGGATATGCGCCACCATCGGAGAACGAATCCGGCGTGACATTGAGAATGCCCATGATGCATGGGCGATCGAGCGTGAGCGAACGCCGCGATGACGCGACCCATGCACGAATCGGGCTCAACGGGATCGTGCTCACAAGAGCGGTTCCAGCGCGTGGACGGGGGTGCCGAGGGAGGTCGCGGGCAAAAAGAAAAGAGGGGCCGCGGCACGTTGCCAGCGACCCCTCGGGGGGGGGGGTGCAAATGGAAAGGACGATTTCAGTATAGCGTCAGAACTTGGGCTGTCCAGCGCCACCCTCGTTCTTCGCCGGATCGACAGGTTCTCCACCGGCTTCCATGGCTTCTTGGGCCGCCATGCCCAGGGAAACCCCGGTCTTGAGCACGTCGGTCGGGAGCGAGATGGTCATCCGCACGGAGTTATTCCCGCCGGTGATCGCGGCACCGATGGGCGTGAGCTTCTCGGGGATCTTGTCGGCGGGCACCTGCACGCCGGCGAGGCCGGCAAAGGGCAGGACGAGGTCGAGGATGCTGCGGGTCGAGATGAACATCTCAGCGACGCGCTCCTTGGGGAGCGATTCCTGGGCGGCCTTGAGCTGGGCATCGCCCGCGAGGTTGTCGCTGGAGCCGGCCTTGAGGGCCTTGCTCATCAGCTCGCCGCTCTTGACATAGGTCATGTAGACGCCGCCATCGGTCTTGGCGACGTAGCCGGCGGGCATGGCCTGGGGGCCGAACATGAAGCTCATGATCTGCTGGGTCTGCATCTCGGCATCCGAGCCGGGCTCGGCGGTCAGCTTCATTTCCCAGAGATCAACGGGCGTCTCGCCGGCCTTGGCGCCGTCGACGACGTACTTGGAGGCGACGGTCATGCCTTCCTGCTTCATGCCGTTGGAAGCATCGATGGTGCTCTTGAACGCGGCGACGTACTTCGCCGGGTCCTTGGTGGAGGTGAAGCCGACGGTCTGGGTGAAGAACCCGGCCATCGCGCCGCCCATGGGGAAGCCCATCACGCCAGCAAAGCCGTCGGCGGATTCGAGCGACTCGGCGTAGGCCTTGCTCATGTCCACGCCCGTGCTCGGGCTGCGCGACATGATGTCCTTGAAGAGCTGCTTGGCGCCGGGGGCGGCGAGATCCATCGCGCCGGCCCAGATATACGGCCCTGCGGGAAGCTTGCTGAGCAGACGCGAGGCGTTGCCCTTGATCGCGAGCGCCTTGGAGAGATACGAGTCGGCCTTGAAGTTGCCGACCATCTCGGCGTTGATGCCCTTGGCCGACAGGTTGACCGCGCCAACCAGCAGATCGGTGTCGCGGACGAGCGTTTCGCCCATCCACTTGGCAAGTTCGAGCGACTTGATGGCCTGCTCGCTCTCGGCCTGGCCCATGTCGGCCATCTGCTTCTTGGCTTCGTCCATCGCCTTGACGATGCCCTTCTGGGCGACGGGGCGGAGGCGATCGAGGTTGATGATGGTGGCAAAGTCGGACCCGTCGGCGAGCGTGCCCCCGGTGGCGCCGAGCTTGGCGGAGATGGCCTTGGCGGGCTTGCCGGTGAACCCTTCGACCACGGCCTTGTCCGGGCCCATCGCCGCGAACCCGTTGCCGATATCGCGGACAAAGGCGGGCTCGCCGTCGGGCGTGGTGACGGAGTCGACCTTGCCGTCGCCGGCGGGCTTGGAGCCGAAGTTGTCGACGAACTTGGCGTAGTCGCTGATCGGGAGGACGAAGATCACGCGATTCTCGGCGGCATCCCAGTCGACGTCGTCGATGTTCTCTTTGTTCAGGTCCTCAGGCCCAAAGTAGACGATGGCGACCGACTTGGCGGTGTCCAGGCCGCCTTGGATGCCGGCCATGGCCAGGAGATCATCGATCGCGGGGACCGGCATCGGCGCTTCGATGGCGGTGGTGAGCGCTTCGAGGTTCTTCTGGAGCTTCTGGGGCGAGGGAATCGTGAAGACCAACAGCGCGTCATCCGGCACGCGGTCCAGCGCGGGCGGGGTGGCGAGCGCCAACGCCGAGGAGAGAGCCAAACCGAGGCCAGAGACCGCGATCATGCCGTGTACACGCTTCATGGGGATCAGATTCCTTGTGAGAGTCCTGGGTGGACGAGGTGTGCTGGGAATGCGTTGGGAGTTTCGAGTGCTGAGTTTCTCAACCGGCAGCACGGGCAAAGGTATACCGGTGAGTGCGGGAAAGGAGCATCCATTCACGTACGATTGTGTCGATCATCAAGCTCCGACCATGCCCGAATCATGGGATCGCGCGAGGATCGCGAGCCCCATGCGAGTCTGGCACATTCCACGTGAGAATCTTTGGATGAGTTCCTCATCGAGACAGCATGGCTGGACCACCCGCGCTCCAAAGTGGGCCGCGGTTGGCGTGCTGGGTGTGGCGTGTGTTGGTGGACTCGCGTATTCGATGACGCGGGATGGGCGGGTCTGGCGGGCGACGCCTGGGGAGCGTGTGGTGATTCAGCCGGCGCCGCCGGCAAAGGCCGCCACTGCCTCGGCCACCCATGAACAACCACGCCAAAGCCCGCCGACCACGGCGGTGTCGGCGGCACCGGCGACTGGCATTCGAACGCTTGTGAACATCAACACCGCGACCCAGGCCGAGCTTGAGCTTTTGCCGGGGATCGGACCCGCGCTCGCGGGGAGGATCATTGAGCATCGGACGCTGCGGGGGGCGTTTCGACGCGTTGAGGATCTGGACGCTGTGAAGGGGATCGGGCCGAGGATGTTGGAGCGGCTCAGGCCGCTGGTATCGGTTGAGTAGTCTGACCGAGTCGCGGGGCGAACATGCCCATTTGCACCTTAACGCGAACGTAAGTCCTTGCTCTTCAGACAAATCCGTCGGAGTTGGGGTTTCTCCGAGTGCGATTTGACCCAATCGCATCCGGATTGATCTGAGAATCCTCGAAGAAATCTGAGATTCATGGTCGCAATCGTGCATTGTTCGGGTACTCTGATCCCACGTGCCTCTCAGAAGCACGAATCCACACGCTC
>JAIEOW010000070.1 GCA_019750095.1 Phycisphaerales bacterium
ACGTTTGCGCGAGCCAGGGGCTGACGCTGGTGAACTTCCGCCCGCGGCCTTCGCCGCTGCCGCCGACGCGGTTGAGCACCGAGTTCGGCGGTGACGTGCCCACCACGACCACCGACCTCGCTCCGTTCAGCATGGACTCGATCGCGCCCTCCATCGCCACGAACGCGCCCATCGTCGTCAACGCTATCGCGACCACCTGCCTCGGCTTCGCCGTTCCCGTCCCGCCAGCCGCGAGCGACAACTGCGGCGGCAGCGTCGGCGTGGTCGGTACCCGCTCCGATGCGCAACCCTTGAACGCCCCCTATCCCGTCGGCGTCACGACCATCACCTGGACCGCCACCGACTGCTCGGGCAACATGGCCAGCAGCGCCCAGACCGTGACGGTCAACAACGTCAACTCCTTCACCACCTTCGTGCAGCTCAACGGCATCTTCTCCGGCACCTTTGATCGCTGCATCACCTTCGAGTTCTTCAACGGCTCCTGCCCGAACCCAGCGTTCAGCATCGATGTCGTCATGAACTTCGTCAACGGCTTCGCATCGACCTCCACACCGATCAACGTCCCTTGCGGCTCATACACCTGCGTCACCGCTCGTGATAAGCGTCACACGCTCCGCCGAACCGCCAATCTCGGCGTCTTCGCCGGCTCCTACACCGCAAACTTCACGGGCACCCGCTCCCTCCGCGGCGGAAACCTCAACGACGACTCCTACGTCGACATCCTCGACTTCGGTGCCTTCGTCGGACAATTCGGCGTGAACTTCGGCACCGCCAGCACCACCTGCGCCACTCCCTACCCCCACAGCGACATCTCCGGCAACGCCACCGTCGGCCTCGAAGATTTCACCTTCATCCAGACCGCCTTCCTCCAGTTCAACGATCCCAACTGCTGCGGGAACTTCGTGATGGTTGCCCCCAACACTCCGGGCGGTCCGGTGACCGATGTCGGTGTCTCCCAGCTCGTCTCCGGCGGGCTCTGGACCGTCGCTCGCTCAGACCTGAATCGCGATGGCCAGCTCAATGAGCAGGACGTCGCCGTATTCACCGCGCGTGGCATCAGCCCCTGCATCGCCGACTTCGACAACGATGGCGGTGTCGCGGTTCAGGACCTCTTCACCTACATCAACTCCTGGTTCGCCGGCCACCCCGCCGCCGACATGGATCGCAGCGATTCACTCGACACCACCGACCTCTTCTCATTCCTGAACATCTGGTTCCGCGGCTGCTGAGCCCAAACGCCCGTCTCCACTTCGCAGACTCTTGGCTTGCCGCCAAGAGTCTGTCTTTCGAAAGCCCTCCCATGCGCGGCACACTGATCCCCCTCGCGCTCATCGGTCTGGCCGGCTTCGCAGCAGCGTCGCCTTGCAGTGCCGACTCCACACTTGAGTTCGTCCGGCGTCCGGGACCACTGATTCAGATCTCTGTTCGCCTGAGCGACCTCGCGACGCCCACCGCGGGCGTGCAGGCGTTTCTTGAGTTTGACGCAACTCAGGTGAGTTTTCAGTCCGGAACGTACAACACCTCGCAGTTCGGCCTGCCCGTCATCTCACCGATCACCGCAAGCGGCTCTCGGATCACCCTCGCCTCTGGGATCAACCCACTGCTCGGACAACTACCCATCACAGGCAACACCGAGATCGCCGTGCTGACGTTCACGAGCACCGGCACGGGCTGCACAGCCCGTGTGCGTGTTCGTCCAAACACCGTGCCGCCAACGCGCATTACTGATTCCAACGCACAGCCAATTGTCCCGCTGGTGATTCGAGATCTGTGGCCCCTGTGCATCGCGGACTTTGACGGCGATGGCCTACTCGCTGTTGTGGATATCTTCGCGTTCCTGAACGCATGGTTCGCCGGCGATTGCCGTGCCGACTTTGATAACCTCGGCGGACTCGCGGTCCAGGACGTGTTCGCCTTCTTGAACGCGTGGTTTGGCGGGTGCTGAGCCATGAATAAACCCCAGGCGGTTCATGCGCTGGGAAAAAATCTCAGACCACCTGAACTGGCGACCCCTCCGATCGATCGAAATCGGCGATTTCTGGATCGATAACGGCTCTTTTCGCAGGAAAAGGGGACGATCTTCGGGGATTATGCGGAGAAGTGGCCATCAACCGACAGTGGCCGATCGATCGCAAACAATTCGTCCGATATCCGACAAAAGTGTCCTGCGCCCTTGACACAGCCCCTAAAGACGGTACATTGGTCTTGCCTTTTCTGGTTGCACTGAGCCCTCCAATTGCCGATCCCTAGTCCTTGACTCCCCCGAGTCTGGACGGAGAGAGAGAGGCGCGAGAGAGATTGGAGAGAGAGACACGGCTCAGGGGAGCAACTGGAGTGAGAGAGAGGCGAGAGAGGGCAGACATGTCCTCGACCCGGGTGTGAACTGACCGGTCACACCCGGGATTTTTATTTTTGCTTTTCACGTGCCTCACGACCCGCCTTTTCCCGCCTACTGAGGGAAAACTCTGGCTCATGGGGCATTGACCTCCAAAGTGCGGGGTATTCCGACAAACGGTACAGTGGCCCGCGCCCGGCCTGGGCGTGTGTGTCTGTCTGCCCACACATGCGCCGCCGCAGGTCGGCTTGGCTTGGGATTTTGGCATGAAGAGTCCAAACTCAACCATTTCCCGCGACTTTCCGGAGACGCATCGCGTCCGTCGGCCATGAGTCCCGTGATGACCGACGACGCACGCGACGTTCAAGCCGCTCTCGCGGCCCGGAGCGACCCCGCGGCTCCCCCCCCTTCCCCGTCGGCTCGTCAGGCCGGGCACCAGGCCTTTGCGCGAATCTATGACCGGCACGCGCCGGTCGTTCGCGCCGTCTGTGCCCGGCTCAGCCCTGTTGCGAGCGATGCCGACGATGCCCTGCAAGAGACCTTCATCCGTGCGTATCGCCTGCTGCATGAGGTCCGCGATCCGGACGGCGTGCGAAGCTGGCTGTACGCGATCGCCCGAAACGTCTGTGCCGAACGGCGTCGTGCGAGGGCTCGGCGGGGAGTGCACGAGCACGCCGCAGGAGAGGAGCGTGTCATGCTGAACGGCACCGCCAGCGTGTCGGCATCGCCGCGAGGAGACGCTCCGAGCTACCCGGTGGAGCAGGCGGAGGCACTCGATCGGCTCACGATCGCGCTTGATGAGCTTCCTGATGAAGAACGGCTGGCGATCCACCTGTACTACCTCGAAAACGATCCGGTCGCCGCGGCGGGCTCGGCGCTTGGGCTCAGCCGCAGCGGGTTTTACAAGCTGCTGGCCCGGGCCAAAGCACACCTCGGCACGCTGATGGGAGTTGTGAATCCATGAGCACGCTACCCCCCCCCACTCCAGACGATGACATGCCAGACGATCTGCACGTTCCCCAGCCAGACGCACTGGACGGCTTGCTTCGCGACTGGCACCAGGTGCACGCGACGCAGGCGGCTGCGGGGCGTGATCGGTTACTGGCATCCCTCGCTCACGAGGATGCCAACGCCGCAGAACAGAATGTACACAGCACGATCGAACCCAAGACCCCGCACGACGCTCGCCCGCGATCGGTGATCGCGGTGATCCGGAGGGTGGTCATGAATCGGTATTCCCCGCTTGCCGCGGCCGCAATCGCCATCGTGGTGCTGCTCCCGTTCATTCTGCCCACGCAGACGAATCTCCTGCAGCAAGCCAAGGCCGTCGATGGCAACATCGTGATGGCGCCCGAGGGAGGTCGGCTGGATGCGTTTGACAAGGACGGCAACCTGCTGGGTCCGTGCGTGCTGAAGCACACGGATATCAAGGCCGAGATCAGCGGGCGTTTTGCTCGCGTCACGCTGGTGCAGAAGTATCACAATCCGCACGCCGACAAGATCGAGGCGGTGTACACCTTCCCGCTCTCGTCCAAGGCGGGCGTGGACCGGATGACGATGACCATCGGCGATCGCGTGATCGTCGGCGAGGTGAAGGAGCGACAGGCGGCTCGAAGGATCTACGAAGCCGCCCGAAACGCCGGGCGCGTCGCGAGCCTGCTTGAACAGGAGCGGCCCAACATCTTCACGCAGTCGGTCGCCAACATCGAACCCGGCGCGACGATCGATATCGAGATCAGCTCGGTCGAGCTCGTCACCGAGCGCGACGGCGTGATGCAGTTTGACTTTCCGACGGTGGTCGGGCCGCGGTATGTGCCGGGCGGATCGATGGCTCCCATGCCTGAGCCGCAGCCGAATGCGGATCAAGCATCGATGCCGAAGCCCAGACGCGGTGTGGTGCTGATCGCGCCAGCGCGGGTGCGTTTGGTGTCGCACGGTGATGGACTTTCTCGAAGTGAATCCTCACCGGATGCTCGGCTGCTCAACGGTGCGATCGCTTCGGCACGGCCCGTCATGGCTCCCGCCGACGCCGATAGCAACACGGCCTTTTTCGTTCTCGAAGCCGAGTATGCCGACGGCTCACGCGAGCCGGGGCGATACCGGGTTGATGGCTACGGCGAAATCGGCGGCCGCTGGTTCCACTGCCCCCCCACCCCTGCTCCCACACTTCCCGGACCGGAAGGCAAGCCCGCTGGCGAGCCCAAGCCGGGCGCGCCATTCGCTCAACCCACGGACCAGGTGCCCGACGCCGATCGCGTGACGCCGATGCCGACGCGGCCGGGAACGCGGGCGGGACATGACATCTCGATCTCGGTCACGCTCGATACGGGCGGCCCGGGGATCGTGTCGCTGGAATCGCCGCTGCACCAGATCACGCGGACGGATCTCGCGAGTGATGCCCAGGGCAAGCCGCGGCGTGTGGCGATCGCGCTGGCCAAGCTGAACGAGATTCCGAACAGGGACTTCGTCCTGAAGTGGAAGCAGACGGACGACGCGATCACCGATCGCGTGTTCACGCACGCCGACGGGCTTGGCGTTGCGGGCGGCAAGGGCGGCTTCGTGGCGATCCAGCTCGATCCGCCGGCACGCGTGAGCGATGAGCAGGCGGTGCCGCGTGAGTTGATCTTTGTCGTGGACACTTCGGGCTCGATGAACGGGGCGCCGATCCAGACGTGCAAGACGCTGATGCGCGAGGCGATTGCATCGATGCGGCCGCTGGACCGGTTCAACGTGATCACCTTCGCCGGGCATACGCGGGTGCTGTGGCAAGAGTTGCGGCCGAACACACCGGAGAATCGAGCCGCGGCACTCGCGGGGATCCAGCGTGAGAATGGCTCCGGCGGTACGGAGATGATGAGGGCGATTGACGCCGCGCTCAGCCAGCCGCAGGTTGGGAGTGCGCCCATGTCGATCTCTCCGGCGCAGCTCGCGGATTTGCCCGCCGACGGTCGTTCCGTGACGGTCGCAGTTTCTGGCGACGCGCTGGGCTATTCGGGGCTCGAAACCGACGGCACAGCGATCAGCCCGACGATCAAGGTGCGTGAGGGGCTTGCACTGCGATGCGATGCGTTCAAGGTACCAACTGAGTCTCTGTCGAGCTCAAAGAGAGTCAACGCGGACGCAACCCTGACGCTCACTGGCACATGGACCACCGAGAACGGCGAGCGCGTGCTCAAGGTCCAGAGTGCCTCGATGCGTGGCCAAACTGTCCGTCCACTGCGCATCGTCATGTTCCTCACCGACGCCTATGTCAGCAATGAATGGGCGATCATCGACGCCATCAAGCGCAATCGCAGCACCACCCGCGTCTTCAGCTTCGGCATCGGCAACAGCGTCAATCGCTGGCTGATCGAAGAAATGGCCCGCGCCGGCGGCGGCGAGCCCGAGTTTGTCTACATCGGCCAATCTACCGATCAAGACATCGCCGCGGGTGTTGAGCGGTTCAACCGGCGCACACGCACGCCTGTGCTCACCGACATCCAGGTGACGTTCAGCGGCATTGCTCCCACCGACATCGTGCCCGAGCTCGCGAATATCCCCGACCTGTTCGATCAGCGCCCACTGACGATTCTCGGTCGCTACCAAGTCGGCGGCGCGGGCAGCGTGACGATCAAGGGACAGACGGCCCGCGGTGCCTGGGAGCGCACCATTCCGTTGAACTTGCCGCAGGCGAGCGCGGAGCACTCTTCATTGCCCACGCTGTGGGCACGAGCCAAGATCGATGCGCTGATGGGGCTTGATCTTGTGGGCATCCAGACGCAGCGTCCGAACCCGGACGTGAAATCGCAGATCATCACGCTGGGCGAGCAGTTCAAAGTGATGAGCCAGTACACGTCGTTCGTGGCGGTGGACAAGCTGCGCATCACCGTGGGCGGGCAGCCGCGGCTGGTGCATGTGCCGGTGGAGTTGCCGGACAAGGTGAACTGGGAGGGGATCTTTGGGCCAAACACACTTCGCAACGATGACCATGCCGGAACACGAGGAGCCGCCGAGCAGAAACGCGAAGCCGATGTGCTCGCGATCTCGAGCGAGGCGATCGAGGGGATGCGAATGGAGAAAAAGCTGAAAGACCTCGAATCCCGTTTGGGGATGTTGGTCTTCAACGGCAATGTAGATCCGCAGGCGGTCATTGAACCCTCAACTGAGAGAGCTGATCCCACCTCCGCGCCCAAAACACTCACCGTTCGCGCCAGACCCGCAACGGATACCGCGCAGATTCCCCAGATCGATCTGAACACAGTTCTCTCTACGAGTTCAGCGCGGCCAGCGTCAGCGATCCAAGCACCGCCGAGCACCGCAGCCACCCCCCCCGGTGCACCAAAGCCCGCCGGACGCACGGGCGGCGGCCAGGGCGCGCCCTCCGCGCCCACGATGGCCGAATCGCCCGCGTCTCCCCGCTACGCCGGTGTTCAAGCCGACAAGGCCGCTGCGTTCGATCGCAAGTTAGAAAGCCGCGATTGGAAGTTGGCTGATCGGGGCACTCTCGACGAACGCTCAGGGCCAAAGCAGTATCCTCTGGACTCATTCATGGCGGGGGACTTTGGTTCGGGTGTCGGCGCGAACGATGCGGTGTCTACATCGCACTCGTTCACCACGTTCGCGTGGACGCTACTCCTCGGCGCAACCCAGCTCACCGAAGCAAAGGACTTTGATGGGGCCAAGCAGATCGCCTGCATCGCAATGTCCGCCGAGGGCGTCAACGACGCCGACAGACAACGGGTCCAGGAACCCCTCCGCGAACTCACCCGTCTCTGCGAGATCCTGAGCGATCCCAAGGCCGACGAGAAGGCCCGCGATGCGATGATCGCCGAGCTGCGCACCAAGGCCAGCGCCGCAATCCAAGCCGAGCGGCGCGAGAGCAAGGTTCGACGCACGCTCGATGCCGCCTTGCTCGGTCGCACGACGGCGACGATGGAATCCACTGCCGACGAGCGGGTGAGGGTGGTGATGCTGCTGAGCGATCTGGAGCCCAAGACGCTCGCCGCACTGGAGAAGCTCGGCATGCGGATCGAGTCTCGCCATGCCGACGTGAAGGTGGTCGTCGCTTCGGTGCGTGTCGCAACGCTCCGCGAGCTGGCCCTGCTGGATGCGGTGCGGCGCGTGGAGGTCGCGCCGCAGTAGATCATCGCAGAAAGTGCGCTGGGGAGCAGGGTTCGGGTGGCACGCCGGTCCCCGGCGCGTCTTTCGCTTATGACAAGAACTCGCTCGGGACGAGCGAGCCACCCAAGACACTCGATTGGATTCTCTTCACTTCTCGGCAAGATGCTTCGCAAAGAACTCGCCGATCCGCCCCTGCATCGGGCCATCGAACAGTCCAAAGTGCCCGAGCCCGCGAACGATCTCCAGCTCCACCGGCACGCCCACGCGGGTTCCGGCATCGGCGATGCGGCTTGAGTGGTATGTCGCGACGATATTGTCCTGATCGCCGTGCACGAGCAGCACCGGGCGCGAGCCGATCGCCGTGATGCTCGTCTGGGCGTCCACACCCGGCTTGATCAGCAGCCGCCCGACCATCGGCACGACATCCGACGCAACGCCGGGCCAGCTCGAAAACGTGGCCACGGCCACGGCACATCGCACACCCGGATCATCGGCGGCGATCTTGAGCGCGAACGTCCCGCCGAGTGAGTAGCCGAACACGCCGACGCGCGATGGGTCGACATCGGGCCGAGCTCGCAGTGCGTCGAGTGCGGCCTTGGCATCGATCAAGAGCTCATCGCGTGTGAGCAGTCGCTCCGGCGTCGAGCGTCCGAAGCCGCGATAGTCAAACAGCAGCACGCCGACGCCGTAGCGTGTGATGTACGAAGATGTCGGGGCATGGTCGGCGACATCGCCCATGTTGCCGTGGCAATGCAGCACGGCTGGTGCTCGCGTGCCCGGCGCAACGCCCTTGGGCGGCATCCACCACGCGTGCAGCGTTCGGCCGTCGGGCGTGGGGATGAGCATCTCTTCAACGCCCTTCGGAGCCACGGGTGAAGTGGATCGCGGGTGGTAGAAGTTCATGGACTCCAGCAGCGCGGTCTGACGCATCGTGAGCACGATCGCGGCAAAGAGCGTGAGCGAGAACAGCGCACGCCGCCAACCCGGGCGTTTTCTGTGCGCGGGCTCACTGGAACTGTCCGAGACCGGGCGTGCGGGGCTCATCGCCCGCCATAGCCCATCTGGGCGTTAAAATCCTTGGATTTGCCGCGTGGAATGGTGATGGTCTTCCAGTTGTCACGGTTCAGCACGCGAGCGATGAGCACGATCTGGCCCACGTGATAGCTGGTGTGGGCGAGCGAACGCGTGAGGGCACCGGGCACGGTGTACGGCTCGCCGCGGATGGTGACGGTCCAGGCGAAGTGCTCGGCCCGCAGGGCACTCACGGCGTCAAACATGCATCGCCAGCCGCCCTCCCAATACGCGATGGTCTCGGCACGATCGCGGAAGGTGTCGGCGAACTCGGCGTCGCGATCTCGCCAGGGTTTTTCGCCGTCGGAGGTGAGGAACTCGGTGTAGCGAGAAATGAGGTTTCCCGCGACGTGCTTCATGATCACGGTGATCGAGTTGGTGTTCTCGTCCAGAGGCCGGCGCAGGTCGAGATCGCTGACCTGAGCGATCGCCTTGTCGGCGAGGTTCTTCTGGGCGGTGAACGCGTCGATGAATGAGCTGATGACGATGTCGCCTCCGGTCATGCCGGATGCTAGCAAACCCGGGCGAACGCGGGTGGAGGTCGGCGGGCTATGCGAAGATGGACTTCATGCCCAAGGCCCGGCGCAGATCGGCGATCTGCCCGCAGTGGGTGCCGTTGTGAAATGAGAGACGGAGTCCGGAGGCCCAGATCGGTATCTGGATGTTGCCCCAGGTGATCATCTCGTCCAGGCGAGCGTCTGGCAGTGTGCGAAACGCGCTGGCGTAGCGCTCGCACGCCGCGTCGAAGATCTCGATGCAGCGGGATCGCATCGGATACAGCAGCGGGTTGTCCACGGGGGTCGAGCCAAAGCTGACGGTCTCGGCATCGAATCGCGTGGGAGGCACGCGGTGCGATGCCGACGGCGACGCACCCGGGCGGCTGGCCGTTCTCTCGGCCAGGTCAATGGGCGAGATCAGAAAGTCGCGTTCCGGCACAGGATCGCCCGTGATCCGCTCTAGCCCGCGATGCAGCGTCAGAGCGCAGTGACCCAGACACCAGGCTAGGTGGTTCGGCAAGTTGGGCGCCTGACGCGTGTGCGAGTGATCGTCAAAGCCAATGAGATAGCGTCCCAGCAGCGCTCGGCTGGCGAGAATAGCTTCGGCAATGGTCTCAGCCCGTGTGGCGGGGCCGACCGACGAGTGGATCATGACGCCTCCCGAGCCCCCCGCCCATCAGACGATCCCCAACATCAGCCCCCCCACCCCCCGGTCAAGTCGCTCGGGTCGTTGTTTCCACCACACTGATACCGCCAAGACCCGAGCACGTTTGCAAGATGGCGGACCTTCACGACAGATTCGGAGCTGGGGCTCACGCGGTTCTCAGATCGGCGGAAGTCTTGCGAGATCGCAAGGCCCTGAAAGTGCCGGAAAGTCAAGACGGGCTGGGGACTATCTCCCGTCGGGCACGAGTGCGGCTTTGCTCATTCGAGCCGCGCTCTCTTCGTCGAGAAGAGTTACACGGACGTGGCGTCCGGCGAGGCGCGTGGCGGATTCGGTCAGGATGAACCGCTTCATGATCGTCTCGCCCGGGGGTAAGGCGGCGATCTGTGCCTGCTGCGTGGGAGTGTCCCGCGCGGAGACTTCCAGCCGCAGGGTGCGCGGGGAGGACCCTTTGTTGGTCACGCTTGCCTGCACGAACACGTCCGGGCCGGATTTCGAAGGCCCGAGGACAACTTCCGGGTTGAGATCGAGGTCCTTCAATCCCAGTTCCACGTTGGTACCAACACGGATCGGGGGGTATTGACGGTCGGCGAGCACTCTGGCCGTAAGGGTCAGGTCCTTGAAACCGGCCAATGCGCCGGGGCCGATCGAGAGGGTCACGGGCAGACTCAGCGACTGTCCGGGGGCGGCGGCAAAGTCGAGCACATTGGGCTCCACCCGCCACTCCGCGCCGCGCGGCTTGGTCGGATCATCGACTTTTCGGACCTGCACCTGCCCCGTGATGCGGATGGGCCATGGATTGGTCAGGATGACTCGGTGCTCATGCTCGGAGCCGACGGCGGGGATGAAGGTCGGCTCAAACTTGAGTGAGCCGGAGAAGAGCGCGAGATAGGCATCGACGCCTTCGATGAATACTGGCTCGTCGGTCAGCGGCACCCGAATCTGCACCCCGCCGCTGGTGGCGGCTGGAATCGGGCGCATGTTCCCAAAGGGGTCGACCGCCTCGACCTGATCGCCCGTGGTGAAGACATCGACATAGGCCCGCTCGGCGGGAGCGTACTCGTTCCACGCAATCACACAGGCCCGGGTGAGGGATTCACCGATCTGAAGGGTCTCACCCCGTCCAGATCGCTGGGCGAGGAGCAGAGCTCGGACTCCATCGGGAGCGGTCGCCTCGGCGATGATCCGGCGTCCTGAGAGCCGATCGGCCATGTGGGCGAGTACGGCGAGTTCTGGGGCGGGATGAAGCGTCCTCGCACCGATCTCGCCCTGAGTGATGATCGCGTCGGAGAGTGCAAACCGGGGTGCGGGCAGTCGTTCCGAGGTCTCGCCCGCCCCACCCAGCGCCGCCCAGAACTCTACAAGCCGACGGGCGGCCTCTACCGACCGGGCGCGCGGACCGAAGCGGGTCATGTCCGGAAGTTCCGGAGAAATCGTGAGCTCAAAGGGCACACCTTCTCGGGAGCGAGCTCTCCAAACTGTGCCCAGATCGGCCATGACCCGCGGTTCGAAGCCCAGGGGAAACTGCACGAGCAGGGCATCGGCGTTGACCGCTGCGGGGCCGATCACCGGCATCGAGCGATCGGCGCGCCAGGGCAAAACGATTCTCGGCCCGGGGACCAGTTGTGAGACCAGAGTGCGTAAGTTGGCGATGCCCGCGGTCGGATCCTGACGGAGAATGCTCTGGTCGCCAAACTTGCCGACCTGATAACGCACGACCCGTTGCCCGAAGACATCGAGTGTCGGATCAAGGTAGGGCTGCCACGCGGAGGCATCGCGAGCGGAGAGGCCAAGAGCGTCGGTGGAATCCAGGAGCATTGCCGAGGCGATGGGCGAGGGCACGCCGCTGAGGGCGAGCGTGATCTCCTGCCCCTGATTGAGGAGTCGCTCGATGATCGGGGTGCGTGCGTTGAGTGCGGATCGGGCAGAAGCGACGTCCGCGGAGACATCGAATGCCGGGATGGTGAGAAACCTGGTGCGAGCCGCCGCCACGATCTCGGGGACTTGCGCGATGGTCGCTTCATCAAGATCGTCGGCGATAAGCCCGAAGCGGCTCGACAGCGTGCCCGGCTCTGCCCCTGCACCCGAAGCACCGGGCACATACGCAACGGGGCGCTCGGCGCGAAAGACCGTCACTCCGGATGCGTCGATCTCCAAGATGACCCGGTACCAGCCGTATGAGGCGGGGATGACCGACCATTCCAGCGGTCTTCCGGAAGGATCAAGAATGGCCGCGTGCTGGGAGACGGTGGTGTCGTCGATGTTGATCAGTCGCAGCCGCGCGTTGAGGAGGTCGCCCCCCTGATCGCGTGCGCTGACGGAGACCTGAATGGGCGAAGGCGCGGTGAAGATCGAAGTCGAGGGCGACTTGGGGGTGCCAGTCCAGAACTTCGTGCGGGGAAGCAGGGCGACCGAAACATCATCGAAGAGCGCGGCACCCGAGACATCTTCGCGCCAGACTTTGTGCTGAGCGAGCGGACCTGCGGGCGGACTTGGCTCGAACATCCGCGGCTGCAGCAGTTCAAGGTCGATCTGGAGCCACGTTGCGTCCTTGAACCGCCCGGGCACGGCGAGGCGAACTGCTGACCACCCGCTGGGAGAGAGCACTGGATCCGAACGCACCTCGGAACCAGCGATCGGCTGGAGTTTCTGATCCAGAAGCCGAGCGACCAGAAACGCCCGGGCATGCTCCAGGCCGGAAGTCCGGACCATGGCCGAGACGGCATAGTCGGCGTCGGGAAAGACCGGGATCTCCCCTGCATCGAGTCGGAGCGCGGTCGAACCACCGAGGGTTGGCAGCCGGACGGAAGAAGCCCCGGAAGACGCCTTGGTGTGGTCAAACTCCGCTTGGTTGAACGGCGGATAGCCCGGGCGACGAAAACCTGCGGCCTGATCGGGATCATCCTGGGCCCGACCCCACTGGGCGGGCACGGGGTCCGGGTTGTTGGGTTCCTCGAAATCGAACAACCGGACGAGCCGGCGTGGGGCATCGGCCTTCCCCGCTGCGGGGGGCTTGGGGTCGGTGCTTACCGGCTGCGCGGACGTCGAGTAGGTGGAACCGAGCAAAGCGATGGCGAGGCATAGCAGCCAAGACACGCAGCTCGGAAGCCGAGATCGCGCAGACTGATCCCTGAACCGGGTGGACATGCTCAACATATCGGCTGAACCTGCGGGTCGGCGTCAGAGTCTGAGGTCGGCGAGGGAGCGGATTTCGAAGCTGGTTGGAGCGTGGGTGTCCTTCTTGAACATGCTCATGGTCTCGAGCGTGGTTTTCTGGGCTTGCTTGACGTTGGCGCCAAAGTCCAGGCCGGTGAGGTGCTGAACGTCTTCTACGGTGACGAAGAAGATGCGTGCCTGCTCGGTCGTGAGTGTTTCCAGAGGCCCGACAATGGCCCGCCCTTTGAGGGTCTGGAGTTGGTGGTCCTGGCTCATGAGGAACGCGGCCGCCCGGAGCCGGCCGCCGGAGTTGCAGACGACGATCTTGAAGAAGGCCTTGGGAACGCGTATGCCAAGGAACACCGGGTCTGGCTTGCGAGGTCCGCGCGGGTCGATGGGGAGAGCCAACGTGCCCTTGGAAAGCGGACCCTTGCCGGAAGGAGCATCGAAGACCGGACCGGAAAGGACGCAGGCCTTACCGGTCTCGGCGGCAAAGACCTCGATGACATAGTCCTCAAGACCCAGCCATGCGTTGCCGCGTTGGTTGAACCGGGCGACTTGCGGTGCGGCGTTTGGGAAGTAGAACGTTTCAACCGAAGCACGGGCGGCGGAGAGATCGCTGTCGCCCCAGGTTGCGTCTTCCTGCTGGACCATGTGCCCGCGGTCGAAGGGTGATCTGCGGTTTCCCTGGCCGTCGGCCCGCACACCGGGACTGGTCTTGTAGAACTTGTCGCTCACTTCATGGCCTTCGACGCGCGGATCGGGGAGCCAATCGGGATCGTTTCCTTGTTGGGAGTATCGCTGGGTGTCATCTACGTTGACGACGGCGTAGAGGGCGAGTTTGCGCTGTTCGCTCAGCAGCACGGAGTGCCTGGAATAGTGCAGGAGGTCGTTGCGACCGCCGGGCCCCCAACGGAACGGTTTGTGCCATGGCTTGGTGCCGACGACCTTTGGAAAGGGCACCCGCAGCGTGGATTTCTTGCCCAAAAAGTCCGGCTGATAGCCGGGGGCATTGACCAAATCGGCGGGTGAGCGCTTCGGATACTCGGCGATCGCTCCGCGGGGGTTGGTCTTCTTCTCGAGACGCATGGACTCGACGGGTGGCTCAGTGCCTGCGGGAGCGTCGCTGGGGCTTGCGACGTGTCGCCCGATGGGCGATCCTGCGTCGCGCGGGGGGGCGACATAGACCGGAATGCTGACGGTCGCTGCCGCGGCGGATGTTGGGTGCGTGGCCGATGCAGCAGGCGTCGGAGCGGGCTCGCTGCGCAGCACGCGATCAGCCAGGGTGTTGTCGGACCTGGTTCGCAAGTGGGCAAGGATCGAGCTGACGCGGATGCCCTCATTGCCGAGCCAGGCGATGGTGTTCTCATTCATGGAGGCGTCGTAGATCTTGCCGTCGACGGTGAGAATGTCGCCCTTTTTGTTGGTGCGGGGGACGCCGCTGTGGTGGAGCCCGACGACCTGCCAGCCGTTGTTGAATACTGGAGCTCCGGAAGACCCCGCGACGGTGTCGGTCTGATACCAGAGGGAGTGGTCGAGGTATTTGATGAGGCGATTCTCGCGCACGCAGATCTGCTTGCGTTCGCCGCCGGGGTGCTGGATGATGGTGAGGTATTCACCCTCAACGGTCTTGCCGGGGGTGGGGTCGAGGGGGAGCCAGCCGAAGGGCAGGAGCGGCGCCCCGTCGCCAATGGAGTACGGCTGAACGCCCACGAGACAGAAGTCCAAAGGGGCGTTGATGACCGGGGGAATCGAAAGATCGAAATCAAAGATGACGGGCACGCGATCACCGCCGAGCGCGTCGTGCTCGTAGCTGAACTCGGCCCGAGCCCAGCGTGCGTGGGCCGCGGTGGGCAGCACGTGATGGTTGGTCAAAAGGGTGTTGCGTGCGACGAGAAAGCCGGTGCCAAAGCCGACGGTTTCGCGTGTGGAGTTCATCAGTCGGATTCTGCAGACAGCTCTGGCGCAGATGGAGCCGCGATCGAGATAGTTCGTCGGCACGAGGTCATTGCCGCGGATGATCCGCTCAAGTATGCGGACGCTTTGATCGGGGTCGGCCGACTGGCTGCGGCGCATGGCCATCGCCCGTTTGGAATCGGGCGAGGTTGGTGCGTGCCGTTTCTCGGCGTTGACTCTCGCCTCCCAGGCGGGAGCCGACAGGACCTTGGCGAGTTCCTTGTCGGCCATCGCGGCGCGGCGAGACTTGTCGTTCAGGTCTAAGAGCGTTTTCGAGAGCATGGGAGCACTCCGAGCACCCCACCCGTTCCCCAGGGAACTCCTCCAGAGCCCTACTTCGCCGGGCCCGCGAAGTCTGTTTTGGCATTGCTGTCGATCGCACTCGGCCGACCGCCAGCACGGACTGAGCCTCAAGGTACCAATACCTGCTGCTCGGAGTGGGGTTTGCCGACAGGAACCGACACTGTGTGGATTGCGCCCCTGGGCCACCCGATTCGCGGCGAGGCCGGAAAATGACTATCCTGTGCACTGGGACGGGGTTCGGGTCGGCCACGGAGTTGGCCGAGGATGGATGCTCGGCATCGGACGGTTTGGGGTGGGTGGGCGTTGTGGAGGCACAGCGCCAGCCGAGCGGGCAACATGGAGGTTGCTTCGACCTATGCGCTTATCGAAACTGACACTGAGCGGGTTCAAATCGTTTGCCGATCGCACCGAGTTTCGGTTTGACGATCCGGTGACGGCGATCGTCGGGCCCAACGGCTGCGGCAAGAGCAACGTGGTCGACGCCGTGAAATGGGTGCTGGGCGAGCGCTCGAGCAAGTCGCTGCGCGGCAAAGAGATGACGGACGTGATCTTCGCCGGCTCGGCGGGACGCAAGCCGCTGGGCATGGCGAGCGTGGTTCTGACGTTTGAGAATCCCCGTCGTGAATCGGAAGTCGGGATTCGGGAATCGGGTGAAGATCTGGGGAGTGTCGCGGAGTCGTCGGTCGAAGTCGCATCGGAATCGGAGCAACCGATTGCCGATTCCCGAATCCCGACTCCCGACGCTGACACCGAAATCACCATCTCCCGTGCCGAGATCAACCGGGGACTGCCGATCGATTCGGATCAGGTGGAGGTCGAGCGTCGGCTGTTTCGGGATGGCACGTCGCAGTATCTGATCAACGGGAAGCGTTGCCGACTGAAGGACATCGTTGATCTGTTCATGGATACGGGGATCGGTGCGGATGCGTATTCGATCATCGAGCAGGGCAAGGTTGATGCGATGCTGCTGGCCTCGCCGCAGGAGCGTCGAACGATCTTTGAAGAGGCGGCGGGCGTTGCGAAGTACAAGGCACGGCGGATCGAGGCGGAGCGGAAACTGGAACGTACCGAGGCAAACCTGACGCTGACGCGCGAGCAGCTTGCGCAGACGGAGCGTCGGCTGAAGACGATCCGGACGCAGGCGGCCAAGGCGCGGACGTTCAAGCAACTCGCGACGGAGTATGACGCGCTGCGCGGATTGGTTGCACTGGATCAGTACGATGATCTGCTGCGACGCCTTGCGGGGCTCACACACCAGTTGACTCAGCTCGATGCGCAGCGGAAACAGGCATCCGAGGCACTGGGTGCACTGGAATCGGCGAAGCAGGAATCGGACATTCGGCGATCGGAACTTGCGTCGAGCCAGCGCCGGGCGGAGAGCCGTCTGCAGGCGGCTCGGCATGCGGAGCTGACTTCAAAACAGCGGCAGGACATGACTCGTCGCGCGATCGACGATCTGGAGAAACAGGTCGCCGAGGATTCGAAGCAGTTTGAAGCGGTGGACCGATGGATCGCCGAGATCGCGTCGGCGGTGACGCAGCAGGCCGAACAGATCGGGACGCTGTCTGAAGAGTTGTCAAAGGCCGAGCGAGATCTTGGGATACTGGCGCAGGATCGCTCTGCGGCGCAGGGCAAGCTGAACGAGGCGCGGGCCGAGCAATCGCAGAAGCGGTCGCAGGCGCAGAGCGTTGATCGGGAGCGGACAGCGCTTCTGGCTGCGGCGGAGAGCGACCGTCGGCGTGCGGCATCGATGCGCGAGCAGATGACGGCGCTCGCATCCAAAGCGACGAGCAACAAGAGCGAGCAGCAGACGACGCAGGAGCAGCGCGACACACAGCAGGCGACGCTCGGCACGACGCGTGACAAGCTGCGCCAGGCGGAGGAAGACCTTGCCCGCGCGGGTGAATCGCTGGGCAAACTGGGCGCGGATCGGGCACTGCTGACCAAGCAGGTGGCCGAGACGCAGCAGGAGTACGTGCGGCTGGACAGCCGACGCGCGACGCTTCAGGAGTTGCAGGATCGCCACGCGGGGCTGAATGACAGCGTTCGGAAGCTGCTGGAGTTGCGAGGCCGGGGCGAAGGATTTGCGGCGGTGCGCGGGGTGCTTTCGGATGTAATCCAGGTGAAGCGGGAGCACGCCGCGACGGTGGAAGCCGCGCTTGGACCGGTGCTTCAGGCGCTGGTGGTGGACACGCTGCTGGATATTCCGGGGACAGACGAGCTTGCGAAGTTGCCGGGGCGCGTGACGTTTTTGCCCGCCGCACCGTTTGGCGAAGGGGTGAATATCGGCGTCGCGAGCGAGCCTGCGAACGATGTTGTTGGGGTGGTTGGCGGGGCAACGGGGTATCTCGCCAGTGTGCGGGCGATGGTGTCGGCTCGCGGAGAAGGCGCTGAGGCGGCTCGCGTCAACACGTTGCTGGATCGGCTGCTTTCCAGGACGCTGCTCGTGCGCGATCTGGATGCGGCGATGCTGCTGGCCGCGGGGCCCATGGGCACGCAGGGCGTGCGGTTCGTGACCAGCGACGGGCGCGTGCTGGAGAGCGACGCGCGAGTGCGGGCCGGGCCATCTCAGGGCGAGAGTGGCGGGGTTCTGCAGCGTGCGTCGGAGCTCGAGCAGCTTCGGGCTGAACTGGAGACGGTGCGGGTGAAGCTGGAAGGTGATCGGTCCGCGCTCCAGACGGCCGACGGGCAGGCGGCGGAACTGGCGCGGGCGGAGGGCGAGCTTCGGACGCTGGTGGCGAAGCTGCAGCGCGAGCAGGTTTCGGGAGAATCGCTGCTGGAACGGCTGTCGGCGGATCTCTCTCGCTTGCAGCGTGAGCAGACCAATCTGTCGCACGAAGTGCAACTGCTGGACGATCGCTGCACGGGTGTGGAGAAAGAGCAGGCCGCGACGGTCGAGCGGGCCGAAAAGCTGCGACGGCTTTACGACGAGCAGATGGAGCAGGCAACGGCACTGGACGCGCGGATCGAAGAAGTGCAGCGCGAGGCCGATGCCGCGGCGGAGAAGCTCACCCAGGCCAAGGTGCTCGCCGGGCGATACATGGAGCAGCTTTCGTCTGCCCGCCGTGAGAAGCAGCGGCTGGATTCGGCGAGCGACGAGGCGGGGCGTCGGCGTCGGCATCTGGAGTCTCAGGTGCAGATGCGGCGGGATCAGCTTGCGCATCACCAGCAGGTGCTGGAAGAGTCGGGGCTCGCGATCGAATCGGCCAATGCCGAAGGGGCCGCGGCCCAGGACGATGTGCACATCATCGGCGAGGAGATGGCCCAGGTCATCACCGTCGGCACTGAACTTGGTGAGAAGCTCGCAGGTGCGCGGACACAGGCGGGGATCATTGAGCGCGACTGGCACGGGCTGGAAGTGGCTCGCCGCGAAGTGGAAGTGAAGCGTGAGAACCTGGAAGAGCGTGCGGTGCAGGAGCTGAACCTGAACCTGCCGATGGAGCATCCGGGGTATGTCGCGGCGGTTCTGGATCAGGAGTTCGGCACGTTTGTGCGGCTGGATCACGGGTTCGCCGTGCCGCGGATCGATGAGTTGAAGCGGCAGATCAAAGACCTTGGCAACGTGAATCTCGACGCGATCGACGAGGAGCAAATCCTGGCGTCGCGGAACGAGGATCTGATCCGGCATGTTGCCGACATCGACGCGGCCCGCGTGCAGCTTGTGGAACTGATCGCCAAGCTGAACGAGGCGAGCGAGGTGCGATTCAAGGAGACGTTCCAGGCGATCCAGTCGCGATTCAGCGGGACTGACGGGATGTTCCGCCAGCTCTTTGGAGGCGGGCGCGCCGAGGTTCGGCTGATGCCGCTGGTCAAGGAAGGTCCTAATGGCGAGAAGATCGTCACGGATGAGATCGACTGGCTGGAGAGCGGCGTAGAAGTCATCGCCAAGCCGCCGGGCAAGGAGCCGCGCAGCATCAATCAGCTCTCGGGCGGCGAGAAGACGATGACGGCGATCGCGCTGTTGCTGTCGATCTTCAAGAGCAAGCCGAGTTGCTTCTGCATCCTGGACGAAGTGGACGCCGCGCTCGATGAAGCGAACGTCGAGCGGTTCTGCAACGTGGTGCACAAGTTCCTGGACCACTCGCACTTCATCGTGATCACGCACCGCAAGCGGACGATGGCGAGCGCGGATCGGCTGTACGGCGTGACGATGCAGGAACGCGGCGTGAGCAAGCGTGTGACGGTGAAGGTCGATCAGGTGGGCGACAAGGGCGAGATCGCGCGTGCCGCGGTGGATGCTCACGAGGCCGATGAGGCCGCCGAGGCACCGATCGACCACGTGGTGCACACGGGCCATGCGTATGAAGTCAAGCCGACGCCTCCGGTGGTGGAGACGGCTCCGAAGCGACGTCGTGCTCCGACGGAGACGGCTCCGGCGGCCGCAACTGAACCGGAACCCAGGCCCAGCGGCGTGCTGAGGCGTGCGCTCGGAGCGATGCGGGAAGCGTCAGATTCGGCCGTGTCGCCCGGCGTTGAGCACACGTAGCGGGCGAGGCCCCAACGGTTCAGCTCTTCGCGAGTTCTTTGAACGCCTTGAGCACGTGATCGCGCGCCTTGGCGTGATCGACGACCGGATCAGGATAGTTGATCGATGCTCGGAGCAGGGCCGGCAGGGCGCTGGGCTCATGGATCGGGCCGTCTTCGCCGCCCTCAAGCTCGGCGAGTTCCGGCACGTACTTGCGAATGAAAGTCCCTTGCGGATCGCACGTCCGACTCTGGCTGAAGGGGTTGAAGATTCGGAAGTACGGAGCGGCGTCGGTGCCGGTGGAGGCGGACCACTGCCAGCCGCCGTTGTTGCTTGCGAGGTCACCATCGATGAGGTGTTGCATGAAGTACCGCTCGCCCCATCGCCAGTCGATGAAGAGATCTTTGGTGAGGAACATGGCGGCGATCATGCGGAGGCGGTTGTGCATCCAGCCGGTGGCCTGGAGCTGGCGCATCGCCGCGTCGACGATCGGATAGCCCGTGCGACCCTCGCACCATGTGGCGAAGTGGTGCTGATTGTCGTTCCACGAGAGCGCATCGGTCTCGGGCTTGAACGCCCGGCCCATGCAGACGCGCGGAAAGCCGATCAGGATGTGCTTGTAGAACTCTCGCCATGCGACCTCGCTGATCCAGTGCACCGCACCGGGATCGCCGGCATCCCAGCGGCCAGCGTTGGCTTGGAGCGCGACGAGCACGCATTGTCTGGGCGAGATCGAGCCCACGGCGAGATAGGGCGAGAGTTTGCTTGTTCCGTCGAGCGATGGGGAGTCACGATCGGCTTTGTACCGGCCGATGGACTTCTCAGCGAAGGTCGCCAGGCGTTTGCTGGCGTGGCGCTCGCCGGCGGGCCAGAGTTCGGCGGCGTTTGGAACATGCGAGGTGAAACCGTCGACGGTCGAGGGAACGGGCGATGGCCTGATCGGAGTTGCGGCCTGCTTTGCGGGACGCGTCACGGTGCGGACGCCGTCGGATTCCTGAATGTGCTTATATAGCGCACGCTTGAAAGGTGAGAAGACGGTGAAGAACCCGCCCGATCCGCCCGCGGTGCACACGAGGCCCGGCTCGACGAGCACCTGGTCGGTGAATCCCGTCGCGGTCAGGCCCGCCGAAGCAAAGGTGCGTGCGACCTGTTCATCGCGCCGCAGTTCGTTGATCTCATATTCGCGATTGAAGTAGATCCCTGCGCACGAGTGCTCGCGAGCGAGCTTCAGGAGGATCGCAGAAACGTCGGCGAATCGAGGCACAACTGCGATCAGCAGAGGGATGTTTATTTTCGCGAGTTCCGCCGAGAGTTCGGCGAGATGCCGAAGGACGAAGTCCACACGGATGCCAGCCCAGTCATGCTCCTGCCACTGCTGCGGGCAGATGACAAACACGGCGATGACCGCCGAGTTCCGGGCCCTTGCATCGGCGGATGCACGCGCAAGGGCGACATTGTCATCGACGCGCAAATCGGCGCGGAACCACATCAAGGCGTTGCCGGTGGACATGCTCACTCGCTCTTGATTCAGCATTCACGGGGCGGCTGGTGGCTGCTTCAGCCCTGAACCGGCGTCTGCGGGTTTGGGGGATGATTCGCCCGGCGTCGAGGCGCTGCTACCTGACGGCGTACTGGAGCTGTTCTTGGCGACGAGGCGGATGGGGATCTGCACTTCCGACCACTTGTCGGCCTCTCGCCGTTCGGGGCCGTTGTAGTGCAGCGCACGTGGCTCGCCCGCGGCGTCCCAGACCGCCTGCTCGCTCAGCCACTTTTCCAGCTTCTGCCACTCTCGTTGCATGCGTGCGTAGTCGTATGACCCGCGCACGCCCATAGAGATGACGGTCATGGCGGGCACATCGACGACCTTCACGTTCTGCCGCGTTGCATCCGGGCCGGTGGGTCCCTGATCGGTTCGTCGGTACAGAAAGGACATCGTCCAAGTGTCCGGCTTGGCGTCGCCACCTTCGGGAGTCTTCTTGCCGGTGCCGGTGTAGTTCATCTCGACCGGAGATGTCATCTCGATATCGCGGGACTGGATGTGGCGAAACAGCGGGAAAAACGCAAGATTCATGCCGATGCCTGGAGACATCGTCCCAGTCACTTCTGCTCGTCGAACGAGGGGGTAGCGTTTGATCTCGATCACGCCGGGGGGCGTAGGGTCTGGATAGCCCACAGGGAGAGGGGTGTTGATCAACATCTGCTCATAGACGAAGAAATCTTGAGCAGTCCGCGTGACCTGTGCGTCACCAAGGATGCGGATCGACTTTCCGTCTTCGGGGTCAGCTGTAGGAATCGCCTTTGATTCCGGGGCTTTGGCCTGCGGTGCAATCTTCTCGCCGGTCGTGGGAGGGTTGAAGCCGACGGTTCCGGCAAGGATCGAAGTCAGGGCGGCGACAAGCATGCAGAGGGACTCCTGGGCCACCGCCCGTCGGGCGAGTGCGCCTAGGCGTTTCGATGCTCAGCCCCATGCGGATTCGCCGGGGGGCCGCTCGCCGCACTACACCTCGGCAACGTCGCCATACATCGGCAGCACGGCAGAAACCCCGAATCGAGAGCGCATCAGGGTGCTCAGGGCCTGCCGCTGCGGGTCTTCGCCATGGGTCAAGAACACACGTGGTTTTCTAGCGGCGAGGGGCTCAAACCACTTCAGAAGCCCGGACTGGCCGGCATGGGCCGAGAAGCCGCCGAGCGTGTGCACTTTGGCGCGAACGGTGATCGGGTCGCCGAAGATGCGAACGGTCTCGTGGCGGTCGACCAAGCGTCGCCCGAGCGTGCCGTGGCCCTGATAGCCGACAATGACGACGTGTGTCTCGGGCCGAGCGAGGTTGTGATAGAGGTGGTGCACGATGCGGCCGCCGGTGCACATGCCACTGGCGGAGATGATCACCATGCACCCGCGAGCGTCGTTCAGCCGCCTGCTTTCTTGTGCCGATCGCACATAAGTGAGACCCGGAAACGAGAGTGGCGTTTGCTTGCCGAGGGCGATCTCGCGGGCGCGATCGTCGTGCAGTTCTGTGTGCCGCGCGTACAACCCCGTGGCCTCGACGGCCATCGGGCTATCAACGAACACGTTCAGCCGGGCGATCTGGCCGGTGCGGATGAACTCGCCCATGTGATACACGAGGTCCTGGGTCCGGCCGATCGCAAATGCCGGGATGATCACCTTAGCCCCCGATGCCTGGGCATCACGGAGAATGCTGAGCAGTTCGGCTCGGGTCTCTTCCAGCGAGCGGTGGTCGCGGTCGCCGTAGGTTGATTCCATCACCACCACGTCGGCCGCACTCGGCGTGCTGGGATCGCGGAGGATGGGCGAGCCGCTGACGCCAACGTCGCCCGAGAACACGATCGAGACGGTCCGCGGGCCGTCGTTGATGGTCATGTGGACGCTGCCCGATCCGAGGATGTGCCCGGCATCAAAGAACCGAATCTGAATTCCCTCTGCGACCTGCGTCGCCTCGCCATAGTTCACGCGGCGCGTGATCCCGAGTACGGGGTTCACATCCGGCGGGCAATACAGCGGCTCCTGCGCCGGCTCGCCCTGGCGCCGGAGCTTGGCGTTGTACCGGTCGGCGTCGGCACACTGAATCTCTGCCGAGTCACGCAGGATCACCTCGGCCAGATCGCTCGTCGCGGACGTGCAGAAGATGGGCCCGCGAAACCCTGCCTTGGTCAACATCGGCAACCGCCCGCAATGATCCAGGTGGGCGTGTGTCAGCACGACCGCGTTCAGCTTCGTCGGATCGATCGGCGGCACGCGCCGGTTGTGCTCATCGGCCTCACGCTCGCCCTGATGCATGCCCAGATCGACCATCACCCGGGCACGTCCGGTATCAACGACGTAGCACGAACCGGTGACTTCGCCCGCCGCGCCGTAAAACCCGAGTTTGATCATGAGGAGACTCCCCGGCAGAACTGGAGCATATCGCGTCCGAAGAACTGCCAGAATGCCATGCTACCAGATGCCGGATTCTGGCGGAGCAGGCGAGAAACGTTCATGCTCAGCCGATGCCTTACGTGGAGAGCACCCGAGCAGGGGCTTTTCGACCGATCACTCTGCGAACCTGCAACCCGATGACGCGTAATGTGTAATGCCACCTCTTGGGGAGCCCATGACCGATCGCCAATCGCCAGACGCCCAGAGGCGCACGCACGTCGGAACCGGCGCTGGAAGCGCTGCGCTGCGACGTGCCGTCGAAACGACCAAGTATGGCATGCCGCGATACACGCGCGAACTGCTCGCGTCATTGAAAGAGGCTGGCGGACAGAGCATTGCTTCCGCGATGCAACCGGTCTCGGGCACGCCGGCCAACCTCCGCGGCTTTGGTTCTGCTCCAGACGCGATCGATGCCATCTGGATCGGCCACGCCACCGTGCTGCTGCACATTGGCGGCATCAACATCCTGACCGATCCGGTGTTCAGCGATCGCATCGGGATGCGGCTCTTCGGTCGCACCTTTGGCATCCGTCGCGTCCGGCCCCCTGCGCTTGATGTGGATCACCTTCCGGGCATCGATGTGGTGCTGCTCTCGCACGCGCACTTTGATCATCTCGATCGTCCTTCGTTGGAGCGACTGGCGGCCGGGCCAGGCCGCGGAGCGGTGGTCGTCACGGCGACCAGCACGCGTCGGCTGATTCCCGGTGGATTCTCCCAGGTGATCGAGCTCGGGTGGGATCATCGCGCGACAACCGGCTCGCCCGGTGGTGATCGTGTCCAACTTTCGGCGATGCGACCGACACACTGGGGCGCACGCACCGTGGCTGATCGCCATCGCGGGTTCAATGCGTACTTGATCGAGACCGAAGCTCGCCGCATGTTCTTCGCGGGTGACACCGCACTTACCGACCGGTTTGCGCGCATCGGCCCTACGGATCTGAGCATCTTCGGCATCGGCGCCTATGACCCTTGGGAACATGCCCACGCTACGCCGGAGCAGGTCTGGGCGATGCACACCGGAATGTCCGGGAGCGCGGCGCCCGGCCATCTCCTTGCGATGCATCACTCGACATTCGTGCTGGGCAGAGAGCCGATGGATGAGCCGTTGCGGCGGCTTCTCGCGGCGGCCGACGACATGGAACATCGCATCATCGGGCGCGGATTCGGTGATCACGTCTGCGTTGGCGTGAGCGGGTCGCCGGAGAATCGTGGCGAGTAGTCAGAGCAGGGGCCCGAGCAGCTGCGCAGCATTGTCTCGGAACACCTCCCACTGCGACCTCTTCCGCCACTCGTCGAGATAGATTCGCGAAGAATTGGACAGGTAGTCCATCTGCAGGAACCGGAGCACCGACGCGAAATCGTCGTCGTACACGAACATCGTGATCTCGAAGTTCAGGAAGAACGAACGCTGGTCCATGTTTGTCGACCCGATCAACGCGACGGCTCGGTCCATGGTCACGATCTTGCTGTGCAGCACGCCGCCGCGATACTGCCAGATCTCGATGCCCGATTCCAGCATGTCGAGGTAGTGTGATCGGGCCGCCGCGGCGACCAGCAGCGAGTCCGAGACCTCGGGCACACAGAGCACGACCCGCACGCCGCGCACCGCCGCGGCGCGGAGCGCTTCGAGCATCGCTTCATCGGGCACGAAGTACGG
>JAIEOW010000145.1 GCA_019750095.1 Phycisphaerales bacterium
TTCTACGAACTCGGTCGGACATGCGCGCTCGAAGGGTCAGATGATCGCGAACGCGGAGAGTTCGGAGGGTCGGAGAGCGCGGAGGAGCGTTTTTGTTCGATGTACGATCCGAGACCTCTCGATCCATGCTCCCCAGAATCGACCTCCGCGTTCCTCCGCTCCCTCCGCCTCTCCGCGTACGGCCTTAAGAATCGTGCCGAGCGCGATACATGAACCGAATCGGTGTTACGGATGGGTCTTTGGGGCCGGGAGCGGCGGGGGGGGGGAGGGGCGGGGCGGGGGGTCCGTCAATCCGTGCGTTTTGTGACGTCTCTGCTGAAGTCGCGGGGTGTGACGGCCGATCCCCTCCGAACGCGCGTTTCGTACGTACACAACGAACGTCCCCCCACCCCCCCACCCCCCCACCCCCTCACCCCCTCACCCGCACCCGCACCCCTCGCGCAGTGCCGCAAGAGATTCTCAGGAGCTTGACCATGAGCGTACTTCCGAACACCAAATCCGCGCTGCTGGACTTCTGCTCGCAGCACATCAAAGTCTGGAACCTCAACGCCGCCGCGATCGGACTCACTCCGAGCGAGATCGACGTGCTGGAAAACGCGACGGAAGCGGCCACGGTGACCGCGGCGCAGGTCATCTCCACACGCGATGCCGCCAAGTCCGCCACGCTGAGCGACGACAACGCCTCACGAACCATGCGCCTCGCCGCCGCCGCGCTCATCGCCAAGATCAAGGCGACCGCCGAGATCTCCAGCGATCCGAACATCTATGTGCTGGCCCAGATCCCCGAACCCGCCGCGCCCAGCCCCGCCGCGCCTCCTCTGCAGCCGGTGAACGTCAAGCCCTTCCTGGAGCCGGGCGGCGGACTCACCATCAAGTGGAAGACCGGGACCAACGCGGGCACCGTCACGTACAACGTCTACCGCAAGCTGCCGACACAAACCACCTTCAGCCAGATCGGCACCGCCAGCGGCCGCACCAAGAAGTTCACCGACCAGTCCCTGCCCGTCGGCTCCAGCGGCGTGCAGTATTTCATCCAGGGCTGGCGCGGCACCAGCGGCGGCACACCCAGCGAGATGCTCACCGTGAACTTCGGCACCATCGATGGCGACGGAGTTGGGGGGGTGGGGGCGGCGGGATTCGGCTACACGCTCACGCCGATGAAGGAGCCGGTGAAGCTGGCGGCGTGAGTCGGGCAGAAGGCACTGGGCACTAGGCACTGGGCATCAGTGCGAGGCACAAACCAAAGGCCCTCGGCGTGTGCCGGGGGCTTTTCCTTTGGTTCAGTTTGTCCATTTGCTCTTTGCCATTTGTCCATTTGCCGAGCCCGCTTGCTGCGATTCAAGATCGTCGGCTATCATGCCGATCGGATCACCACAGCCATGACGACCCGCCGCGCCATTTCGATTCGAATTACCCTGCCCCGCTGAGGGCTTGGCGTCGGTTGTCTCGTTTTTCCAAATCGAGTTGAACCGCCTCCCCCACCACCAAGCCGCTGAGCGGGGCTAAGTGCGTTGATCGGGTTGCCGCGGGTCACTGTCGCGCGGCCCTTTCCCCAACACAACGCAGACCCGCTCGGGACGAGCGGGCCACCCAATTCAGATACCATCACCCCCTCCCCCCCTCCTCCCCCCCCCCCCGCCCGCCTCACCACGCGCGAACTCGGGCTCACCGCTGCTCGCGCCGTTACACGGAATACGGACATGTCTTCTCACACACCGACGACCAACTCGAACCCCACCCCCCCGCCCACCCCCACCCCCACCCCCCAAGCAACTGCTCCCACGGCCAAGAGCTACAAAGACACGCTCAACCTGCCCAAGACCAGCTTTCCCATGAAGGCGAACCTCGTGCAGAACGAGCCCGCTTCGCTGAAGCGGTGGAATGGGATCTCGGGGGGGGTGGATGGGGCCAAGGGGCTGTACGAGGCCACGCGGGCCGCTCGCAAGGGCGCGGCCGCGTTCAGCTTTCATGATGGGCCGCCCTACGCCAACGGCGACATCCACATGGGGCACTTGATGAACAAGTGTCTCAAGGACTTCGTCGTCCGCACGCGGACGATGATGGGCATGGACTGCGCGTATGTGCCGGGGTGGGATTGCCACGGCCTGCCCATCGAGCACAAGGTCATGCAGGAACTCGTCGAGAGCGGCAAGGCGGCCAAGCTGGCGATGCTGACCGACGATCAACGCAAGATGGCCGTGCGGCGTGAGTGCCAGAAATACGCCGAGAAGTATGTCAAGCTGCAGGCGGGGCAGATGGAACGCCTGCTGACGCTGGCCGACTATGCGCATCCGTATCTGACGATGTCTTCCAGCTTTGAAGGCGCGACGCTGGAAGTGCTGGCAGAACTGGTCGAGCAGGGGCTGGTGTATCGCGCGCTCAAGCCGGTGCACTGGTCGATCGCCAACGAGACGGCTCTGGCCGAGGCGGAACTGGAATATCAGGACCGCGAGGATCTGAGCGTGTACGTGGACTTTGAGGCGCTCGATGCCGACGCGGTGTATGGGGCGTTTGGGCTCGGGGCCGCGGTGGATGAAGAGGATGACGACGAGGAAGAGTCTTCAGAAAAGGAAGACGCCGTACGCGTGCCGGTGAAGCCGGGCGTGCGCCCCAACGTGAAGCCGAGTTTCATGATCTGGACGACGACTCCGTGGACGCTGCCGGCGAACGTGGGCGTGGCGGTGAACCCGAAGATCGAGTACGCGCTGGTCTGGATGGACGGAGCCGTGAGCGTGCTCGCGAGCGGGCTGGTGGAAAAAGTCGCCAAGATGGCCAAGGTCGAGCGGCCGGTGGTGCTCGGCACCACCACCGGCGACAAGCTCATCGGGCTGCGGTATCGCCATCCGTTTGTCGAACACCCGCCGGCCTGCGGGCTTGGCCGCAAGTGCGATGCGCAGAAGCTCTGGTCCGTCGTCGCGGCGGAATATGTCACGACCGAAGACGGCACCGGACTCGTGCACACCGCGCCCGGGCATGGTGAAGAGGACTATGCGACAGGTTTGCGCGAAGGGCTGCCGGTCTATTCACCCGTGAAGGACAACGGGACGTATGACCACTCTGCGCCAGAGTGGCTGCGCGGGATCAGCGTGTGGGAAGCGAACAAGCGCGTGACGGAGTGGCTGCAACGCTCCGGGCACCTGTTCTTTGACCACACCTTTACGCACAGCTATCCGCACGATTGGCGGAGCAAGACGCCGGTGATCTTCCGGTGCACGGAGCAGTGGTTCGTGAGCGTGAACGGGCCGCACCACACGGCGTTTCGTGGGCCGAAGTCGCGATCGCCGGAGAAGGTGAATCTCCGAGAGATGGCACTGGAGGCGGTGCGAGAGGAACCCGGTTCGGAGAACCGGGGTGCTCAGGAGGGCAAGGTGAACTTTGTGCCCGAGTGGGGTCGCAACCGCATGCGCGGGATGCTGGATTCGCGCCCAGACTGGTGCATCTCGCGCCAGCGGGCGTGGGGATTGCCGATCCCGGCGTTTCTCACGCCGACGGGCGGCGTGCTGATGACCGCGATGAGCGTGCGATCGGTGGCAAGGGTGGTGCGTGAGAAGGGTTCCGACGCGTGGTTCATGGCTCCGCCGGAGGAACTGCTGAAGTACTACGACCCCAAGAGCGACCCCGATCCGCAGGCACGCCACGTGGTTGCGGATGGCGCGCATGCCGGCGTGGGCCAGTGCGCGTTTACGCAGCTCAAGAAAGGCAACGACATCCTGGATGTGTGGTTTGAATCGGGCTCGAGCTGGAACTCGTGCGTGCGCGAGCGCGGGCTTGGGTATCCGATCGACCTGTACCTGGAAGGGTCGGACCAGCATCGCGGATGGTTCCAGCTCTCGCTGCTGCCCGCGCTGGGCGTGACGGGGAGGCCGCCGTTCAAGACGCTGCTGACCCACGGATTCATGGTGGACAAGAACGGGAAGAAGATGTCGAAGTCGCTGGGCAACGACATCAAGGTGGAGGAACTGCTGCGCGATCATGGCGCGGATGTCTGCCGCTGGTGGGTGGCCTCGCTCAGCTATGAGAACGACGTGAAGGTGGACATGGAGTTCTTCGCGCTCGCGGGCGAGAGCTATCGCAAGATCCGCAACACGCTGCGATTCATGCTGAGCAATCTGGATGACTTCGTGTCGACGTGCGAGGGCAAGGCGGGCCACTGCGTGGACCTGAAGCGCATTGCGCCGACATCGCTCGACGCCTGGGTGCTCGGATCGTTTGATGCGCTGAGCGCGACGGTGCGCGAGGCGTATGCGCGGTACGACTTCAAGGCCGCTCAGGAGGCTCTGTACAACTTCTGCAACGACACGCTGAGCGCGGTCTATCTGGCGGCCGTCAAGGATCGGCTGTACTGCGACAAGCCCGACTCGGCCCGGCGGCGGCAAGCGCAGACGGTGCTTTGGGACTTGACCGATGGCCTGTGCCGCCTGCTGGCGCCGGTGCTGTGTCACACCGCCGACGAGGCGTATCGCGCGCTGTGCAAGGTCGATCCGAAGGACGCGCACGCGTGCGTGCATCTGAAGACCTTCATCAACAGCTTCGGCGTCACGCCCGACGAGGCCTGGCCCCTGGCGATCGCGGCGGTGGATAAGGCCACCAAGGCGCTCGAACAGGCCAAGCAGGCCATGGGCGTTGAGAATCCGCTGGATGCGGGCGTGGTGCTGCCGGATGCCGACGGCGTGCTGGCGCGATTTGATCCGGTGGACCTCGCCGACCTGATCGGCGTGTCGCGCGTCACGCTGGACGCGAAAGCGTCAGCGGCGCGCATCGAGGACCTGCGCGGCCAGCCGCGTTGCGAGCGATCGTGGAAGCGTGACGGCACGGTGCGTGCACGTTCCGATGGCGGCATGCTGTCGGATCGCGACGCGGCGGCGATCGGCGTGGGCTGATCATCCGGTGAAGATCAAGGCAGCAATCACGCCGGCAAGCCAACAGGTTTGCCGGCGTGTTTTTTTAGGTCCGTTGTTGCCGCACCGCGACCAACCCAATCTGTAGTACCGTACTGCACATGAAGATACCAGCAAGTGTGGTTTCGATCTGCGGTCTTTCTCAGGCCGTAGCGCAGAATGAACGAGAAGATGGCGGTTCGGAGCTCGAAGACCAGGCCTCGTTTCAGGCACCACGCGGAGGACGCATGAACGATCAGATGCTGGCGGTGTGGACCAAGCTTCAGGCCTTTGATGTTGATGGCGACGGCGGAGGATTGGCATTGAGCTTTGCGCGCCGGCTGGCGCGGGAGAACAACTGGTCTCTCGCGTTCGCTCGGCGGGTGATCGAGGAGTACAAGCGGTTCGTGCTGCTGGCCCGATGTGCCGGGCACCGCGTCACGCCAAGTGATCAGGTGGATCAGGCGTGGCACCTGCACCTGACGTACACACGCAGCTACTGGGATCGGCTCTGCGGCGAGGTGCTGGGTCGCCCGCTGCATCACGATCCGACCAGGGGCGGCACCAGCGAGGATGCCAAGTTCGAAGATTGGTACGCGCGGACGCTTGAGTCCTACCGCAGGATCTTTGAGGCCGAGCCGCCCGCGGACATCTGGCCGAGCGGAACAGAGCGGTTTGATCCGGAGCTGCGCTTCAAGCGGATCGATGTGGCGGATCACTATGTTGTGCCGAAGCGGAGAGTGTGGCGGGTGGGGCTGCTGGGCGGCGCGATCACGATGTCGACGGTCTTCACCGGGTGTGCGATGGCGCAAAGCGGCTCGGGAAACACCGCGATGGTGCTCGGCATCGGCGGGATCGTGCTCGTGCTGCTGCTTCTGCTGGTGGTGCTGATCGCAACGCTCAGCCGAGCCAACCCCAAGCCACGACCAAGACGACGGGTGGATACCAGCAGTTCCGGAAGCGAGGGCTTCATGTACGGCACGATGATGGGCATGGGGACCGATGGCGGCAGTCACCACCGCGACACCACGCCCACGCACGGGCATCTCCATGACCATGGCCAAGGGCCCCACGGAGCCACACACGACCATTCAGCCTCGAACTCCGGGGACAACTGGGATTCAGGAAGCACCGATTCTGGAACTGGCGGCGATTCCGGAGGCGGCGACTCCGGATCATCGGGATGTGGCGGCGGCGGGTGCGGCGGCGGCGGCGATTGAGAATCTTGCAGAACCAGCCCGCCTGATGGGCATGGGGCGCGGATAATCCCCCATGCCCAACAACGCTTCGACCACACGCCATCCCGCACCGTCGCCCAGCGCGCCATCGATCGAAGGCGATCCGAGCGCGGCTCAGTCGACGACGTTCCCCAAAGACTTCATCTGGGGCACCGCGTCGAGCGCGTATCAGATCGAAGGTGCGGCGGAGACCGATGGGCGCGGGCCGTCGATCTGGGATGCGTACTGCAAAACTCCCGGACGCGTCTTTGGCGGGCACACCGGAGATGTCGCGTGCGACCACTATCACCGCTATCCGGAAGATGTCGCGATCATGAAGTCGATGGGCGTGCGCGCGTATCGCTTCAGCACGTCGTGGTCGCGCATCCTGCCCGAGGGCACCGGGCGGGTCAATGAGAAGGGCCTGGCGTTTTACGATCGCCTCGTCGATGCCCTTCTGGCGGCGGGAATCGAGCCGTGGCTGACGCTCTTTCACTGGGACTTGCCGCTGGCACTGCACCATCGCGGGGGTTGGACCAATCGCGATATCGCCGAGTGGGCGGGAGAGTTTGCGGCGGTGGTCGTTGATCGCTTGAGCGATCGCGTTACCCGATGGATGACGATCAACGAGCCGCAGATCTTCGTGGGCCACGGATACTGCGAGGGATCGCACCCGCCGGGCAAGGCGATGGTGGTGGATCAACTGGCCGCGGCGCACAACGCCATGCGCGCGCACGGCCGAATGGCGCAAGTGATCCGCTCACGGGCAAAGAAGACCCCCAACGTGGGCTGGGCACCGGTCGGGCGAACGATGATCCCGCACAGCGAATCGCCCGCGGACATCGAGGCGGCCCGTCAGTTGATGTTCAGCGTGACACAGCCCGCGTTCTTCAACAACACGTGGTTCAGCGATCCCGCAATCCTGGGGGCCTATCCCGAGGACGGCTTGCGCGTGTTCGGAAGCCAAGCCCCCGACGTGCGGCCCGGCGACATGGAACTGATCAAGCAGCCGCTGGATTTCTACGGAGCAAACATCTATTCCGGCGAACGCGTGCGTGCAGGCGCGGATGGCACGCCGGAAATTGTGCCCTTCGGCCCCGGTCACCCGCAGACGGCGATTCGCTGGTGGGTCGCTCCGGATGCGCTGCGCTGGGGGCCGCGATTCTTGTGGGAGCGGTACCGCTTGCCGATCGCGATTACCGAGAACGGGCTGAGCGGGATGGACTGGGTCGCTGAGGATGGCCGGGTGCACGACGCGATGCGGATCGATCTGACCGCACGCTTTCTGCGGCAACTCCGCCGCGCGATGCACGACGGGGCCAAGGTGATCGGGTACTTCCACTGGTCGATCCTCGACAACTTTGAGTGGGCCGAGGGATACAAGGAGCGATTCGGGCTCGTGCACGTGGACTTTTCCACGCTGAAGCGCACGCCCAAGGATTCGGCAACGTGGTATGCCGAGGTCATGCGGACCGGCGTGGTGCCGGGTCGAACCGGGCGCACGGGTGTGTAACTCGATGGTCGCCAGGGCCCCGCTGCGAGATCGGATTCTCGCGGCGAGGCGGAAGGATTAGTCGACTTTGAATCCAGTCACCGGCAAGAAGTTCCCATCTTTGTGGAACACCTCGCCATCCGCCGAGATGGTCCCACCCGGATGCCCATTTCGGACGCGCAGATCGCAGACCATGTCCCAGTGGAGCCCGCTCTCGTTGTTGGAACCGCTCTCGGGGTATCCCGCGCCGACCGCCGCGTGGAATGTGCCGCCGATCTTCTCATCGAAGAGCGTGTTGCGTGAAAAGTCGGTGATGCCGTAGTTCGTGCCGATGGCGATCTCGCCCAGGTTGCGGGCGCCCGCGTCCTGATCGAGCATGTCGAGGAGGAACTTCTCGTTCTTTCTCGCACTCGCATCAACCACGCGCCCGCCCTTGAAGGCCAGTCGCACGCCCTCGACCTCGCGTCCCTGATACACCGCGGGGAATGAGTAGTTCACGTGTCCCTCGACGCCAAACCCGCCCAGGGATGGCAGCGTGGGCCCGGCAAAGACCTCGCCATCGGGAAAGTTCTCAAGCCCGCCGCAGTTCACCCACGTGGCCTTGGAGACATCCACGCGCAGATCGGTTCCGTCGTGCCCCTTGTGCGGCGGAACTCTGAAGTGCAGGGCTTTCTTGCCTGTGAGATAGTCCGCAACGCGCTGCTGATTCTCAAAGACCTTCGTCCACGCCCCCACCGGATCGGGAAGGTGCAGCAGCCCCGCGCGGAAGACAAAGTCCTCGTACTGCCGCAGCGACATCTCGGCGTCCTGCGCGCTGCCGGTGGTCGGATACTGCGTGCCCACCCAGCGCAGCCCGCCCGGCTCGTGAGACTTCGCCGCCCGCTCCATGAACACCTTGAACCACGGCTTGCGGGCCGCCTGATGCGACGCCACACGCTTCGGATCGACCGTGGAAAGATACTTCGTGTTCACCTCGGCCCAGAAGCCGATCTGCACGTCGATCTTCTCAACGCGGTGCAGATCGATCGGCGAGCAGTACTGGATCTGCTCCTGCGATCCCTGCGAGAGCAGAATCTCCTGCAGGCTCTCGCTCCGCGGGACATAGAACGGGTTGCCCCCGGCACGCAGCACCGCTTCGAACGTCGCTTCGACCAGCGGCATCGCCACCGGGTCGCTCGTCACACAGACGAGGTCGCCCTTTTTCACCTTCGTGGAATATCGCACCAGAACATCGGCCAACTTGTCCAATCGGGGATCGCGCATGGGGGAAACGTATGCCCCGCCCATCGCGCAGACCCGCGACCCGCCACCCAACCCGGTGTTCATCCCGGCTCGGTCGCACGCGGGATGCCCGAGGTGCAAACAATCTGCAACGTGCCAACATCCGCGCCAACCCCAAGTCTGCCCTCCGCACCCGCGCGGCTCTTGCGCCTGGCGACGCTCTGGTTTGAGCAGTGCCGCGCCGCCGCCGGGCTCCGGCGGGGCATCACCTTGGGCGACTGGAGCGGGAGCGCGTACTACAAGGAGCTCTCCGCTGAGCGGCTTGCCCGGGCACTCTCGCCGCGCGGTCGCGGGCACAAGGACTATCGCGTCACCTTTCCCGACAGCAGCAAACTCGTGATCCAGTGCTCGCGTGAGCGTCTGTACGCCGATCTGGTCGGTCCCGAAGGTCTGGCCCGCTACGTCGTTCTGAAAGATGTTCTGCGGACCGGCATGCGCGTGCTGGAGATCGCTGCCCCACCCATGCACACCGGGCACACCGCCGCATGGCTGACCCGGGCCGTCGCACTCGCGGGAAGCGGAGCTGGGGGCGATGGCGAAAGCGCAACGACCGGCGTCGGCGGCGTGGTGAGCATCAATCCCGACGAGCAAGCCGTTCGATTCGCGGTCAAACGCTACCCACTTCCCAATCTCTCGATCGAGTATGAGCCGCACTCTCCGGCAGACGCCCTGGTTGGCGAGACCGATGGTGCCTTTGATGCCGTGGTCTGGCTCGGGCTGCCCACGGGCCCGGACCATCACGCGGGGCGTGTTGCGATGCTCAGCGAGTGCTGGCGCGTGCTCGCCCAGGGCGGTTGGCTGCTGGCGGGAACGGGTTCGGGTGCACCGGGCGAGGAGACCGCGTTGATTGAGGCGGACGTGCGCGGGCTCAGCGGGGCCGTCATCGTGCAGAGCCCTTCGGCCTCCAATGACCGGCGCACTCCTGACCGGGGGCGTCCGTTCGGCGACGTGCTTGCGCAGAAGGGATGAATCAATCCCCGCCGCGTGCGCGCACGTGCTGGAGCAGGTCGTTCCATCCATCAAGACGGGCCGAGCGTTCCAGCAGCCGACGCGCCCGGCGATGAGGACGCCAATCCAGCCATCGCGTGCGTGTGAGCTTGGCAAGGGCGCGGGCTCGCCCACGTTCGACCCACTCCACGTCGGGCTCGCCCACCTCGATCCAGTTCAGAAACGCCTCAGCACGCGAGACCCCGCGGAGCAGTTTGTCGAGATACGCGCGGGTCTGACGCTGCGGGGGGATCAGGTGCAGGCACCGCGCCTTTGGCGTGTACCACAGTTCACCGCCCGCACGCCTCAGGCGAATGCCCAGTTCATAGTCATCACCCGAAGTCAGTTCGCCACCGGCTCGACCGCCCATCAATCGATGCTCGAGCCAGCCGCAACCCACGAGCGCGGCTCGACGCAGGCCGCACGCCGCGCCGACGAGGCTGGTCATCGGGGCATCGACCCGCCGCGCCGCGGAGCCGAGGTGCTGGCGAGCGAGCAGGGCCGCGTCGCGCAGGGCGTGGGGTGTCGGGCCGTTCTGATACTCCAGTTCGACGATTCCCCCAACCATCGCGGCCGCGGGGCGCTCATCGAACGCGCACAGCACCGCGCTGGCCCAACCCACCTCCGGCACCACGTCGTCATCAAGAAACGCGATGATCTCTTCGTCGGTCTCCGTGACCAGTCGATGTCGCGCAAAGCCCTGGCCCTGCCGCGGCTCGATGATCCGCGTGGTCGGCAGCATCGCCTGGTTCGTGGCGAAGCGGTCGACGTGATGCGCGGTGTCGTCGGTTGAGTTGTTGTCGATGACGATCAGTCGCGTCACACGCCCGCCGGCGCGGTCCATCGCCGCGATCGCTTCCAGTGTGCGGGTGATGCTGGGGCCGCGGTTGAACGTGCACACCCCGATCACCATGCGAGCGGCGGGCGAGTCGGTCACGTGTGCCGCTCCTTCCCTGCGCCGGATCCAAGCGTGCGCAGGGCTCGACGCAGCCGCGCCTTGATCGGCACGCTGAGCCCATGGGCGCGTGCGGTCGCGATGAGTTTGTCCCAAGATTCCGGACGGATGCCGCGCTTCGCCGCCGCGTTGATCAGCCAGCGCGTCGCCTCGTCGAAGTGCTCACGGCTGGAGGCATCGCACCACCGATCGCAGAGTATCGCGTGGTCGCGGATCCGCCGATCCAGATGCATGCTCGCGCTGAGGTTGTTCCCGCTCTCGTGCAGCGTGTAGCGCACGACGGTCTTCGAGCAGACGCCCACCGGGCCGACCTCGGCACACCTGCGGAAGAAGTCGCGGTCCTCGCCGATGCGCAGATCCGCATCAAAGCGCACGCCCGCTTCCAGCACCCGTCGAGAGACCAGGCAGCCGGTGGAACTGAACAGCGAGATCGGGCGGAAGACATCGCCCGCGCTCGGCAGCGCGCGATCCGCCCACTCTGCCGGAACCGCGTGCAGATCCGTGCGACCATCCGCATGCACGTGCACACGCGCCCCCAGCACGCACGACGCGTTCAGTCGCTCGCCCAGTGGCACCATCGCGCACACACCGTCGACGACCGCCTCATCATCGGCATCCAGCAGCAGCACCCACGCCGCCTCTGTGCGCTGCAGCCCGGCGTTGCGGGCCGCCGATGGACCGACGTTGGGCTGCCGCAGAACGGTCACCCCGCACGCCCCGCTTTTCCCATGTCCATCCGGATCGATCGCCACCGGCTTGGCGGACCCATCATCCACCACAACCACTTCCCCACCGCCCATGGCGTCCACACACGCCCAAGCACTCGCCACGGCGCGTTCGAGCACCCGCGTGTCGGGCTCAAACGCCGGGATGACGGCATCCAGCACGGGCATGGCGACACAATAGCGGTCCGCCCGCGACACACGCGAAGACGGGAACGCTGAGGCAGGAACGCGGAGGGTTCGGAGCGCGCGGAAATCGCGGAGGAAGGCCAGTTGGAGATGGGCGTGGGAGACCGGGGAGGGAGGCCTTGGCTTTGCTGCATCCCTTCGCGCCCTTTTCGCTCTCCGATCCCTCCGCGTTCCTGCTCACCTCTCCCCCATTCAACGGCCTTCCTCCGCACCTTTCGCGCTCTCCGAACCCTCCGCGTTCCTGCCTCGCCCGCCGCACCTATCCTCTCTTCCAATGCCCGAAAAGCCCAAATCTTCCCCCCCCTCCCCGCCCCCTTCTCCCTCCGCCACCCGATCCAAAGCCGCGGAAACCGGCGAGACGCACAAGCGGTTTGCGACCACCAGCGTGACGGATCCGGCGAAGGTCCGCGCCTTTGCGATCGAGGCCGCTCGGCTCTGCGCCGACGACAAGTGCGACGACGTGGTGCTGCTGGATGTCACGGGCGTCAGCCAGCTCTCGGATTTCATCATCATCGTCTCGGGCACGAGCGATCGGCAGATGCACTCCACCGCCGACGACCTTGAGAAGCTCGGCATCCAGGAGAAGTACACGATCTACCGCCGCCACGCGGATGAGCGCACCACCTGGATCGTCGCCGACTTTGTCGACGTCGTCGTGCACATCTTCGAGCCCAACACGCGGGCGCACTATGACCTTGAGATGCTCTGGTCCGACGCCAAGCGCGTGGCGTGGGAACGGCCGGACCAGACCAAGAAGCATCGCGCCGGGCAGGCGTGATGCTCGTCGGTCATTAAACGTCGAGACGTGAACGCGGAGTGTTCGGAGAGCGCGGAGTGCGCGGAGAAAGACCGGAGCAATCAAGTCGTCTTTGCTCTTTCTCACCGAATGCCTTCCTCCGCGTCTTCCGTGTCCTCCGAGTCCTCCGCGTTCATGTCCTCTTCGAGTTCCCGCTCGAACCGCTGTTCGCGCAAGCGCTGCGTGTGCGTCGATCCCACGTGCCGCAGGACGTGTGATGGTCGGATAACCGCCGCAGGGTCCGCCACATCGAGCGCTTTGATGTTCACGGCGATCGACGTGATGTCCAGATCGACCGGGTTGAACATCACACCGACCGGGTTGATGTTCAACCCGGCCGCGCTCGGAGCAATGTCGCCCGGGTTCACTCCGACCCCGGCCGCGCTCGGAGCGACATCGACCGCCGTTGGAGCGAGCGCGGGCGGGGATGGAGCATCCCCGGCCGCAGTTGGAGCAACTCCGGCCACTTTCCGAGCCCGCGCGTCCGGATAACCACCCAACGCAGTCACCCGATACGCTCTGCCCATGCCCCCCCTCCCCCGAGCGGCCTCGCCGCGCATCGTGACCGTCACGACTCCGAGCCGAACCTACGACGTGCTCATCGGCGCCGGCGTCGCCATGTCGTCTGCCGACCGGCTGCGCGCCGCGCTCGCAGGTGCCCGCAAGGTGCACGTCTTCGTGGATGGTTCGCTTCGCAACGCCACCGTTGTCGCGTTCCTCGCGCACGTCCGAAACGCGGGCTTCGAGGTAAGGGATTCGCCGGTACTCGTCAGCGAAGACGCCAAGGTCCTCCAGAACCTCTACCACATGCTCCAGCCGCTCGCCGGGCGCGAACTCGATCGCGCCGACGCCGTGATCGCCCTCGGCGGCGGAATCGTCGGCGACATGGCCGGGTTCGCCGCCGCCAGCTATCGCCGCGGCATCCGCTGGATCAACGTCCCGACCACGCTGCTGTCCATGGTCGACGCCAGCGTCGGGGGCAAAACCGGCGTGAATCTCCGCGTGGGGTTGGAACTTCAGAAGAACATGCTCGGCGCGTTCTGGCAGCCGTCGCTCGTGCTCGCCGATCCGACGCTTCTCGAATCGCTCGACGACCGCCACTATCGCTCCGGCCTCGCCGAGTGCGTCAAGCATGCGCTGCTGAGCGCGGACTGGCAGGATGCCGAGCTGGAGCAGTGGATGCGAGCGAATGCCGCGCTCATCGTCGCGCGCGATCCGGACACGCTCACCGAGCTCATCGCCCGCAACGTCGCGATCAAGGCCCGCGTCGTCGGCACCGACGAACGCGAAGAGTCCTCAGGCCCCTCCGGCCGCGCCCTGCTCAACCTCGGGCACACCTTCGGCCACGCCATCGAAACTTTAGAAAACGTCTCACCAAGTCCCGACCGTTCTCTGGCCCCCCTCCATCACGGCGAGGCCGTCGCCCTCGGGCTCATCTGCGCCGCACGCACCGCCGAACTCACCCGCCACGTCGGCGACGGTTTCACCGACCACCTCCGCGGCCTGCTCAAGACCCTCCACCTCCCAACTGCCGCCCACGGCCTCCCCGCCCCCGCCGCCATCATCGAACGCATGCACCACGACAAAAAGGTGCTCTCCGGCAAGCTCCGGCTCATCCTCCCCACCGGCCCCGGCACGTGCGCCGTCGTGCCGGCTCCGGACGATGACGTCCTGCATCAGGCGATCGAAGCGATCCAGGCCTGACTGGGGATGGTGGGTTCGGCGTTCCGGCCTCTCTCCGCGCCGTCCGCGCTCCCCGCCCACTCCGCGTTCCAGTCTCGGCATCTCGGCCCCGCGACACCGATCACCAGCCACCCAGGTTGAGGGTGCTCCGCATGGGCCATCGGACGCTCATGAAACTTGAACTTTCCCAGTTTGCAGCGTCCGACGCCAGAGACCCGATAACTCGGCAGAGATTGCGGCCCTGACGCTGGAGCATCGGACGCTCGGCACGCCGCATCGGCACGCTCGGTGCGTTGAAGTCTGGGGAGCGGCGACGTGCGGACGTTCGCGATTGTCAATCAAAAGGGCGGATGTGGCAAGACCACCACCGCCATCAACCTGGCCGGCGTCTTTGCCAACCGTGGCTATCGCACGCTGCTCTGCGACATGGACCCTCAGGGCCACTGCGCCGCCGGGCTGGCCATCCCTGAACAGCGCGTTGACCTGCACATCGGCGACGCCATGCTCGCGCCCCCGGAGCATCCGGTGGATCCCACGCGGCTGCTCTGGCGCGTCAGCCGAAACCTCGACCTCGCCCCCGCCACCGTCAAGCTCGCCGCGTTGGAAGCCGCCCGCGGCGAACTCGCCAAGCTCGAGGACGCCGAGAGCCGCCTGAAGCGCGTCCTCGGGCGCTTCCAGCATCAATACGACATCGCTCTGATCGATTGCTCCCCCGCGATCGGCATGCTCGCGTTCAACGCGCTTGTGGCCGCCGACGAGGTCATCATCCCCGTCGAGACCGGCTTCTTCTCGCTGCAGGGCGCAACAAAGCAGGTCAACGCGATCAAGGCCATTGGCAAGCGGCTGGGCGTAGCACCAATCCACCGCCTGCTCGCCACGCTGCATGATGGCAGCAGCATCCTCAGCCAGGACCTGCTCGACGAGCTGCGCCGACGCTTCGACAATCGCGTCATCCCCGTCGTCATCCGCCAGGACCACGCCCTGCGCGAAGCGGCGAGCTTTGGCCAGCCGGTGATCGAATACGCCCGCGAATCCACCGGCGCCAAGGACTATTCCGCCCTCGCCGACTGGCTGATCGAGCACGCGCTCAAGAACGTCAGCATGCCCGCGGACACCAAACCCGAGGTGCGCGTGGTGCCCGGCGTGACCGAGCAGGTGCTGGGTTCGCCGACGATCTCGCCCGTCTTGGCGACGCACGCCGCGCACGACCCGTCGGCACTGATCAGCACCAGTCGCGCCGCTGACGTCGCCCAGCGCACCCGCAAGCTGCACCGCGCCGCATCCATCGCCGAGGCCAAGCCCACGGCGCTGATGGCCCAGATGCACGACCTTCCACCGGTTTTGGCGCCCACCCCGAAGAGCGATCCCTTTCAGACGCACGCACCGCAGCCGGTGCCGCCCCCCGCAGCACTCTCGACACCCGCTCCGGTTTCTACACAGGTCTCTGCACCGGTCTCTGCCCCGCCCCCGCCAACCCACTCCGCCGTGCTCGAGAACACCCCGCGGATCTTCGGCGTGCAGACCACGCCCCGCGGCGTGCTGTTTGTGCAGCCGGTCAACATCGGCCAGAGCGTCCGCATTGCCGGTGAGTTCAACAACTGGCGTCCCGAATCCGCACCTTTGCGCGTCAACCCACACACCGGCGTGCTGGAAGCGCTCCTCGACATTCCACCCGGCAGTTGGCAATACCGTCTGGTCGTCGATGACAAATGGATGCCCGATCCGTTCAATCCCGTGAGCGCTCCGAACCCGTTTGGCGGAGCCAACAGCGTCGTCAGTGTGCCCGCGCTCACCATGCGTTCTGAGCAGCCCTTGCACCGGAGCGTCGGATGAATCGGCCGCCCCCCAAGCATCCCAACTTCCCACCCGCTTCTCCGCTTCCTCCAGGTTCGTCCTCGCTTTCCGGACAGGCCGGCGCGTCGGAATCGGGCGTGGCCACCCGCATCGGACCCGTGTGGCGTCGCGCCGACGTCCTGGCTCGTGGCGAGAACGCACACTCCGGCGGCACGGGCGACGAAGACTTCGACGCACTCACGGATCTGTTTCTTGGCGAGACGCGACGCTCGGGTGCTGGATCACGATCCAACAGCGACGACGATGCTCGCGTGGGTGCGGATCGCTCATCGCCTCCCTCCCCCACTGCCACCGGCCCGGTGCTTCGGCTGATCCGTGATGATGACGAGGTCAGCCAGCCCCAGCCGATCGCCGAGATCACGACGGAATCTGTGGAAGAGTCCGAGGGTGAGGCCATCTGGGCCGGGCTTCCGGTGCCCCCGCCCGCACGAACGCCCGTGGTCGAATGCGTCGTGCTCGGCAATCTCCCGATGCTCGCCGCCGCGTGGGCGAATCAGCACGCGCGCGAGGTCTCCAAGGCGACGGACAAACCCGTCGCGCTGCTTCGCCTGCAGGGCGGTTATGCAAGCGTCGAGCTCTTCGGCACCGAGAGCGCGACCAACGCCGCGGACGCCGAGCCTCTCACGCTTGAAGACGCGATCGATATCGCCTGCGAGGCGACCGACCGATGGATGATCCGCGGCGAGCCCGGCGGCGAGGCCGCCGTGCTCTCGCACACACTCCTGCGCGTGATGACCGTGCTGACCGGCACCGATCAGATGGCCCGCGAGGCCTGCCGCGTCACCCTGCAGCGACTCGCCCCGGCGATCTCGGCGATCGATGCGTCCACCGGGCCAATGGTTCGCATCGGGATCATGGGCGGAAGCGACGACTCCGCCTCGGCAACCACAGCGATCGCTGGCGTGGTCCGCGAGACGCTGGGCCAGGATGCTCCGACATTTACTAGCGCAGGCCGCATCCACTCCGGACGTGCCGCCCGTTCGCTGTACAGCGGCCCGACGGATCGCACCATCGTGGACCTGCTCGATTTGCTGGAGCGCACGCTGCTTCCAAACTCGATGCTCAGGACACCATCAACGAATACCGGCGCGCCCACGTCGGTGGCATTGGTTGCCGCCGATCGTGAGCCGATGATCGAGCCATCAGTCGAGACTATCGTCGAACTCGATCGGCCGATCGTCGAAGATGCACCCGAGCTTGTTGAGGTGGAGATCCCGCTGCCGGACCCGACGCCCAGCATCGCAGAAGCCATCGCTGGCACACAGCCGTTGATCGTCACAGCAATCGACGAGCCCGTGGCACAACCGGAAAATGCCGCTGAATCGCGCCTCGAGATTCCCGAACCTGCCATCCCTGCAACGACCGTCGCCGTTGCGATGGCGATTGCGGAGCCCGAGCCCATCGCGCAGCCCGACCCGAGAAGCGTGGCGGAACGTGTCGAAGCCCCGGCATCGTCGAAACTCGCGGATCACCTCCACGGGCTTGTGCCCCTGGAAGCCCGATGCCCGTATGCCCTGAGCGTCGAGCTCGCGACCGATGGCCAGGGCCAGTTGCACCTGCTTGCTTCTGCGAAGGGTTCATCCTCAGACGATGCCGCTCTCGCCGAGCTGATGATCGCCTCATCCTGGGCCGGGCTGCACGCCGGGCTGCTTGCCGTCGGCACGGGCCGGCCTCTGCACGCGGATCGCCCGTCGCTGCACATCTTCACCGACCAGCCCAAACGCTCACGCCGCCTGCTCGATACCAGCGTGCGCGTGCACCTGCTGACGCAAGTCCGCGTCGGCGAGCGCACGGCATGGTGCTGCGTCGAGTTGAACTGAATCTCAATCCGAGGCCCGGACGCAAGTCCTGGCACGAACTGCACGTGCTTTCCAAAAACGAAAAGGCCCGGACTTCCGCCCGGGCCTCTGTTGATGCGTCCTTGATCCGATCCAACGATCAGGCCGACGCCTTGCGATTCACGCGAAGGTCCTGCAGCCGCGGCGACTTGGCGACCGCAGCGGCGTCGATGATGTACTCGACACCCTCGTTGTTCATTTCCGGCAGCTCATACTGCAGGTTGATCATGATCTCTTCCAGCACCGCACGCAGAGCGCGGGCGCCGGTCTCACGCTTCAGGGCCTTCTCGGCGATCGCGTTGAGCGCATCATCCGTGAAGATCAGCTTCGCGCCCTCGATCGAGAACATGTGCTGGTACTGACGCACCAGCGCGTTCTTCGGCTCGGTGAGGATGTTCACCATTGCCTCGCGTGTCAGCGGCATGAGCGGCGCAAGAATCGGCAGGCGACCCACGAACTCCGGAATCATGCCGTACTCGATTAGGTCATCCGGCGTCACCTGGCTCAGCACCTGCTGACGATCGTGCTCGAGCGCTGGCGCACTCATGGCGTCGGTAGCAAAGCCGATGCGTTTGCGACCGAGGCGGCGACGGATGATGTCCTCAACACCCACGAACGTCCCGCCGCAGATGAACAGGATGTGCGTCGTGTCGATCTGGATGTACTGCTGCTCGGGATGCTTGCGGCCGCCCTGGGGCGGCACGTTGGCCACGGTGCCCTCGAGCATCTTCAGAAGCGACTGCTGCACACCCTCGCCGGAGACGTCGCGCGTGATGCTGACGTTGTGGCTGGTCTTGCCGATCTTGTCGATCTCGTCGATGTAGATGATGCCGCGCTGGCAGGCCTCAACGTCGTAGTCGGCGTTCTGCAGCAGCTTCAGCAGCAGGTTCTCCACGTCCTCGCCGACATACCCGGCCTCGGTCAGCGTGGTGGCGTCGCCGATGGCAAACGGCACGTTCAGGATGCGGGCCAGCGTGCGAGCGAGCAGCGTCTTGCCCGAGCCGGTCGGCCCGATGAGCAGGATGTTGCTCTTGTCCAGTTCAACCGCCGCCTCGTCCTTCTCGGCGTGCAGCAGACGCTTGTAATGGCTGTTTACGGCGACCGACAGCGCCTTTTTCGCCTGATCCTGACCGATCACGTACTGATCAAGGAACTCCTTGATTGTGCGTGGGGCGGGAACTTCGGTGAATAGCGAGCTGGCGGAAGAGACCTTGCGCTTTTCCTGCTTGAAGATGTTCTGGCACAGGTCTGTGCAGTTGGCGCAGATGTACACGTCGCCGGGTCCTTCGACCATCGGACCGACATCGCGGCTGGTCTTGCCGCAGAACGAGCAGGTGGTGACCTTTCGGCCGCGAAATCCGCTGCCGCCGCTACCGCTTCCGCCCTGTCCGCCACCTTGCCCGGAGTTGCCGGACCCGCCAGATTGAGAATCGCCGCGATGGGTTCCGGTGGGCATATCCCCGTCCTTTGAGCTCTTGGCCATGCATGCCTCAAGGCGCCGGTCTCCCGGCGCCAGTTACGAAGGGAATGTCGAAGTGTGAGAGTATCGGCGAGATACGGATCGATCTGCAACGCCAGCAGTGGTCTGATGCCCGTTTTTGGGGAACACGTTCGAAACTTATCGTGACCCAGAGTTCTCCCGGCATGCCGTCAAGCAGTCCGCCCGCACCTCGCCCCGATGGGTCATTCTAGCCAGAATCACCCGTCTCTTTGCGCCAAACTCGGTGCTTTCGACCCGAACTTCACCCGTTCTCCGGGGGTGATTTTTTCGGCGGATCCTTTGATGTCGGATTGGTCGATTTCGGGAGAGGTGCCCCCGTCAGGTCGTATCCGGGCGGGGCTTCGAGTTGGGACGGTTCGGCGGGTGGAGCACCGGTTGCGGGGAGAGAAGGTGGCCGAGGGCGCGGGCGGGTTTCGGGCATCTCGAACAAGCCGTTGGAGCGTTGCGTGTCAAGTTTGGCCGAGAGCTTGGCGGCCATGGCTTTGCGGGTGCGTTCGTACTCGGCCTCGCTGATCTGACCGTTCCGCCGCATGTCGCGGAGCGCTTCCATAAAGCTGCCCGCGGAATCCATGGCCCGATTCTGTTCCAGAACACGCCGACGAAGATAAAGCACGGCGAGTCCGCCCAGCACAAGCACCGCGATCGCGCCCATGACCATGAAGAGGTAGGGACCGATCGAGAGGGCTTTGGACTGTTGGGCCAAGACGAGGACGAGCATTGCGTGGGAAGGATAGTGACAGAGAGAACCACAGCCGAACAACGGAACAGCGATACATCGGAACAGCAGGAGTACGGGTTTGAATGTTCCGCCGTTCCGCTGTTTCCAATGTTCTGCTGTGCTGCTGTTGCTATCTCCCCCACCCACCCGAGGCGATCGCGTCACGCAGAGGGGCGAGGAGTTTGGGGATCACCACGTTCTCAACCAGACGCTCGGCGTGCTGGGTGAGCTGGTCAAAGACGCCCGAGAGCGCGTGCATGTCGGTGAACGAGCCGTAGCGGCGCACGACAAGGTAGACGCTGATGGGCTGCTCGCCAAACTCGGAGCCGATGCCGCGTCCGGAGCGTGAGGTTGAGCGGGTCTTCACCTCAAAGTGGGCCTGCATGTCGGCTTCGTCAGTGAGGGCCATGCCCAGAAGTGGCTGGCATTCCACGATGGCTGGGTGGCGTGCGGCAGGGGCGGCGGCCGCGGCAACCTCGGCAAGGGCCGAGCCGCCGTAGAGGGCATTGAACACGATTGCGTCGTGATTACCCTGTGCGAGCAAGTCAAAGCCGTATAACGCTTCGATGTGGTCGACATCGAGCGGGCTGATGTCGAGAAAGAACGGGGCGGATTCGAGTACCAACCGGTGGAGTTTGTATCCGGCCTCGGTGGTCTCGGGGTTCACGCTGCCCGAGCGGACGCTGGTGCGGCGGACGGCGACCCACTGCTGGGCCTGGGGCGTTGGGCTCGATGCGGACTGTGGGCGGGATTCCAGCGCGAGTTCGTCGCTGTATCTTCGAAACCGATCCATCGCGGGCTGGTCTCGGCGAATGCGATCGAACAGCGACAGGACGGTGTCCCGACGCATCGGGATGTCCATCTTCAGGTTGATCCGCTGATTGATGTAGTAATCGGCGGCAAACGTCGAATAGTCTGTGGGCATTCCCGGTCGTCCTCACCCGTGAGGCCTTTGGCGGTCCGTCTGGACCATCCTAGAATACCGGGTCGGAAAAGCTTGGAAACGTCAGGTTTCGCACAGCAAACGATCGCTCGGGCCTGTGCTTTGCGAAGCCACAACGCCTCAGGAGTGTGGACGATGCGCAGCAACTTCACGCGTAGATGGATTCGTGGTGCGGCGATCCTTGCCGGCGCGGCGATGATCGGCGGCTTTGCGGGGTGTGGTCAGCAATCCTCGGCCACGCCCGGGTGCCCGGACAAAGAGGGCGAAGCGCACGATCTGGCGATGACGGGGACCAAGGTGCGCGTGGTGAATGCGATGTGTCCGATCGCGGGGTCGCACGGGGTGGGCAAGGACATGGTCCAGGACGCCGCGCTGGTGCGTGAGTTCAAGGGCCAGAACGTCGGGTTCTGCTGCCAGCACTGCCTGCCGGTGTGGGACAAGCTGTCGGATGAGAAGAAGCAGGCCGCGCTTGACGCGGCGACCAGCAAGAAGAGCGCCGGCTGAGCGTTGTGCAGGGATGCTGAAGGAACTGAGCATGCGATGGATCGCTTCGGGCGTGGTGGCTGTGGGCTTGGTGCTCGGCGCGGGATGCGAACGGCGCGAGGGAGCGTCGAGCGGCCAAGCCTCGGCAAATGCGACGAAGAACGGCCATGCCGGGCATGCCGGTCATAGCGTGCCCACCGCTGGATCTGATACCGATGCGCTGGGCGGGCCGCGGGTTGTGTCAAGTGATGCCGGCGCGGAGCGTGAGCTGGTGGTCAACGCGTATTGCCCGATCCTGGTTGGGCAATCGGTGGGCGACAAGAAGATGTGTGATCGCCGACTGGTGCTGGAGTTCAAGGGGCAGAAGGTGGGGTTCTGCGATCCCGAGTGCCGAACGGCGTGGAACGGGATGAGCGATGAGCAGCGGCAGAAATATCTGGATGAGGCGATGAAGTTGGAAGCTGAGCCGAAGCCGGGGTCGTAGCCATTGGTCGCTTCTGCGGATCCCGGTATCAATCGGGGCACGGAATCCACAGCGATTTTCCGCTTATGCAGGGGCAGCGTTTGGCCTGCAGCCCGAAGGGCTGCAAGTCATTCGCCGGGGCGTGGGCTTTGCTTTGCGAGCCACCCCCGGAAAGCGCGTCACGACACACCTTGTTTTTCTGTGACGGCACGCCGAAGGCGGGCTCGTTGCGCGTGCGACGCGCGGCACAGCGAGCACTCCTTCGGAGTGCTTTGGATCGCAACTTTGAGGCGACCGAGGCGTCCTCTTCCGGGCGTGTCGCTGCGCTCCACGCCCGGCTACGAACGGCCAGCCCTTCGGGCTGAACACGGATCACATTCTGTGGTCCGCACATGGCCGTCGTGCACGGATTGCACTTGGAATCTCAATCAGGTTGATGACCGCAACATCGGCTGGGGCTTGAGATAGATGAGCGAGCGCCAGAGCCACTCGGCTGGGCCGAAGCGGAACCTCGTGAGCCAGAGCGTGGCGAAGAGCATCTGGAAGATCCAGATGGCGATGGTGACGCCCCAGAGTTCAACGCGCGACAGCTTGGAGAAGTAGCCCAGGAAGGTGAAGAGGGTGATGCAGATGGCCGTCTGCATGAGATAGCAGGTGAAGGCCATCTGGCCCACGCTGGCGAGGAGCTTGCCGAAGAAGCCGAGCATGCCAGCCCGAACAGCGAGCATGACGACGCCGATGTAACCGGCGGCGATGAACAAGCTGGCGATGTAGGTGGTGTTGGTGAAGACGCCATAAACCATGGCGGGGTCGTAGTTGGAACGGTCGGTGTAGGCGAAGCCGAGATACTGCATTGGGAGGCCGATGACGAATCCGAAGATGACCATGGCGAAATAGGTGCCGGTCGAAGCGCGAGCGCTGAGGATGCCGAGTTTGAAGAGGGCCATGCCGACAAGCATGAGTCCGAAGATTCGCCAGATGGCAAAGAGCGGGAAGACGGCGAGATGCATCATGAGGGCATTGGGGAAGTTCCACTTCAGCAAGTCAAAGTAGTTTCCCCCGCCGCGGGCGGCGAGTTCGGCGGCGACCGCCTCGGCGGAAGGATGGAACTCGGCGGAGACCTGTTTCCACGCATCTGGATTGCCACGCATGAGATGCATGAGCCCGCCGAGACCCAGGAAGATGACGACGGCGACCATGATCAGCGGGATGCCGATGGCCAGAAGCGTTGCGGGGCGGCAGTTGCGGAGGAGATAGACCGGAAGCGCACAGATGGCGTAGGTGAAGAGAATGTCGCCATACCAGAGGCCATAGGCGTGGATGAGTCCGAAGAGCGCGAGCCAGCCGAGGCGGAGGTAATACCGCCCGGCGGTTCGCCGCGTGGCGCTGGAGAGACGAACGGAGGGGTCAGACTGGGTAAAGACGACCATGCCCGCGCCGAAAAGCAGCGAGAAGAGGGTCATCATCTTCATCTCAAAGCCGAGGTGCATGACGAGGTAGGCCCAGCGCTCCGCGCCGCTGAGGGGCCCGGCCAGACTCGGGTTGAAGAGCGTGATGTGGATGACCGCGAAGCTCGTCATGATGTTGACGGGCAGGATGCCGAGCATGGCGACGCCGCGGAGAATGTCGAGGGCGGCGATACGATCGCCCTGGGCGATCGGGGCGGCACGGCTGGTGTCCGGTGCCGGGAGCGGGGTTTGCGAAGCGTGAGCGGTGGGCATGGCGGGGTGCATCGCACGGGGCCTAGCGAGAGCCGAGTGTCCAGTTGAGCAGCGTATGGGTATCGAGCAGATCATCGACGACGAGGTCTGCGCCGGCGGCATGGAGTTGATCGCGCGAGTATTGGCCGGTGGCGACGGCGATGCACGCGCAGCCGTGGGCATGGGCGCAGCGCACGTCGTGCGGGGTGTCGCCGATGATGGTGACGCGATCGGGGGCGACCGGGGTGCCGAAGTGCTGGAGATGGCGTGCGATCGCCACCGGGGTCAAGTGATCGCGTGCCGGTGGTTCGTGGGGCGAATCGTCGCCCCAGGCGCAGATGACAAATCCAGAAGGGTCGTAGCCCGCGAGTGAGAGCTTCAGCGTGCCGGTCTCTTGGTAGTTGCCGGTGAGCAGGCCCGATGCGCAGTCGGCATGCTGGCGCACCGCGTGGACGAGTTCGCGGCCGCCGGGGAGGGCGCGGCAGGTGCTGGAGGTGCGCATGGTGTCGCGGAAGATGGCGACGAAGCGCTTTCGGAACTCGATGGCGAGCTCCGGGGTCAGTTCGACGCCAGCTTTCTGGAACATCTCGCGAACGATCAGGGGATCGATGCGGCCGGCGACGTCAATGCCAGCCATGGTGAAATCGGGATGTAGCAACTCACGTGCCGCGGCTTGCATGGCGGTCAGGCCGAGCCCACCAGATTTGAGGAGGGTGCCGTCGATGTCGAAGAGGACCAGATGGGTCAAGCGGGACTCCGGGCTGGGGGGTCAGGGGGTCTAGTGGCGGATCGTGAAATCCAACTCGCCAGCGACATCGGCGAGCGGAAGGGCGGCTTCGGAAATGATGCTTCGCCGCATTGTGGAGCGGATTTCAGTCAGGGCAAGTTCAAGGACACCCGGCTCACCCTGGATTTCCAGAAGCACCGAACCATCGGGTTCATTCTGGACAAAGCCGGTGACGGGATAGGCGCGACAGATGGTTCGAGCAGTGGCTCGAAACCCCACACCCTGGACCCTGCCGAGGAATCGCACACGCTGACGCATTGAGAACAGGGTACGGGGCCGATCCGAGGGCCGGGGTGGGCAGAAAGGACGAAGGAAGGGGCGGAGACCATCCGCGAGCAGGCACTGGGTCAGGGGACTGCACAATTCCGGGGTGAAACGGGGAAGTTGTTTGACGAACAGGGGTTGTGTGCTAGGGTTGCGATGCGGACAAGAGCGGCCTCCTTTTCGGTCCATGAGATCTCGGTCCTTTGAAGACCCTGATCCGGACACGATTCATCTTCGGACATCTGCTCCATGCCGGTTGGTCGGACCCGTACGCCAGGACGCGTCGGGGAACAAGCTCGCAGGATTGCGGCGTCGCTCCGATGTGCCGCCGGTGTGTTTGGCGTGTGATTGAGTAGGCGGTTTCCCAAGCTTTGGCCGGGCCAACGTGCCCGGGCTCAGCGTTTGCATCGTGTTTGTCGCCGATGGTCGCGCGTGCGTGGGCGTGCGAGGGTCGGCGTCGGAGCGGTGCGTGTGAGTTGTCTCTCGCAATGGCCTTGAGCGGCAGAACTCCGGCCTATGGCGATGACCGCCAACGCGTCCTTGACGCGACGGACATTGTTCAACTAATTCGCGAGCACGTCGCGCTGAAGAACAAGGGTCGCGAGTATGTTGGGCTGTGCCCGTTTCATGACGACCACTCGCCGTCGATGTACATCGTGCCGAGCAAGCAGATCTATCACTGCTTCAGTTGCGGCGCGGGCGGGAACGCGCTCGGGTTTGTGATGAACTATCACCGCATGCAGTTTCGCGAGGCGCTGGAGCACCTTGCCGAGCGCGCGGGGATCACGCTCACGCCGCGGCCAACGCGTCGGATCGGCGGCGGCAGCGAAGGCGAGTATGGCGGTGGCGACGCTGAGCGCGAGCTCGACCGGGCGTCGCTGATGAAATCGACGGCGACGGCGTGCACCTTCTTTCGGGCGATCCTGGATCATCCGGAGCATGGGCGGGCGGCACGCGAAGTGATCCAGCGGCGCGGGATTGCCCCAGAGATGGTTGAACAGTTCCAGATCGGGGCAGCACCGGACAAGTGGGATGGGCTGGTCATCACCATCGGGAGCAAGAAGCTCGCGCTCGAGGCGTTCCGTGCGGTCGGACTCGTGAAGGCGCGCGACAACGGCAACGGCTTCTATGACGGGTTCCGCAACCGACTGATGTTCCCGATTCATGACCAGATCGGGCGGGTGATCGGTTTCGGCGGACGACGCATCAACGACGAGGACGAGCCGAAATACATCAACTCGTCGGAGTCGGCGCTCTTTGACAAGTCCACGACGCTGTATGGTCTGCATCAGGCGGCCCAGGCGATTCGTCAATCGGGCGTCGCGCTGGTGACCGAAGGGTACATGGACACGATCGCGTGTCATCAGGCGGGTGTGAAGAACGCCGTGGCGACGCTGGGCACCGCGCTCACGCCCGGCAACGCGCGCGTGCTGCGTCGGCTGTGCAACGAGGTGGTGCTGCTGTTCGACGGCGACGAGGCGGGACAGAAGGCGGCGGAACGGGCTGTCGAGGTGTTCTTCGCCGAGCCGATCGATGTGCGGATCGCCATGCTGTCGGCCCATACCGATGCGAAGGACCCGGATGAGCTGCTGAAGCGCGAGGGCGGTAAGAGCGTGCTGGAGACCGCATTGAAGGCGGCGATTGATCCGCTGGAACTGCTCTTTGCCCGGATGCGTGCGCAGACGGCGGGTAGCGGGCTGTCGGCACGCACGCGGGCGATCGATGACTATGTCAGCCGACTGGTCGAACTGGGGCTTGGGCGGGTGGACAAGCTGCGGTATCAACTGGTGATCAAGCGGCTGGCACAAATCGCCGACGTCGACTATCAGACGATCGCGACGATGGTGAGTGAACGGCGGGAGCGGCTGAAGCCGCGGGGTGTGGCGGGCAATGCGGGTGGGCGTACCGCCGTGGCCTATTTCGAGTACTACCCAGGCGTGCTGGGCCTGGTGCTGGCCGATGCCCA
>JAIEOW010000139.1 GCA_019750095.1 Phycisphaerales bacterium
TCGCGCAAGTCAGCCTTTGTTCGCGCCGCACACACGCCGTACGAATCGCCGAGATTCCTTATCTGAATGGCATTCGCTCAGAGCCGCGAGGTGGTGGCGCGTTTGGCAGGTGCCGTCTGGGCGAGATCGGGCCACCTGCCGAGGGTTGGGGAATTGATCGAGAAATCCCGAGCGAACGGCCTTGCGTTGACTCCCGTGTTTCTGTAACATGTTCCGGGACTGTTTACTCAACGCGGGCACCGAGAACTTTGGTCGCCCGCAGGTTGGTTGTTGTTCGGAAGTTGTAGCTCTAGGAGACAAGACGATGAAACTGTTGCCCAATCTTCTGATGGTGTCGGTCTTCGCCGCGCTTCCGAGCATCGCACTGGGGTCGGAGGTTGTCAGCAACGGCGGCTTTGAGTCTGCAGGCACCGGCGGTGCCACGCAGTCTTTGAACTGGAACACCGCCTCGTCCGGCGGCCCCGGATCGCTCTCCGAACGCAGCGCAACGATGCCGCGTTCCGGCGGCTTCTCGCATCACATCGTCACGTTCGGCCAGGCCGCCATCGGCGGCAACTCGTCCGCCTCCCAGAACAGCGCCGCAAACGCGATCGCCCTCCAGCAGAACACCACGCTGAGCGCGTCGTTCTACGGGAAATACACCTTCACTCCGGGCGGCGTCGGGTTCTATGTGCTTCGAGTCCTCAACAGCAGCGGCGGTATCGTCGCTCAGACTCCGCTCGGGGTCATCAGCAACGGCACCGGCGGCGCATACCAGAACTTCAACATCGGCCCGATCAACGTACCCGCGTTCGGCGCACCGCCGAACGACGCGTACTACGCGTTCATCGAGTTGAACGTTGCCGCCGGCGCGTTCGTGGGCTCGTCCGCCGAAGCCCACATCGATGATGTGAGCATCAACGGCACGATCCTCGGCGGCGCAGTCACGGGCGCGTGCTGTGTGGGCACGGTCTGCTCTTCAGTGACGCAGGCCGCCTGCACCGGCACGTATCAGGGCGACAACACGACCTGCTCCCCGGACCCATGTGCACCGCCCGTCACCGGCGCGTGCTGTGCGCCGGCCGGAACCTGCTCCGTCACGACGCAGGCCGCATGCACCGACAACTACCTCGGCAACTCCACATCCTGCACGCCGAACACCTGCCCCGTCGTCACCGACATCGCAACCAACGGCGGGTTCGAAACGGCCGGCCTCGGCGGACCGACGGAGTCCTTCGCATGGACCGTCGCCGTCTCCGGCGGCCCCGGTTCGCTCTCCGAGCGTGACTCAACCATGCCGCGCACCGGCGGATTCGCTCACCACCTCCTGACCTTCGGACAGGAAGCCATCGGCGGCAACGCGGCCGTCCAGCAGAACACCACCAGCGACGGCGGCCTGCCCTCGCTGCAGGAAAACACGCCCGTCACGCTGAGCTATCGCGGCAAGTACAACCTCGGCCCGGGCGGCGTCGGCTTCTACGTCCTCCGCATTCTCAACGCCGGCGGCGCGATCGTCGCCGCTACGCCCCTCGGCGTGATCAATACCGGCACAAGCGGCCAGTATCAGGCCTTCACATCGCAGACCCTCACCGTCCCGGCCTTCGGTGCTCCGCCGAACGACGTCTACTCGGCCTTCGTCGAAATCAACGTCGCCGCCGGCGCCTTCGTCGGCGCATCGGCTGAGGCGTTCATCGATGACGTGCGCATCACCGGCACGCTCGCGAGCACCACCACGACCGGGGTCTGCTGCCGCGGAGCCACCTGCAACGCCACCATCGCTCTGGCCGCCTGCACCACCAGCGGCACCCAGTGGGGCGCGAGCTTCAGCACTTCTGCCTCGGCCTGCAGCAGCACTTCGGCGACCTCCCCCTGCTGCTACGCCGACTATGACAAGACTGCGGGCATCCAGACCGCTGACATCTTCGCCTTCCTCAACGACTGGTTCGCCAGCAGCCCCTTCGCCACGGTCGGCGGCGACGGCACCACGACCCCCGGCACCCCGGACATCTTCGCCTTCCTCAACGCCTGGTTCGCGGGCGGCTGCTGAACTATGACTTTTGCGAGTTGATTCTCTGAGTCGCGCCACGAGCGAACAGCTCGTGGCGCGGCATTGGGTAGCAAAAGGCAGAACAAACAAGCCCCCGACCGGTGGCTGGCTCGCCCCGCTCGCTGCGCCGACGGCAACGTTTGTGTGCACGCCGTGCGAAAGCGGGGAGGCGGCGTGCTGGGACACAAGCGTGACGCTCGGCCGACAAAGATGGTGGTTTGCAGACTCCACGGCCGCGAAGTGGGCCCATCTTGGCGGGCGGAGGGGTCGGCGAGCCCTTGATTGCGCACTGATTGCGCGATTCCGATCGCAATGTGCGCAGTGTGTGCGCTCCGGCGTGTTATGTGACGCGTGCGGCAGGTCTTGCCGCGCCGCGCGTTCTCGGACGCGATGCAAAATCGCGGGGTGGTGAATTCCGTCATCGCGTGGGGCGTGGCTCGATAGTTCGCGGTCGAGTGCGGCGGTCGGCACTCGGCAACCGGCACTCGGCGTTCGAGTGCAGGGTGCCCAAGGCCGGCCCCGGATGGGTTGGATCAACACGCAACCCTTTTGCTTGCTCTCAAGGAGATGATGGTCATGGCTCACGAAGCGCTTGTTGAACGGTTCTTCGAAACGCTGATCACCGGCGATCGCCCGGCGACGCGTCAGGTTGTCGATCAGGCCAGAGGCGTGCTCGGCTCGCCGGAGGCCCTGGTGTCTGAACTCTTCTGGCCCACGCATCAGATGATCGAGAAGCTGTATCGCGCCGACCAGCTCTCTCGGATGAACCACCACATGGCCGTTCGGCTGATGCGTCAGCTCGTGGATCAGAACGCGGCGCGGATGACCTTCAACTACACGCAGGACAAGACCGTGCTGGCGTTCTGCGGCAACGCGGAGAACGAAGAGCTTGGGGCGCAGATGGCCGTCGATCTGCTGGAGGCCGGCGGCTATCGCGTGCTCTTCGGGGGCGCGGGCGTCGCGGCCGACGAGATCATCGGTCGCGTGAACGACGAGAAGCCCGATGTGCTGCTGATGTTCTGCTCATCGGCGAGCGATCTGCCGGATATCCGCGGGATCATCGACACCCTGGCTGAGATCGGAGCGGCACCGGGCACGCAGATCGCCGTGGGCGGCGGAGTCTTCAACCGCGCCGAGGGGCTTGCGGAAGAGATCGGTGCTGATCAGTGGGCAACGTCGCCGATGGAGATGGTGGAGCTGCTGCTGCTGGAGCCCGAGCGCCGCGCCGAACAGTCGCAGCGGACGGTCGGCCGAATCCGCCGCCGTGCCAAGGCGGCGTGAGTGGCGGGCGGTCAGACGATGCAGACGTGAGCACCTTGATCGGGCGGCACAGAGACGAGTCGCCCGATCGTGGAATCACCGAAAGTCGACTGACGGTCTGTACGCTCGCAGCGGCGGGACTTGATGGCGTCGTGCAAAGAGTGTTGCACGAGCGGGTCTCTCCGCCGATGATGTAGAAAACAAAGGCAGCGTCGCCAACCTATGACGCCCTCCTTCGCCGGGCAGAGACGACACGCAAAGTCTCTGCCCGGTTCTTTGTTTTGCTCTGCGAGATTGCGAGCATGGGCCGCGAGATGGTGTTGGGCGATGAACGGGGCACCGCCGCGGCAAAGCCGTTGCTGATCCGGTTCGCGAGTATGGCGAAGAACAAGGTCCGTACAACTGGCACTGTGGCCGTTCCGGGGCAACGGCGGGTGACTCGTGCACGCCCCTCGCGCAAGTGCCTATGAAAACAGCCCTTGCGTGAGCAAGGGCTGTCGAAAGCGGAGAGGGGGGGATTCGAACCCCCGACACGGCTAGGCCGTGTACCGGTTTTCGAGACCGGCGCGTTCAACCGCTCTGCCACCTCTCCGTGGATACGGGTTTTTCGCGGGGCAAGTGTACGCCCATCAGGGGCCGTTGGCGACGTGCTGGGCGTCTGTCTTGCCGCAGCGGGCGATTCACTGCTCGAGTTTTCTGCGGAGCCGATCGAGGCCCTCGCGCGATGCTGTCACAAGACCCCTGTGCGCGCTTCGTGAGGTGATTCCGTGTCGCGTCGATCGACGGTTCCTCGGCAGGCGTTGCGGCACCGCGCCGTCTCAGGCACGTACCGCTTATCGGGTCCCTGCCGCCCGCGGCGCACCAATGATCGTCCATGCCCTCAGGAACACCTCGCGCTCCGCTCGGCCATCCCGGCGTCGGCATTCGCCCTTCGTGGGAGCCATACGCCATCGTCGCGTTCCTCGTGTTCGCCGTGTTCTTTGGCTATGTGACCGTCAAACGCTCGGCGTTCAGCGAGCGGCGCATGACCGATGCCGGGGTGTTTTTCCGGGCCGGCTGGGCCGTGCGCGAGGGCGTTGATCCGATGTCGATCTCGGATGAGAACGGGTGGCGCTACATCTACCCGCCAGCGATTGCCGCGACGTTTGTTCCTCTCGCCGATGCGCCGATTGCTGAGCCGCTGCCCTCGCGCGCAATCGATGCGAGAGAGCATCGAACGCCGGGATATCTGCCGTATTGGGTCTCGGTCGCGATCTGGTATGCGTTCAGCGTGCTCTGTGCCGTCGCATCAATCGAACTGCTGGCGCGAACACTCACCCGCGGCTCGCCCGATCCGCACATTCGCTCGCTCACGCCCGCCAGCGGCGGATGGTGGAACATCCGCTTCTGGCCTTTGCTCTGCCTCGCGCCGGATTTCGGGTCCACGCTCAGCAAGGGGCAGATCAACCTGCAGATGCTCGTACTGATCTGTGCCGGGATCTATCTGCTGGCTGAGGCCGCGCGACGCGTGCAGGAGCCAGCCGCGAAGCTCGCGCGATTGGGCCCGGCGTTCTGGGCGGGCGTCTGCCTGGCCGCCGCGGCGTGCATCAAGGTCATCCCAGGCATTCTTGTCTTCGATGTGCTCACGCGCCGCGGCTGGCGCACGATCTTTGGGTATGGCGTGTGCGGCGTGTTCGTGATGATCATCGCGCCCGTGCTCATCTTCGGCCCCACCAAGGCGTACGAGTACACGTGGACGTTCACCGACAAGGTGCTGCTCGCCGGCCTTTCAGGAAGCGAAGAGCGACTGCAGCACGGCGCAGGATTCGAGAACACCGACAATCTCGCGATCCAGGGCGTCTTGCACAATCTCATGCACATGGCCACGCCCCGCGGCGATCGCCCCGCCGAGCCCGCGCCGTGGGTCAAGCCCGTCCATCTCGCCATCTCGATCGGCCTGCTGATCGCCACGCTCCTCATCGGCCGTTCGCGGCGCGACGACGCGCTGGCAATCACGCTCCGCATCGGCATGCTCTGCGCCGTCATGCTCGCCGCCACGCCGATGTGCCATCGGCACTATTACGTCTTCATGCTCCCGGCGGTCTTCGCGCTGGTGTTCATGAACATCGGTAAATCGCCGCTCGGTTTCCTGCACGGCTGGGGCCTCTTGCTCATCCCGCTCTACCCAACGCTCATGGGCGTTGCACGTGTGTGGTCTGAGGGTGTGTTGCGCGATCTGCCCATCCCGCTCGTGCTGAATCTCACGGTGTGGTCACTCGCCGCCATCGCGCTCCATCAGCACTCAATCAGAGGCTCGGGCGCAAGCCCGGGCACCAACGACCACAAGTAATACGAACTCGGTCGGACATTCGCGCTCGAAGGGTCAGATGATCGCGAACGCGGAGAGTTCGGAGGGTCGGAGCGCGCGGAGGAGAGTCTCTGCTCGATGCACGATCCGAGACCTCTCGATCAATGCTTCTCAGAATCGACCTCCGCGTTCCTCCGCTCCCTCCGGTTCTCCGCGTACGGCCTTGAAAATCGTGCCGAGCGAGGTGCCTGAACCGAAACGGCATAAACCCCAACTCTCGCTTCACCCAGTTGGCCCGCGATCCTGCCAGGCACTGCGCCAACGGTGCCAGGGCTCGCGCCCAGGCCTCGGATGTGCATCATCGCTTCTGCAAGATATCCGTCAGCTCATTGGCCTGATGATCCGCGTGATAGCTCGACCGCACCAGCGGCCCGCTCTCGATCACCCGGAATCCGCGCGACAGGCCCTCGGCCTTGTACACCGCAAACTGCTCCGGCGTCACCCACCGATCAATCGGCAGGTGATTCCGCGTCGGCTGCAAGTACTGCCCGATCGTCAGGATGTCGCACGATCCGTTGTCCGTGCGTGTGCTCGCCAGCACGTCGTCGAGCAGTGCGAGCACTTCTTCATCCTTCTCGCCGATGCCAACCATGATGCCCGTCTTGGCCACCAGTCCGCCCTGCTTCACGCGGCGGAGCAGTTCCAGCGAGCGATCAAACTTCGCGCTCGGACGTACCGCGGGGTACATCCGACGCACCGTCTCCAGATTGTGATTGATGATGTGCGGCTCACTGGCCATCACCAGTTCCAGCGCGTCCCAGTTGCCCTCAAAGTCCGGAATCAGCACTTCGACACTCATCCCTGGGCACGCCTCGCGGACGCGGACGATCGTCTCGGCCCAGATCGCCGCCCCGCCATCGGGAAGCTCATCGCGATTCACGCTGGTGATGACGATGTGCTTGAGCTTGGCGTGCTCGTACATCAATCGGAGCGATTCCGCGACACGCCGTGGCTCGTCTTTGTCCAATGTCGCCGGCCGACCGGTCTTGACGTTGCAGAACCCGCACGACCGCGTGCAGGTATCGCCGAGGATCATGATCGTGGCGACACCGCGGGCCCAGCACTCCCCCATATTGGGGCATCCGGCTTCCTGGCAGACGGTGTGCAGCTTGTATTGGTCAACGATGCCCTTCAGCCGCTCATAGCCCTGGCCGCCCGGTACCTTGGCGCGAAGCCAAGAGGGTTTTTTCTTTGGGCTGAGCTGCTGCGCGTTCTCGGCGTTATTCAGGACGAGGCCGCTGAGGGAAATGACGGGTTGATCCACCCTTTTTAGGGGATCGCCACCGAGTGGGCGCGGGTGTCGCGCGAGGGTCTTGGCGATGGCAGCGTCGGCTGGCGTGTTGCTCATAGGAGGAATCACGAGCGCGGGTGGAGGCGAATCGGATCGTAGCGTTTCCGGATGTCAGAGTCGGCGCAAGTTGTGCCCGGAAGGTCCGGAACGGTCGATAACGACGACCGGGGTCTTCAGCACCCCTGTTCTCACGTAAAGGGGCGGGACAACCGATGGATTGTTTCACGCGCGGTTCTCGGGCCGTTTGGGTCACCCGCGTGGAATCGAAAAACCGGATTTGTTGGCCTTGGTGGACTACTCTTGGCGGCTTTTTCGGTCCTCACGGTTTGTGGGGGCAAACTTCCGCCCCGTTCTCGGACGTAGATCGCCCAACAGACTCGACTTCGGAACCGTTGGGCATGTGAAGGAGCGCCTTGTGCAGATTGACGCCCGCAGGCAGATTCGGACCATCAAGCGACTTGGCCGTGTAGCGGCCATGCTGGCCCTTGCTGGAGCGGGGATCGGTGTCTTGTCGGGTTGCGAGACCGACTCGTTCATAGATCCGAGCGTGCTCGGACGCTGGGAGAAGACCCCGGTGATCATGCCCGTGCTCGATCGCCTCAGTGCCATCGAGGATGAGCCCACGGAGTATGTCCAGTCGAGCCCCCCGACGGCGGGCGATCTGATTCCCGAAGTGGATAACTACCGATTCGCGGCGGGCGATCAGGTTGAGATTCGGATCCGTGACTTTTATCTCCCGGGTCAGGAAGAACCCTTTGAGCGGGCGATCGATCAGCGTGGGTTCATTGAGCTGCCATTGCTCCCGCCGGTTCGTGCTCAGGGCAAGACGACGATCGAGCTTGCGGAGGCGATCGCCAAGGCGGTGCAGGACAAGCAGATTCGCGATCGCCCCACGGTGACGGTGAATCCGCGGAGCCAGCGCCGACAGACGTTCTCGATTCTTGGTGCGGTGACGACTCCCGGAACGTTCTTTGTCCCGGCTCCGGACTATCGCCTGCTGGATGCGGTGGGCGTTGCGGGGCCTTTCAATGAGTCGCTCCCGTTTCTGTATGTCATTCGCCAGGTGCCGCTGAGTGACGAGGCGGCAGGCAAGGTGCCGCTGCCCGAGCCGACGCGCAAGCGTGGATTCGGGACATCGACAAACCAGCCAAGGCCCGAAGATGCCGACCCCGCGAAGGGGGAGGACCTGCTGAAGCTGATCGATGATCTGAGCCAGCCGAAGAAGTCTGAGCCATCGCCGGGATTGTCAGGGTCGGCGGACATGATGAACGAGCCGGTGGGTGGCGCGCCCGCGATCGACCTTCCTGACTCATCGCGCGTGTCGGCGTCGGCCGGCGGCGGATGGGTGTTTGCCAATGGGCAGTGGGTCAAGGCCGGCGAAGGTGGCTCCATGGGGGCCAGCGAAGGCCAGAACCTGGTGACGCAGCGCGTGATCAAGGTGCCCATTGCGCCGTTGCTTGCGGGTGCTGCGGATGTGAACATCGTGGTCCGAGCGGGCGATGTGATTCGTTTTCCGGTGCCGCGGGGCGGTCTTGTGTACATGACCGGTCAGGTGGCACGCCCGGGGCCGTACTCGCTGCCGTCGGATGGCAAGCTAACGCTGCTTCGCGCGTTTGATACCGCGGGCGGACTGTCGGGGATTGCGATCCCTGAACGTGTGGACATCACCCGTGTGGTGGGCGAGGGGCGTCAAGCGACGATCCGCGTGGATGCGCGGGCGATCGCCGAGGGGACTGCGCCGGACATCGTGCTGAAGCCCGACGACCGCGTGAACGTCGGTACGAACTTCTGGGCCACGCCGCTGGCGGTCATCCGGGGTGGTTTCCGGGCGTCCTACGGGTTTGGATTTATTCTGGATCGGAACTTTGAAGGCGAGGTTTTCGGCCCCCGAGCCGGCATCCGCAACTTCTAGTTCTCGGTTGCCGACGTCCGGGGCCTGCACGGTTGACCCGGAGCATGGATGCTTGAGGGATCGGGCGGAGCCCGGGCTTGCACAACACAACACTTTCGGACGCATGGCCTGGATGGGCCAGCATCCGGCGGAAAGCGGCCCCCGGCCTGAACAATCGCGGGGCTGGGACGTAAGCAGATCGTCTGTTTGCGCTCGTGCGGGTTTTCTCTTCGGTCTCGGGCGCTCTTTGCACAGTCTTTTCGGAACTCACGCGTGACCACCGCCTCGGCGACCAGCAAGCCATCCCCTTCGACCGGCGCCAAGCCGGCGGGTGATTCGTTTCTGGCCCGAATGGCTGACCCGACGACCATCGTGATGCTGAGCGTGCTCACGATCTCGGTCGTGTTGCTGTTTGTGCGGTGGTTTCTGGTGCAGAACGAGCACTCGGCATCGAGCGGGGATTGGTCGCACGTGTATCTGGTGCCATTGATCAGCTTGTACCTGCTCTGGCAGGGTCGATCGGGGCTGATGAAGGTCCGGATCGAGGCGTTCTGGCCCGGGCTGGTTCCCATTGCGATGGGGATCTGGTGTTATGTGTACTTCATCGTCGGCGTGCCCAACCACTTTGGTCAGGGGCTTGCGCTGGTGCTGACGGTGTTCGGGCTGGTGCTGCTGCTGACCGGTCCTGCGGCAATGCGGCATCTCTTCTGGCCAGTCGCATATCTCGGATTCGGGATCACCATTCCTGAGATGGTGATGAATCTGGTGACGTATCCGCTGCAGGACATGGCCGCGACGGGTGGGTTCATTGTGCTGCGGATGATCGGCGTGAGCTGCGACATCTCGGGCAACGTGATCTATGTGGATATGCCGAGCGGGCCTTCGCACCCGCTGAATGTGGCCGAGCAGTGCTCGGGGATGCGGATGGTGATCGCGTTTCTTGCGCTTGGCGTAGCGGTCGCGCTGGTGGGGACGCGGACGTGGTGGAAGCGTGTGGTGCTGGTGGCGATGGCGATTCCGGTGGCGGTGGGGTTGAATGTGATTCGCGTTGCGGTGCTCGGGCTGGCATCTATGCGCAATGCCGATCTGTCTCAGGGCGACGCGCACACGCTCATCGGCACGGTGCTGTTGATCCCGGGGTTCTTCATCTATCTGGGCGTGCTGGTCGCGCTGCACAAGGCGGTGCCGGAGCCGGATGAATTGAAAGAGAAGCCCAAGGCCGATCAACCCGCAGTAGCCGCGGCGATCAAGGGCACGATCAAGGGAGGCGCATGATGGATTGGCGCAGACTGCGACATCCGGCGTTCGTGCTGAGCGTTGGGCTGCTGATCGTCTCGGCGGGCGGGCTGAGTGCAGCGGTGTCCGCGCTCAAGCTGCACACGCGCAAGGAAGCGATCGAGGTGGACCGCAAGACGGCGTCGGTCTCGACCGAGACGCCGTCCTGGAAGCAGATCGGCAAGGACCAGATCATGCCGGTGGAGGTGCTCGAGGAACTTGGCACGCGAAACTATCTGTCGCGTCACTATGTTGAAACGAATCCGAAGAATAAGGAGCGTCCGCTCGCGCTCGAGTTGCACCTGGCGTATTACACGGGCATGGTGGACACCGTGCCGCATGTGCCGGAACGCTGCATGGTGGGCGGGGGCATGGAGTTGAAGGCCGGACCGATGTTCGTGCCGGTGCCGATCGATCAGAGCGGCTGGAATGTGGACGACGCGGCGACGAGTGATCTGCGGCGTGCGTTGGGTGATGAGCAGATCGTGATCCGCAACGTGCGGCTTGGGCCGAACTCCGCCGCGCCGGGCAACCGGGTGCGCCTGCCGCGGGGCATTGAGGAGTTGACGCTGCGTGTGAGCGAGTATCGCGATCCGCGGAGCAAGCAGAGGATGTTTGCGGGGTACTTCTTCATCGCCAACGGCGGGCTGACGCCCAATGCCGAGGGCGTGCGGCTGCTGGCGTTCGATCTGAAGAGCTATTACGCGTACTACATGAAAGTGCAGGTGTCGAGCACACAGGTGCAGAGTGCTGAAGAGCTTGCGCAGGCGGCGGGATCGCTGCTGGGCGAGCTGATGGGCGACATCATGCTGTGCGTGCCGGACTGGACGGATGTGATCCGCGGTGACTATCCGCCGGACAACCCGCTGAACAAGAAGAACGCGGGCGGGGGCAAGAACTGAACGCATCGTGGGAAGTGACCAACGGCGGCGGGCGATCAACCCGTCGGCCCAGTGACTCTGACAGGGAAGGTAATCGGACATGGCCTCGAAAGTGAACATGAAGTTCGTGCTGGGACTCGGCGCCGGATTGCTGGTGCTGCTGGCGGTCGTTGTGTACGTCGGCGCGAAGGCGATCTCGGCCGACGGCGCGCAGCAGATCACCAAGGGCGACGAGGCCATGGCGGCCAACGACATCCCGAAGGCGATCATGTATTACGGTCGCGCGGTGAACAAGGACAAGGGCAACGGCCCGTGGATCCGCAAGTGGCTCGGTGCTCTGGAAAAGAGCGTGCCGGACACGCAGTCTCGATATGAGGAGGCCTATCGCGCGAGCTACCTGGTCGCGCTCAATGCGCTCTGCGACGCCGAGCGGACGAATGTGGAGACGTATCAGCGGTTTCTGGAAGAGCGATACCAACTGACTCGGCAGACGTTTCCGAGTCTGGCGGGGTGGGAGAGCTTTGTCAAGGAGTATGAGGAACGGATCAAGTTCTTCCAGGGTGATGAGAAGGGCAAGAACGCGCTGCGTCGGTTCCGCGGTCTGGGCGTGTACGGCCAGTTGATTGCCAACTCGCAGATCGGGATCGAGGCGCTGGACTCTGGGCTCGATGACCTCAAGGCCGCGCTCGCTGTGAATCCGAACGATGAGGACGCGGTGGTGGCGGCCTCGGGGATCGAGCTTGCCAAGGCATCGCGGGCGCGCGGGCTGGATCGGGCGACGGAGGCGGAGACGCTGGAGAAGTCGGCCGAGACTCGGCTTGCGGAGATGGTGAAGGCGGTGCCGACCGCGCAGCGGGCGCGCATGGAGCTCGCGCAGTTCGAGTTGGCGAAGATCGCCAAAACGATGCCGCAGGGTGCGACGCGGCTGGATCTTCTGAAGGCCGCGAAGCCGGTGCTGAAGGAGATCGTCGACTCGATGCTGGCGAATCCGCCCGAGAAGACGTCGATCGAGAGCGCGATGTCGCTCGCGCCCTTGTGGGCGATTGCCAACGGTGATATGAAGGCGATGGACCCGCTGCTGGAGCATGTCGCCAAGGGATATTCGGACAACGGATTGTTCCTGCTGGCATGGGCGAAGCTGGAGCGTCAGCGTGGTGACGCCACGAAGGCGATCGAGATCGCGCAGCGCGTCGTCGAGTTGAAGGACCGCCCGCTGAGCATGCAGGGGTTGATGATCAACGGCCTGCGATCCGAGGCGATCAAGACGCAGGTGGATGCGGCGTGGGACGCCTGGTCCAGCGAGCGCGACCCGGCGAAGCGTGAGCAGTGGGTGCAGGTGATGAAGGACAAGCGGAAGGATCTCGCCGCCCGATTGGGCGAGGGGTCGGCGCCGCTGCTGTCGATCGATGGGCGGATGGAGCTGATCAAGGACAACATCCCCGGGGCGCGCACGCTGATCACGGCGTACAACGCACAGACGGGTGAAAACGACGAGAGCATGGTGGCGATCGAGGCCGACCTGCTTGCCCGCCAGGGCCAGAAGGGCATCGCCAAGGACAAGTTCAAGCGGGTGCTGCAGTTGAATCGCCAGAACATCCGCGCACTGGCGGGGCTCGGGCAGATCGAGATGGAAGACAGCAACTATCGCGAGGCGTATGAGCACCTCTCGCTTCTTGCCCTCATGCAGCCGGAGAACGCCGCGCTGCAGACGATGGCCAAGACGGTTCAGGAGATGGCAACGGGCAACACCAAGGACCCTGTCGCCGGAACGCTGATCGAAGTGCAGAAGGCCATGAGCGGCCTGACGGGCGACACGACCAAGGCGATCGGGATCCTGCGCGAGGGCCTGAAGAAGAGCCCCGGTGAGGCGCGGCTGACGGTGATGATGGCGAACCTGCTGTTTCAGACGGGAGACGTTGCGGGTGCACGCACGGCCCTTGACGCGGGTCTCGCCAAGAACCCCGAGAACCAGTTGCTGAAGCAGATGCGCTCGCGAGTGGATCAGGACCCGATCGTGGCGGCGCTTGAGTCGATTGACAAATCGAACCAGACCGACGTGGTGAAGAACCTCAGCCGCTATGACGTGCTGATGCGGGCCAATCGACCGGAGGAAGCTCGGAAGTACCTTGAGGAGGCGGTGAAGATCGCGCCCGAGGATCCGCGGGTGTTCGAGCTTGCATTCACGGATGCGATGATTCGCAAGGACCTTCCGCGGATCGAGCGGCTTGCCAAGGACGCCGAGCGATTGAACATCGATCGTGCGGGCGGGCTGGTGTTCAAGGCCCGCGCGTCGATCGCGGCGGGCCGGATCGAGGAGGCCATCGGCATCTTGACCGATCTGGTCGGTCGAGACAAGCTGAACCTTCCGGGTTGGCGATTGCTGGGCATGTCGCTGCTGGATCAGGGCAAGACGCCCGAGGCGGTGAACGCGCTCCGCACCGCGGTGGGGATCAAGCCCGATGACTCGATCTCGGTGGTTGCGTATCTGAAGGCGTTGATCCGCCAGGGGCAGCTTGTCGAGGCGCTGGATGTGGCTCGCAAGAGCGAGTCTCGGCTTGCCGGTGATCCGGACTTTGCCGAGATTGCGCTCGCGCTTGAGCAGCAGGCACCGGGCGGCGATCCGAACAAGGCCGTGCAGGCGCGCAAGGTGATCGCGCAGCGCAAGCCGGCAGACCGAAGCAACCGGTCGCAGCTCGCGTCGGCACTGGTGAATGCCAATCGACTGGATGAGGCCGAGGCGGAGATCAAGACGCTTCGCAGCGAGGACCCGAGCGATCCGATCGCGGTGCAGATCGAGGCGAGCTGGAAGGCCAAGAAGGGTGACACGGCGGCGGCGGTTGCGCTGCTGAAGCAGTTCATCGAGAGCCAGCAGAAGGAGAAGCGATCGGAATCGCTGTACATCAACACCGGGCGGCTGATTCTGCAGCTTGGCAATCCCGACGAAGCGATGAAGGTGCTCGACGAGGGTCGGCAATACCAGGACGCGAAGCTGGCGATGGTCGATCGCGAGATCGGCGACATGAACTTCCAGATCCAGCGGTATGACAAGGCCGCGGAGGCGTACGTGCGTGTTCTGGGCACGGGCGGCGAGGACACCGGCAACGCGGTGCGGAAGCGCATCGTGGAGTGCTATCTGGCGAACAAGAACTATGCGGGGATGGAGAAGGTCATCGACGAGATGGGCCCGAGCGGGAAGACCGATCCCACGGTGATTCTGCTGCAGGCCGAGGCGGCGTCGGGGCAGAACGATCGGCAGAGGGCCATCTCGCTCTACAACGCGGCGGTCGCCGCGGACCCGAAGAACCCGGTGGTGTATCTGAAACGCGGCGACTTCAGAGCGGCCGACGAGAGCGGCTGGAAAGATGCCGAGGCAGACTATGAGCAGATGGTGCGCGTTGCGCCGCAGAACGTGGTCGGGCGCGTGCGGCTGGTGCGGATGGCACGCATGCGGGGCGATGATGCTCGCGCGGTATCGCTGCTGCGAGAGACGGTCGATATCGAGCCGGAGAACGAGACGCTGCGGCTTGCGCTGCCCAGACTGTTTGAAGAGATCGGACGGCTGAACGACGCTGCCGAGGCGTATGAGGCAGGAGCGCAGCGGTTTCCCGGGAACACAGCGTGGAATGGCCGTGCGGCCCAGGCATGGGCGCGGGTGAATCGCTGGGACAAGGCCCGGGAGCACCTGCTGAAGATCTGGGCCGTGCGCAAGGCGCCGGACATCGGGCTGACGCTGGTCGAGGCGACGCTGCGAGCTGGTGATGCGACTGGCGCCGAGAACATCCTTAACAGCACCGACGTGCAGGGCATGTCCACATCGCTGCCGGGTCGTCTGCTGAGAGCGCAGATTCAGTCTGCCCAGGGCCGCACCGCCGATGCGGCGCGGACACTGGGCGATGCGCTGGGGATGGTTGATCCGAACAATCGCGAGTCGTGCACGGTGTTCATGAACTGCGTGTCGCAGTTGTATCCGAAAGTGCCGGATCAGCTCGCCGCGCTCACGCGGCTGGAGACGCGCACGAAGTTCACCGGGTTCCTCGCGCTTCGAGCCGCGGAGCTGCGGGCGCGTCAGCCGGAGTTGAAGGACGCCGCGATCAAGTCGCTGGAAGAGCTGGCGGAGAGCGCTGCAACACCGGTGCGTGCGGCGGTGTGGACGCTGCTCGGAGCAATGTCGTATCAGGACAAGAAGTGGGACGAGGCGACGGAGCGCTTCCGGAAGGGTTTGCAGTACGATCCAGAGAGTCCGGAGCTGAACAATAACTTGTCGTTCCTGCTCTCGGTGAAGCTGAACAAGTGTGACGAGGCGTTGCCGTTTGCGGAGAAGGCGCTGAAGGCGAACCCGATGAACTCTGGGTTCTGGGACACGCTGGGCGCGGTGTACCTGTGCAAGAAGGATTATGACAAGGCGTTGCAGGTGCTTCTGGAGGGCATGAACAAGGCGTTGAACGACGCCGAGCGGGTGCCTTTGCAGATCCACCTCGCCCGGGCGCGTCTTGGCAAGGGTGACAAGGTTGAGGCGCGGCGGCTGTCGGTGGTGGTGAAGGATCTGCTTTTGAAGCAGACCGCGCTCGCAGAGCTTTATCAGACGGATGTTCAGGAGCTGGACCGGGCGATTGATGCCCCCTAGTTCCTCGACCGATAGCAGAGAGAGTGAGATGCGCCGCGGATCGCCGCGGCGAACATGTGAAGGACCGATAACCGGTCCGGGTGTGTCGCTGCCCGCGGCCCACGACGGATCGGAAGGAATGCACGTATGTCAAGCATCGCACAACCCGTCCGCACGTCGGTGGCTCCAGTTCGGAGCGTCGCGCCATCGTCGGCGCCGACGTCCGGCGTTGCGCTGGACCCGATCCGGCTGCTGAAGAAGTACTACCCGCTGCTCATCGCCTCGGCGGTGATCGGCGCGGTGCTGGGCGGGGCGGCACACTTTGTGCTGGCCCGCGTCTCGCCGCAGTACACGGCGTTTGCGACCTTCCAGTGCATTCCTGAGACGACGAGCGCGCTGGCGGTGGGGCAGGGCGTGATCTCGCAGGACGAGCTCATGCGGTTCATGGGCACGCAGATGGCGATCATCACCTCGACGCCGATTCTGGAGCGGGTGCTGCGCGATGCAACGGTCGAGCAGACCAAGTGGGCCCAGCAGTATTTCGTGGGCGGGCGGTTGAACACGCTCGTCGCCCAGCCGGAGCTTGAGAAAGCGCTGACGACGCGGGCCGTGCCGCAGTCGTCGCTGTTTCGCGTGTCGATGACCTGGCGGAATCCGCAGGATGTCCAGACGATCGTGGCGGCGGTGACGCGGGTGTATCAGGAAGACCAGCGCTCGAACGCACAATCGACGTCGGTGGCGCGTCGCGACGTGCTCTCGAAGCAGATCACCTCGGTGGACAGCGCGATCAAAGACTTGAATAACAGCCGTGACCGACTGCTTGAGTCCGGCAACGTGACCGACCTCGATGCGGGCATCGCGACCGAGGACGTTCGTGTGGCTCGGCTGAGCGAGCAGCTGGTCGGGAGCAAGAGCAGCCAGGCGAACCTGCTGTCGCAGTTTGCCTCGATGGAGAAGATGTCTCAGGCCGACGGGGTGATCCAGTACTCGGATGAGCTGCGCGAGTCGGCCAACCGGGATCCGGTCGTGGCGGGCATGGATTCGCAGATGGCGAACATGCGTGCGGAAGTGGCGGCGATGATGGCCGAGGGGTATGGCAAGGAGCACGAGACGATTCGGATGATGGAGCACCGGATCAAGGCGATCGGGCGCGAGCGTGAAGAGTCGTATAACCGTGCGTTGCGCAAGCTCTTTGATTCGCGGAAGGACGAGATTCGCACCGCGGCCGACGGGCTCGCGGCCTCGATCCAGCAACTCGAGAAGGACCTCGCAGAGGTTCAGCAACGCAAGCAGGAACTGGTGAAGCTGCGGATCCGGCTCAAGGACATCGACGATCAGGTGAATCGCCTGACCGAGGAACGCAACCAGGCCGACGAAGCTCTGAAGCAGATCACGCTGGTCATGTCCAACTCGGTCTTCGATCGCGTGCGACTGCTGGTTCCGGCGCAGGAGCCCAAGCAGATGAGCTTTCCGCGGCTGGTGATCATGGTGCCGATGGGCGTGGTGCTGATTGCCGGTCTGACGGGTGCGCTCGTCCTGCTGCGTGAGATTCTCGATCAGCGTGTTCGCGGGCCGGCCGACCTTTCGGCGATGGCTCGTCTTCGCCTGCTGGGCATCGTTCCCGATGCTCAGGAGGATCCGACCAAGCCAGCGTCGTTGGGCACGGCGTTCCGAGACGCACCGGCCGGGATCACCAGCGAGAGCTTCCGCGTGCTGCGCTCGCCGATCGTCAAGGCGATGGATTCTGGCGGACACAAGACGCTGCTGGTGCTCGCGGGCATGCCCGGCTCCGGCGCATCGACGGTGGCCAGCAATCTGGCGCTTGCGTGCGCCGGTGTGGGCGAGCGGGTGCTCTTGATCGATGCCAACATGCGTCGGCCCGCGTTGCACAAGGTGTACGGATTGAGCGAGGGTCCGGGGCTTGGCGACGTGCTCGCCGGGTCGGGCTCATTTGCCGACGTGGCGAGAACGACGAGCGTGACGAACGTGTCGGTGGTGACCGCCGGCACGATGGCGAATCGCGCGTTGCCGGAGCGGCTCGCGGGCGAGACGATGGCGCGCGTGCTTGCGGAGGCGTCGGAGAAGTATGACCGCGTTATCGTGGACTCGGCACCGGCGATCGTGGCCGGCGACGGGTTTGCGCTGGCCAATCGCGTGGACGCGGTGGTGATGGTGGTTCGCGCGATGTGCGAGAAGCGCGGACTTGTGAACCGGCTGCGTGGTCAGCTTGGCGAGTGCCGAGGCGAGTTCCTCGGCGTGGTTGTCAACGCCGTCCGAGCGAGCGCGGGCGGATATCTCCGCGGGAACATCAAGGCGACGCACGAGTATCACCGGGCCGACGCGGCGTAAGGCCGCGCCGGAAGATGCATGGGGAGGGGCAGCAGGCCCGAGGAGGCGGATCGTTGCCCGAACGCAGAGAGCAGACTATCTCCATCGACGCCGGACGAACTTCGTCCGGCGTTGTCGCGCGTTCTCTGGTGACGGGCGGAAGCGGATTGATCGGGTCGCACCTGGTTGAACTGCTCCTGGCCCGCGGGGATGAGGTCACGGTGATTGACAACCTCTCGACGGGTCAGCGGACGAACCTGCCGACGACGCACGCGCGGCTGCGGTTCATCGAGGCCGACCTGTCGCGGGCGCTGGATGCGTTTGGCAAGGGCGAGCGATTCGACGAGGTGTATCACCTCGCGGCTGCGGTGGGCGTGCGGCTGGTGGTGGATGATCCGATCCGCTGCATCGAGACAAATGTGATCGAGACCAGCAATCTGCTGCGGTTTGCGATGGGGCACGGCCCTTTGGGCGAAGAGGGTGTTGGGGCGCGGACGCTGATCGCGTCGAGTTCAGAGGTCTACGGCAAGTCGGAGAAACTGCCGTTTGCCGAGGATGACGACGTGGTGTACGGCCCGACCAGCCGCTCGCGCTGGTCGTACGCGTGCACGAAGGCGATCGATGAGTATCTTGCGCTCGCGTATCACGCCAAGAGCAAGTTGCCGGTGGTCGTGACGCGGTTCTTCAATACCGTCGGGCCGCGGCAGGTGGGGGAGTATGGGATGGTGCTCCCAAACTTCATCGCGTCGGCGCTGAAGAACGAGGATGTGGTGGTGTATGGCGATGGTCGGCAGACGCGGTGCTTCTGCGATGTGCGTGATGTGGCCGAGGTGTTGCCACGGTTGCTGGCGCAGCCGGGGTGTATCGGGCGGGTGTTCAATGTTGGGTCGGATGAGTCGATCTCGATTGCCGATCTTGCGCAGATGGTGATCCGTGTCACAGGTTCGAAGTCGCGTGTGCGGTTCATGGGGTATGACGAGGCGTATGCTGCGGGCTTCGAGGACCTGAAACGGCGCGTGCCCGACCTGACGAGAGTTCGGCAGGCGATTGGATTCGAGCGACGCCGGTCGCTTGAGGACACGATCCGAGACTCCGCCGCGTGGATGCGCGAGCGGGGCGCGAAGCGGGAGAGCCGGACGTGATCACGGGCGTAGTGAGCAAACTGATGAGCGGCGGCGCGACGCTGGCATCGACGGAGGTCGATGGGCGGATCCGCGAACTCTCTCAGCGCGCCGATGCGCTCAGCAAGGACATCGAGCACCTGGCGAGCTCGGCGGTCGGTGCTTCCAGCCGACTGGACATCTTTCACGGGTACATGGGCGTGTTCGTGATGGCGTTTGTCGTCGCGCTGGTGGCGACGCCGATCATGCGCCGGATGGCCATCTCACACGGGGTGGTGGATCGACCGAGCGCGGCCCGAAAGGTGCACCGCGTGCCGATCGCGTATCTGGGCGGCGTGGCGGTGTATCTGGGGATATTGGCGGGGATTCTGTTTTCGTACTCCGCGCCGTTTCATGGTCTCGTGACGTTTCACCCGACGGCGCATGAAGGATCGCTGTTGCCCGGGGGCGTGCCGATCTCGGTGCTGCTGGGCATGACGGTGATCATGCTGTGCGGGTTGTGGGATGACGTGGTGGGGATCGATCCGCGAACGAAGATCGCGGGGATGCTGTTTGCGGCGGCCGCGCTGGCGGTGGAAGATGTTGGTGTGAAAGTAGCCGCCGGGCTGATCATCCCGATCGCCAAAGCGGTGGGGATTCCTCTGACGGGGATCGGCGGTGGGTTTGAGACGATTCTGATCCAGATTCCGCTGCCGATGACGATCGGGGGCAGTCCGACGCTGAACATCGACGTGATCTATTGGATCGGGACGGCGGTGATCGCGATCTTTGTGCTCGGCGCGTGCAACGCTTCGAATCTGATCGATGGTCTGGATGGGTTGCTGTCGGGTGTGACAAGCATCGCGACGGCTGGGCTGCTGGTGATCGCGCTTGGGCTTGCACTTGTGGATGACGGGCCGCGGGATGCCTCGCGGATCGTGCTGTGCCTGGCGGTGCTCGGGGCGTGCATGGGGTTCCTGCCGCATAACTTCAACCCGGCGACGATCTTTTTGGGAGACACCGGGTCGCTGCTGCTTGGATTCTGCACGATCGTGATCGTGCTGATGCTCGGGGATACGGGCAAGACGCACCTGGTGCTGGCGGGTCTGGTGATCTATGCCATTCCGATCATCGATACGACGCTGGCGATCGTTCGGCGGAAGATGGCAAGGAAGAAGATCTCTGATGCCGACGACCAGCACCTGCACCACATGCTCAAGCGGGCGCTGGGTGTGAAGGGGGCGGTGTTTGCCCTGTATGCGATCGGCGGCGGGTTTGCGGCATTGGGAATCGCACTTTCCGAGGGCCGCCAGCGCGTGACCTATGCCCTGGTGCTGGTGACGGCGGCGTTCATCGGGGTGATGGCGCTGAAGATCGGTCGGCGGGAGCACATCGAACGGGAGATGGCCGAGGCCGAGGCCAAGCGGGCCGCGTCGGCCCTCGCCGCGGGTGCGGCCGCTGGCGGGGCGGGACCGGACGGCACTGGGCCGGTTCAGCCGTCGGCGAATGGGAATGGCGGGGTTGAGCCGACGAAGGCGTGATGGGGCGATCGGGGCCCGTATACTCGCGGGACATGGGCCAGCAAGATGTTTCCAGCGTGCCAGGGACGGGCCGAAAGGCGATGCGCGTTGTCGCGCTCATGAACCAGAAGGGGGGCGTGGGCAAGACGACGACGACGGTGAATCTTGCCGCCGCGCTCGCGGATGCGGGCAAACGCGTGCTGGTGGTCGATTTGGACCCTCAGGCGCATGCGAGCTTGCACATGGGCGTGGACGCGGCGTCGATGGGGCCGCGGGCTGAGGGGGAAAGTGGGGGGGGTGCATCGCGTGCACGCTCGGCGTATGACGTGCTGTGGGATTCAGCCCTGGACCCGTCACCGGCGATCCTCGCGGTGGCGGAGCGGCTGAGCGTGTTGCCGGCGGAGACAGATCTGGCGGGGATTGAGACTGAGCTGAGCGAGCTGGCGCCGGGTGAGCGTGTGACGCGGTTACGGGCGGCGCTGGCCAAGGTGAGTGACCGGTTTGATGCGGTGCTGATTGACTGTCCGCCGTCGCTGGGCGTGCTGACGCTGAACGGGCTGGTGGCGGCGGATGAGGTGCTGATCCCGATGCAAGCGCACTTTCTGGCGCTGCAGGGTGTGAGCAAGCTGCTGGAGACGGTGCAGCGGGTTGGGCAGGCGTTGAATCCTGGGCTGAGCGTGCTTGGGGTGGTGCTGTGCATGCATGATCCGACGTCGACGCACGTGAAGGAAGTGGTGCGCGACATGGAGGAGTTCTTCGCCGCGGGGAGCGCGAGCGGGCAGGAGACGCCCTGGAAGCGTGCGCGGGTTTTGCAGCCGCCGATCCGGCGGAATATCAAGCTGGCGGAGTGCCCGAGCTTCGGGCAGACGATCTTTCAGTACGCGCCTTTCTGTCCGGGTGCGCTGGATTATGCCGCGCTGGGCAAGGCGGTGATCGGAATGTGGGCGGATGGGGGAGCGTCTCCGGCGAGCGCGGCGGTGGTGACCAAGCGTGCTGAGAAAGCCGCCGGGGCGCGGGCATGAGCGGTGCGGGGGGAAACACGCCGGGTGTGCTTGGCGTGATTGTTCGGGCGCGCCGCTGGGTGCGTGCGGCGTTCTGGGTGTACGCGATCGTGCTGTTTGTCGGGTTGCACTGGCCCGCGCTGGATGTTCGGATCGAGGGGGTTGAGCGGCCAGACTTGATCGTTCATCTGGGGGCGTTCAGCGTGTGGTCGCTGCTGCTGTGGGCGACGGGATATTCCGGGGCGATCGATCGGTGGGGAACACTGCTGATCGTGGCGTTGATGGGGTGCGGGTACGCGGCGTTGGATGAGCGTTTGCAGGCGGTGCCGTGGATTCGCAGGAACTGTGCGTGGGATGACTTGCAGGCGAACTGGATGGGTGTCGGGATCGGGGTGATCGTGGCGGCGGTGATTGTCGGCATGTCGGGTCGCGGGAAGCGGACGATGAATGAGCGTGGAGGCGATCGATGAGCACGGCAGAGCACACGCACGGATTCAGCGGTCCAAAGCTGTGGGTGACCTCGGCGATCGTCGGGCTTGCGCTGGGGGCCGGGGCCTCGCAAGTGGTGCCAGTGACGGCGGGGCAGACGCCGCTGTGGTTGTGCGGGCCGTTTGCGCTGCTGCTGCTGAGCGTGGCGGTGATGCCGTTGGTTGCGGCGCGATGGTGGCACGCACACTATCCGGATGTCTCGTTCTTTCTTGGTGGGTTTGTGCTTGCGTTTGTCGCGATGGCGATGGGTGCTGGAGGGCGGCATGACCTGCTGCATGCGATCAAGGAGTATTACGCGTTCTTTGCGCTGGTCGGGGGGCTGTATGTGGCGTCGGGGGGTATTCTGATCGACGTGCGCGACAAGTCGGGGCCGGTGATGAACACGGTGCTGCTTGGGATTGGTGCGGTGCTGGCGAACGTGATCGGAACGACGGGGGCAAGCATGCTGCTGATTCGCCCGTTCATGCGGATGAACCGGGGGCGGATGCGGCCGTTCCATGCGGTGTTCTTCATCTTCATCGTGAGCAACTGCGGCGGGTGCCTGACGCCGATTGGCGATCCGCCGCTGTACATCGGATACCTTGTGGGGGTGCCGTTCTTCTGGACGTTGCAGACACTGTGGCCCATGTGGCTGCTGGTGAACGGGATTCTGCTCACGGTGTTCTTTGTGATGGATGTGCGTGTGCCGCGGTTTGTCGAGTCGCAGCCGATCGATCAGCCTGGGGAGCTTGATCGGACGCTGATCGCGACCTCTCCGGGGACGGCGATCTGTCTGGTGTTGATCATCGCGGGGGTGTTCATCGATCCGATGCTGTCGCGGATGGGGATCGCCGAGGGGTGGCCGGTGGGGGCGACGTTCCAGATCATCATGGCGGTTCTGGCGTATGTGTTCGCTCGGCCGTCGATCCGGCATGCGAATCAGTTCACGTTTGAGCCGGCACGGGAGGTTGGGTTTCTGTTCCTGGGGATCTTCATCACCATGGCTCCCGCGCTCGCATACCTGCGGGTGCATGCGCCGGAGCTTGGGCTTTCGACGCCGACACATTTCTACTTTGCAACGGGCACGCTGTCGGCGATGCTTGACAATGCGCCGACGTATCTGTCGATGCTGCAGGTGCAGCTTGGCATGATCGATCAGCCATTGAATGCACAAGGTGTGAACACGCTGATCAACCACACGGGAAGTGATGCCCTTGTTGGCAAAGGGGTGTACTTTCTGGAGGCCGTGTCGCTTGGGGCGGTGTTCTTCGGGGCGATGACCTACATCGGCAACGGGCCGAACTTCATGGTGCGGTCGATCGTGGATGCAACGCATGCCCGCGCTCAGCAGGCGTCGGCGGCTCCCGGGGAGAAGCTTCTTGGGGTGAAGATGCCTTCGTTCTTCGGATATGTGCTGTACGCGGCGTGTCTGCTGCTGCCGGTGCTGGTGCTGAACTGGTGGTTGTTCGTGCGTGGGGGATGAACTCGGCCTTTGACGGCCCGAAAGCCGATATCGGGTGGGCATGTCGGACACGCGCGATCAGAACACGGAGCGAGCTTCGAGCGGGCGGCACTATGCGCTGGCAAAGGCCGTGCGGGCGACGTCGCTGATGACCCTGGCATCGCGGCTGGGTGGGCTGGTGCGGGATGTGATGCTGGGGCGCATCTTTGGGGATGGGCCGGTAAACTCGGCGTTTGCGGCGGCGTTTGCGGTGCCGAACATGTTTCGGCGGCTGTTTGGCGAGGGCGCACTGTCGGCGGCATTCATTCCGGAGTACACCGATGCCGCCCGGAAAGATCCGCGCGAGGCGGGGGCGCTGGCGACGTTGACGATGGCCGCGCTCGGGGTGGTGGCGGGTGGGTTGACGGTGGTGATCGAGCTGGCGCTGCTGGTGGTGCTGCTGGTGGCGCCGGGAGATGCCGAACGTGAGCTTTCGATCAAGCTGATGATGGTGATGCTGCCGTTCATGCCCATGATCTGCATGGTGGCGATTCTGGCGGGCATGCTGCAGGTGCACGGGCGATACGCAGCGGCGGCGAGCGGGCCGGTGGTGCTCAACGCGTTCATCATCGCCACGGGTGTGTACTTCGTGTTCACGGGCACGCGGGGCGATCCGGCGGTGGCCTATGCGCTCGGCGCGGCGACGGTGCTCAGCGGGGTGACGCAACTGCTGTTCTTCCTGCGGCTGTTGCGCGGGCAGGTGCGGTGGACGCGGGCGTGGGGCGTGGTGCGCGAGCGGGGCACGCGGATGCTCAAGAAGTTCGGACCCGTGGCGATCGGGCTGGGGACGCTGCAGTTCAACACGCTGCTGGACACTGTGATCGCGATGTGGCCGATCTGGGTCGGGCCGACGATGTTCGGTAAGGCCGTGACGCTGGATGGTTCCAGCAACGGCATCTTGTCGCTGACGAGTCGCCTGTATCAGTTTCCGCTGGGGGTGTTTGGCATCGCGGTGGCGACGGCGGCGTTTCCGCTCTTGGCGAGGCATGCCAAGGAGCCGGAGGCGTTTGCCGACACGCTGCGGCGGGGGCTCAGGATCGCCTTGTTTGTCGGTGTTCCGGCGACCATCGGGCTGGTGCTCGTGCGCCATGACATCACGGCGGTGATGTATGGGCATGGCAAGAGCGGTTGGTCGCTGGCGAGTCTGGAGCGGTCGGCGATGGTCCTGGCCGGGTTCTCAACGGGGATCTGGGCGTACTCGATCAATCAGGTGTTCACCCGCGCGTTCTATGCGCAAGGCGACACGATGACGCCGATGCGGATCTCGCTGGCGATGATCGGGATCAACGTCGCATTGAACCTCACGCTGATCTGGCCGCTGAAGGAAGCGGGTCTGGCGTGGGCGACGTCGATCAGTGCGATCCTTCAGTCGGTGGTGCTGTGGGTGCTGTGCACGCGGCTTTTGCGGCGCGTGGGCACGGGCTCGGCCCTTGTGGATCAGCACGTGCTTCGTGGGGTGCTGAAGATCGTGATCGCGGCGATGGTGATGGGGGGGCTGGTCTATGCCCTGCTGGTGTTCATGCCGACGCGGACGCCGATTTCTGCGAGCGGATGGCCTGGATCAACGTGGCTCTGGCAGTTTGCGCGTCTTGGCTTCGCGACGATCGGCGGCGGTGTGGCCTATCTACTGCTGTGCCGCGTGCTGAAGATCAGCGAGTTGTCGTGGGTTCTGCACCGCGGGGCGCGGGCACAGTCGGCGGGGGACGATGTGTCGGACTGATGCCACGATCTTTCTGCACGGGCCAGAGGCCTGTGCCACCAAAGCCATCAGGTTTCACCGGTTCCTTCGCTGATGAATCGGCAACCTACGGCAAAGCCGCTGCCCTCATGCCCGCGGCAGTGGGCGATGATGGCCTTGCGGTTGGATGGTGGCTTTTCAGCGGTCGCGGCGAATTGCAGGACGACGATGGCGCCCTCGTCGAACCTGGTACGAGACCAGAGCCCGCAACCACTCTTTGAAAGATCGCGCACGAAGACCTTGGTTTTGCCGAGCGGTTCGCCGGTTTTTGAGAGCACGACGACGACGACCTCGCCGACGACGGGCTGTCGCTCCTCGCCGCGGCGGTTGTCGGGCTCGAGAGAGGATTCCTCGAAGACCAGCCGCTTGAGCAGGTTCAGCCCGGACCGTGCGATGTTGTCTTTGGCGAATCGCATGTGGAAAGGGTCGGATCAGCCGGTGGGACGGAGCTTGTACTCAACGCCGGTGCGGGCGGTACGAGCGAAGGCGAGGATGCGTTGTTCCATGTCCGAATCGGTGAAGTGGAACTGGAAGCAGATGCTGTACCAACCGTCGGAGTTCTTGGTGTTGCTGATCGGGCGAGCGGGCACGAGCATGGTGGCGCCGGTGCACTGGAGCTTGAGGTTGACGGTGGCGTTCTCGGGGATCTTCAGGGGCTTTTTGCTGCGGACCTTGCAGCCGCCCTTGCTGAGATCACTCAATGTGCCGAACTGGCACGAAGTCTCGCCGCAGAGCGCGAGTCTGCCGGTCTTTCGGCGGTCGGGTTGGTCGCTTTGAGGAGGTTTGGTGGACAGCATCGGTCGCGCTCCGAGGTGAATGATGACAGATCGATGTTTGAAGGGCGCAGGTTGAGCGCATGGGCCGACGCGGCTTTGCGGGCCGTGGGGGTGTGCCGAACGTGCCGACTTGGTGGTTGGTGCGATGGTCCGAAAATCACACGGAGGCGACGGAGGACTTCAGAAGGGCGTGGTCGCGCCACGCCGGGAACGTGCGACGCCAGCGGTGGAGGTCATCGATGTCGATGTCGACGCTGAGGACGCCCTCTGCGGAGGCGAGTTCGCCGAGGACTTCGCCGCGGGGGCTGATGGCCAGCGTGCCGCCGGCATATTCCAGCGTGGGGTCACGTCCGCACCGGTTGACGCTGAGAACGAAGGCCTGGTTCTCGATAGCGCGGGCGATGGAGAGGGTTCGGCGGTGGTATTCACGCGTGACGGGCCAGTTGGAGCCGATGGCAAAGACCTCGGCTCCGGCGAGGAGGCCCAGTCGAAAGAGCTCTGGGAATCGCAGGTCATAGCAGACGGCGGGGGCCACGCGGGCGACGCGCTCGCCACCGGGGATGAGCCAGTCATAGGTCTTGACCTGGCGGCCGCCGGTGAAGTGCTCGGACTCTTTGCCGAGAGAGAAGGGATGGATCTTCTCAAACTCACAGAGCAGCTCTCCGGTGGGGGAGAGGATCGTGGCGCAGTTGCGCCCCCGGCCGTCGGGTCCGATGGTGGTGCGTGAGCCGTGGATCGTGGCGCGGGTCTTCTTCGCCATGTCGGCGAGGAAGCGGAGTGTGGTGTTGTCGGTGTCGGCGGTGTGCTGGAGTCGGAAGCTGAAGCCGGTGTCGAACATCTCTGGAAGGACGACGATGTCGCCGGGACGGACACCGGCGGAGTCGATCAGCTGACCGGCGTGCTCCAGATTGGCGGTACGGTCTTCCCAGATGATGTCGGTTTGAACGAGATGGGCGTGCATGGGGTGAACTCCGAGGGCCATGGTAGAAGA
>JAIEOW010000173.1 GCA_019750095.1 Phycisphaerales bacterium
GGGCGGTAGCTCAATTGGTTAGAGTACCGGACTGTCGATCCGGTGGTTGCGGGTTCGAGTCCCGTCCGCCTCGCTTCTAGGGCCGGTTTTTACCGGCCCTTTTCTATTGGCAGGTCACAACGGGGTCACAAACTGGGGTTTGGGGCCGATGTCTTCGCGCCGAAAGTCGTCTTCAGCCGGTCCCGGATCAGCGCTTCCCGTGCCTTCAGGAAGTCGGGGAACCGATCAAAATGCCACAGCGCCCGGTCTGTCGGGATCAGGTGGCGTTTCAGGAATCCCGGCTCCCGTGACGCCAACCACTCGGGCAGCGCCGTGTCCTGCTTCCCGACGTTCTCATGGGCCAGCAGTAGGCAGAGGTTGCCCAGCCGTTCCTTCCGGGCTGCCCAGTCGATGCGCCCGGATGCGGACAGTTCCTTTGCCTTGAACATATTGCGGGCGAAGAGGTGATCCTGATGGTGGGGCATCGTGCCCCACGCGGCGTCGTCATACAGCAAAGACAGCGCAAGGAACGTCTGCTGGCCGCCGTAGTTCAGGCTCAGCACTTCGTCTACAGCGGCGTCGTCAAAGCCAACCGATAGACCTGTCTTCGCAATGGCCCCATTGATCGCGTCCAGCGGGAAGTCGGCACCGGGGTTGGCGCATGCGCCGATCAGCGTGCGAATGTCCCGCAGCAGATTGTCGGAAGCGCGGCCGAACGCACCCTTCAGCAGTGCCATGATGACCCATCGCCGGATCGCTTCGGCGTTGCGTGCCTCAAACGGCGTGGACCCGCGCAGAGTCACGGTGGGATTCTTGAAGAGGAAGTAGACAATCGGAATTAGCGCGTTGGCGCTGGTGAGGTTGTCACGGTCGATGCCGAATGAGTTGGCAAGGTCTACGCCGCGTTCCACGGCCTTCCTGATCGCGGCCCAGTTCTGGCGGATCGTCGTCAGGTTCGCCGTGTTGAAGTTCTGAACCTTGTACGCCACCGGCAGGTCGGACAGCACCAGACACGACTTCATAATGAAGTCTTTGTCGAAGTCGTTGCGCCGGGTCAGTTCGGTGTTCACCCGATCCACGAACTTGAAGATTTCTTCGCGTGCGTTCGTTCCATCCCAACTGGAAGTGACCATCGACAGCAGCAGGTCAGACTTGCTCAACTTCGTGCCGCCTTCGTTGGCGCGCACGAAGATGTCAAGCACCCGGTCGTAGTCCTGATCCGTTTCGGTGTAATAGGCGATGACTTCATCGACGTGGACGGCTTCGTACAGGCGCTTCAGGTTGCGCTCGAATACGCGGCGCTCGGTCTTCGCCAACCCCAGTGCAGCCAACTTGTCGTCCTGATCGTCTAGGTACTTCTCGAACTTCGCCCGTTCGTCGAAGTCGAGGATGCGCCCGACTCGGAACCAGTGGTGTTCGGCGTCCGGCTCTGGCGCGTCCTCCATGAACTCGAACTTGTAGTAGAGTCCAGCGTCGGCCCCGTCTTCGTCCAGTCGGGGTTCGGCCAGCAGGTCCAGATGTAGCCGCTGATCGCTCCATGCGTCGGGATTGTCCCAGCGCTTGTATTTCTTCTTGGCGACGTAGGTGCCGCGCAGCCCAATCAGCAGGGAGGTAAGCCTCTGCTGCCCGTCAAGCACCAGCGCGAGGTTCGGCAGCCCGTCCGTGTTCGCTAGTTCGTTGTGGGTACCGCCGTGGTACGCCTTTTCGAGGAACTTGTAGACCTGCCACTTGTCCCGATTCTCCGGCTTCAACTCCCAGAACAGAAACGAACTGATCGGGTAGCCGCGCATGATGGAATCGAAGAGTTGGGCAACCTGTTCCGGCTTCCAAACGAACTCCCGCTGGATCGCGGGAAGGAAATACTGCCGGTTCATCCGCCCATTGGCCGTGGCGATAGTCTCTGATCGGTAACTCATGGGCTGATTGTACCGGAAGCCCCGTTACCCCCACCTGTGCTCTCGGCACTTCAGTCGGAGCACCGAACCCACGCCCGCGCAGGCGGGAATCTCGTCGATCCAGTCCGCCAACTCGTCCAGCGTGTCAGGGCAGGTGGCCCCACTTCAACCGGACCGACGCACCGTGCCATCACCTCGCGGCTCTGAGTGAGGTGGCGTAGACCGGGCAATGGTGACGGCACACACGCCCAATCTCGCTCAGGGCCGCGAAAGGGTGGCCGAGTGTGTTCGGTGCCGCGAAATCAAGCCATTATCTGGTCTTTCCCGGCGGGGTTGCCACCAGGCACGAACCGTGGTAGGTTTGAATGCGTACCGAAAACAGACCGATCAAGGGGCATCCGCTATGAAGCTTCCAGAGACCTTTGCTCTTACCGACTTCCGCAGCAACGCCGCTTCGCACATCAAGCGGCTGGCCAAGCTCGATCGGCCTGCGCTGCTCACCCAGAATGGCAAGGGCACGGCGATCGTGATGAGCCCGGAGCACTATGAGCGGCTGGTTTCCGACGCCGAACTTGCTCGCTCGATTGCGGCTGTGCAGGAATCGCTGGACGATCCCCGGCCGGATATTCCGTGGTCGAAGGTCGCGGCCAGACTCCGGTCCAAGCAGCGCAGAGGCAAAGGCGCCTGATCTCTCCCGTGCGCGGCCCTCGCAAATCAAACTCGATGCGGTATGCCGTGGTGCTCCGCCCCAAGGCCGAGGAAGATCTGGAGGCGATCTGGGCGCACATTGCGCAGGCCGCGCCGATCAACGCCGACCGTTTCCTCGACAAACTCGCCGCTGCGATCGACGGCCTGAAGAACTTTCCCAATCGGTGTGGGATTGCTCCTGAGAGCGAGGCGTTCGGCTTTGTCATCCGCCAGCGGATCGTGGGACGCTACCGCATCCTGTTCACCGTCGACGGCCGTTACGTTCGAATCCTGCGAGTACGCTCGGCGTTTCAGGCGTTCCTGTCGCCGGAGGATGATGAGCTGATCACATAAGTCAAGGCACTCTGGACTTGCCGACCAACCGGGGCTTTACCGCCCCGAATAGTCAATCATGCGAGCAATCTCGCTCCGCAGCTCATTCCGCGGCACCACGCGATCGACCATGCCGCCTTTCAGCAAGTACTCGCTCCGCTGGAAGCCCTCGGGCAGTTCCTGGCGGATGGTCTGCTGGATCACGCGGGGGCCGGCGAAGCCGATGAGGGCTTTGGGTTCGGCGAGGATCACGTCGCCCAGCATGGCGAAGCTTGCCGTCACGCCGCCGGTGGTGGGGTCGGTCAGCACGCTGATGAACAGGCCGCCGGCGTCGTCGAGTCTTGCGAGTGCGGCGGAGGTCTTGGCCATCTGCATGAGCGACAAGCCCGATTCCTGCATGCGTGCGCCGCCGGAGCCCGAGACGATGATCAGGGGCAGGTTGCGCTCGGTCGCCGTCTCGATGGAGCGGGTCACGGCTTCGCCCACCACGCTGCCCATCGAGCCCATCATGAAGCTCAGGTCCAGCACGCAGAGCATCGCGCTGCGGCCCTTGATAAAGCACGAGCCCGCGATCACCGCGTCGGTCGCGCCAGTCTTGATCTGCTCGGCGAGCAGACGCTCCTTGTACCCCTTCAGGTCCTTGAACTTCAGCGGGTCCGTCGGCGAAAGCCCGGTGAACATGGCTTCGAACGAACCCGAGTCGGCAAGCTGCTTCACCCGCTCGGCCCCGGCGATGCGATAGTGGTGGTTGCATTCCGGGCAGCAGTGGAGGTTGGCCTCCATCTGCTTGCGATAGATCATCTGCTCGCACCCGTCGCAGCGCAGCCACAGACCCTCTGGGACAGAGGTCTTGCGGGCCGACGAGTGATCGTTCCAGGTCTTGGCTTTAGACGAGACAGCGTTTGTCATGGACTCCTCACGAGGTCAACCCGGCCATCCTGGCTCGGGCCGGCCGCCAAACATCCCGCGGCCGAGGGAGAATCACACAGTTAAGCGGCCGAGGCCGGCCGACGTGGCCTGCGCGGCGGGGCCGCCAGGCGGGGGTCATTCTTCTGAACCTGATACCACTCCACGTCCGGACGCTCCCGGACCATGGACCAAAGCTCGCACAGACTCGCGTCATTCAACGCGCACCGAATCACACCGAGCGCCAGCGGCCGAACGACGATCCCGATCGCCGACCCGGCTCGTGCCTTGCCCAGCACCTCGGCAAGGGCGGCGATCACGCGTCCGGCATATTCCTCCACGGCTTCGCCCTCGGGGGCCTGCACGCCGGAGGGGTCATCCAGAAACAGCCGTCCAGCCCGGCAATAGCGCTCTTCCAACTCGTCGTATCGCAGCCCTTCCCACAGTCCGAGGGCCATTTCTCCAAGGTCCTTGCAGACCGAGGACTTCCGCGCCTCGGCCGCCTGGGTGAGGAGCGAAGCCGTCTGGCGGCTCGCCTCGTCCGGGGCAGAAACGATGCGATCGAGGGTCAATCCGCCCAGCTCTTCGAGGGTGGCCTTGAAGGCCTCGGCACCTGCGGGTGAGAGCGGCAGATCCGCGGAACCTTGCACGCGACCCAACGCGTCCCACTCCGTGCGTCCGGAGCGAACCACCAGCAGTCGAGTCGGATTGGCCTTTGCCATGGAGTCGCGCGCCTTCGTCGCGCCAATCGGGCTGGGACGCTCCCAGAAACCACCGGTCGGCCGCGTGCCCAAGTCGGCGTTTCCAACGTCGCCGGGCGGAGCAGAGTTTAGCAACCCCCATCGGTTCGCGCGGGGGTGGACAAGCAATCCACCGACCCGATAACCTACGGAAGGTCCCAATAACCACCATTCTGGCGAAACAACTCCCCATTTATGGGGACTCTTCCGGTCAATGGACGATCTCAGGAGTGTCCGGGCGACCCCGAAGCTGTCGGACCACGGCGGCCCGTTCGGCGATCGGCTTGCCGAAGATTGCCGACGCCGCCACCACCACATCGCACCCGGCGTCGAGCACGGCGTCGATGTTCTCGACCTTGATCCCGCCGTCCATCTGGAGGCGTTGATAGGGGGTCAGCTCTTCGCTGATCCGGGTGGTCTTTTCCAGCACCGAAGGAATGAACGACTGGCCCGAACGGCCGGGGTTCACGGACATCACCAGGATCAGGTCAAAGTGCTCGATGTGGGGGAGCACGAGATCGGCCGAGGTCGGCGGATTGAGCGCAAGCCCCACGGTCACCCCCAGATCGCGGATGCGTTTGGCGGTCTCGGCGACCTTGGTGGGCGGCATCACCTCGACATGGAACGTGATGTGATCGGCACCCGCCGAGACAAAGGCCTCGGCGAGGAGCAGCGGATCGGTGACCATGACATGGACATCCAGAAACCCCCCGGGACACGCCCGCCGAACCGCCCGGACCATGTCCGGCCCCATGGTGAGATTGGGGACGAAGTGGGCGTCCATGACGTCGACATGGAGCAGATCTGCTCCGCCCCCGGGCACGCCCGGGGCAGACCACGGGTCATTGGGATTCGGCGACGCGGCGAATCGGGCGGCCGACCCGATGGGCGCGGGCTTGCTGGAGGCCAGAACGTGGCGACACTCGGCGCCCATGTTGGCAAAGTCCGCCGAGAGGATGGATGGGGCGATGAGGGGGAGCCGGAGGGGGTTGGTGAAGAGGTTGCGCACGTAAGCAGCGAGTGTGGACGATGCGTCGGAAAGTTGGCCGGATCAGAGCGTCGAGCGATCTTGCGTGAAAGGAGTCTATGGACAGCCGGCAAACCACTCGTTCAGGAACAGAAAGATGTCCTGCACGTTGGCGGTACCGGAGTTATCAAAGTCGACCCGGCAGGCCGAACCCGAAGTCACTGTGAGCGAGACATTTGGAGACAAGACCGTCCCGCACGAGTTTGTGAAGGAGATCGAGTACTGTCCTTGATCGCTCGGTGCGATTCCGGAGATGATGAGCGTTGCGGGGAGACCCTGTGAGGTGCCAGCGAAGGTCCCGAAGGCATTGAACACGGTGCCGCCGCCTGGTGAGGCACCTCCAGGTCCGCTGGAAATCGGGATTCCGTTGCGTCGCCAGGCATAGGCAACATTTGATAGTCCGGAGGCCGGTGTTGAAGAGAACGCGGCCTGAGAGCCGGCTTGCGCAGACTGCGGGCTGGGTTGTGCGGCAATGGTCGGAATGCCGGATTGAGTGAACCTTGCGAGGCGACCACTCACAACGGTGCCAGAGGACTGGAACTGCCCGCCAACGAGCAGATCGCCATTGGAGAGTTGCTGAACGACCTGGGCGATGTCGCTGAATCCCGCGCCAATCTGCTGCCAAATGGCCCCGTTCCATCGCGAGATGTAGAAGGAAGGTGCGCCGCCAGCGGCTTGGAAGTCGCCCACGGCCAGGATCTCGCCGCTTGGGAGTTCGATGATGGAGCGGACGGTCGAACTCAGGCCCTGACCAAGGGGAAGCCAAGCGTTTCCGTTCCATCGAGCAATGCGGTTGACCCCGACTCCATTTGCGAGCGTGAAGGTGCCGCCCGCGAGAATGTCGCCGCTGGCGGTTTGCGTGAGGCACAAGACTTCGCCGTTTTCGAAGCCCGACCCGACGGGGGACCAGGTGGTGCCGTTCCATCGCGCAACGCGGAGAGCAGGGGCGTTTCCGGCGAGGGTGAAGGCGCCGCCGAAGAGAATGTCGTTGTTGGCGATCGCGAGTACGCAGTTGGCATTGTTGTTCACGCCGACGCCAAGCGCGTTCCAGTTGCTGCCATTCCAGCGAGCAACCCGTTGCACGGGCACGCCGCCCGCGTTCAGGAAAGTTCCTGCGGCATAGAGAATATTGTCGGGCGCAACATCGAGTCCAAAGACGAACTCTTCGCGGAAGACTCCCGAGTTCTGCAAGCCGGTGCCCAAGCGGGACCAAGTGGACCCGTTCCATGCCGCGACGCTGTATGTGCTGCTCAGGCCTCCAGCGGTATTGAAGTAGCCACCGACATAGATCAGGCCAGATGGGGCGACAGTGACGGCATAGACGACGTTGCTACTGAATGTGTCTGAGAGAACGCCGGTCCCGAGCGGAGTGGTGAGGGTGTTCCATGTTGTGCCGTCGAATGTTGCCACGTTGTTGGCGACGCGGCCGTCGACGCTGGTGAAGGTTCCTCCGACAACGAACTGATTCCCGGCAGGGCTCGGAATCTCGGCGATGCTGGCGATCTGGGCGGTGCGTCGCTGGCCGGGTGTGGATTCAGCGAACCCGTTGGTGATGGGGCTCCAAACCGAGCCGTTCCAACGGGCAACCGAGAGCGCGTCGATCACTCCGGCCCGGCGGAAGTTGCCGGCAACGAGTACGTCGCCGGTGGGTTCGAGCAGGAGCGTCTCGCCGAACTCTTCTCCTTGGGTGATTCCGCCAGCGACGGGGAGCCAACTGAACCCGTTCCAGCGGGCGATTCCGTCAGTTGGAAAGCCCCCGGCGGAGGTGAAGCTGCCGGTGGCGATGAAGTCGCCGTTGGGCATGACGAGCACGTCTCTGACCGAACCATTATCGAAGCCAGATCCGATGGGGGACCAGCCGAGCGAAGAACTCCAACGTGCGATGCGTTGCGCGGAGATGCCACCCGCGGTGGTGAAGTCACCCCAAACGAGCAGATCTCCGCCGGGGAGTTGCCGTACGCCTCGACCGGCGACGGAGAGCCCGGTTCCGACGGGACTCCAAGTTGCGCCATTCCAGATCGCGATGTTTTCAATCGGCGTCCCTCCAACGCTCGAGAAGTCGCCGACGGCGACGATCGAGCCGCTGGAGAGCACTTCGAGATCGAACACGGGTCCGTTGGGGCTGGTTCCCACGCCTTGCCAGATTGAGCCGTTCCAGACCGCCAAATTGTTCACCGGCCCAGACACGCCGCCGATTCCTGAGAACTCGCCCGCGGCGAAGGTGCCGGCCGGGGTTTGAACGATGTCGTAGATCGAGTCGCTCGAGAAACGGCCAAGACCCGGGCCAAAGTTGTTCCAGGAAGAACCGTTCCAACGGGCAACTCGGAGCGCCGGGGCGTTTCCAACTTGCGTGAAGGTACCGCCGATGATGATGGAGTTGTCGCTGGCGACGAAGACCCGATCAACGCGGCCGTTGACTCCGCCGCCGACGGGCTGCCAGCCGCTGGGCGTGAGGGCGACGAAGTTGTTGACGAAGGTGTCGGAAAAGATCGGAAATGCACCACCGACAAGGAGCTGGGGGACCGCCGGACCCGCGCCATCCGGGTCCCATCGTTCGAGGTCGCCGACGTACTCGCGGAAGGTCGGAAGAAACGCGCCGGGCAGGCCGAATCCTGGTCGAAACGCTGGGTCGCACGTCTGGGCAAGGCCCTGCGAACAAACGCTCAATCCAAAGACGATCAGGGCGGTACCGATGCTTAGTGCGTATCTTGGTTCTCGAGACTTCAGTCCCATCTGCATGTTCAGTTCTCCAAGGAAGGGTCGCGTGCTTGGCAGCATATCGAAACGGAGTGGATCTAGGTATCGCAGAGTGTGAAGATTCGTCTCGTGGGGGTGGGCTTCACAATGCAATCATCCGCACCCCTCGCTTGCGCGATGCGTCAAAGCCTTGGTGCGGCGGCGTCGGATCCCGCCCGTACTGGCGGGCTCGTTCTCGCGGACCCACCGGCGTAGACTTCGCCCCTTTTGCTCCGAAATCTCCGTGAAGGAACACGGCATGCCTTCGAACCCATCGCCCGTCACGCTCCAATCGCTGACCCACCGCCTTGAGACTGTGGGGCAGGGGCATTTGCTTCGGTTCTATGACCAGCTTGATGACGCAAAGAAGCGGTCGCTGCTGGCGCAGATCGCGTCGCTGGATGTTGAGGGCTTGCCGAAGCTGATTCATGAGTATGTGCTGAACAAGCCGGTGTTTGCGATTCCGCCGGAGGTGCAGCCCGCGCCGTATTACCCGCGTGTGCCCGGGTTTTCCGGCGGACGGAATTGGAGCGTTGAGACCGCGCGGGAAGCTGGGGCGAAGATGCTGCGCGATGGACGCGTCGCTGCGTTTGTCGTCGCCGGCGGCCAGGGATCGCGGCTTGGGTATGAAGGGCCTAAGGGGTGCTATCCGGCCGGTGCAGTCACGGGCAAGCCGCTGTTTGCGGTGTTTGCCGATGCGATTCTCGGTGCTCAGGAACGCCACGGCGTGCGTGCGGGCATTCCGTGGTACATCATGACCAGTCCGTTGAACCACCAGCAGACGGTCGACTTCTTTGAAGCCAACTCGTACTTCGGGCTGAGCAAAGACAACGTGATGTTCTTTCCGCAGGGCGTGATGCCCTCGCTGGATATCAAGAGCGGCAAGGTGCTGCTCAGCAGCCGAAGCGAGATCGCGACCAATCCCGATGGGCACGGCGGATCGCTGAAGGCGCTGCAGGTCTCGGGCGCGCTCGCCGACATGCGGCGGCGCGGGATCGACACGATCAGCTATTTCCAGGTCGACAACCCGATCGTGAATCTGCTGGATCCGGTGTTTCTTGGGCTGCATGCCGGAGCAGGTGGAGCTGAGAGTTCCGCGCAGATGTCGAGCAAGATGGTGCCCAAGGTGAACGCGGAGGAGAAGGTGGGCGTGTTCTGTGCCGCCGGTGCCGGGGCGCGGAAGGGGCGCGTGGAGGTTGTGGAGTATTCCGATCTGCCGATGGACTATCAGCGGCAGACAAATCCCGACGGGTCGCTGCGATTCATCGCTGGCTCGATCGCGGTGCACGTGATCGGCGTGGGGTTTGTGGAGAAGCTGAACACGGACGCGAGCTTTTCGCTGCCGTATCACCGCGCGGAGAAGAAGATCCCGTGCGTCGATCCGGCGACGGGCGAGATGATCGCGCCGACGAGCAACAACGGCGTGAAGCTGGAGCGGTTTGTGTTTGATGCGCTGCCGCTGTGCGAGAAGAGCGTGGTCTGCGAGACGGATCGGTTGGAAGAGTTTGCCCCGATCAAGAACGCCGACTCTGCCGTTGGTCAGCCGATGGCCCCGGACAGCCCCGCAAGTTCACGCGTGATCCAGACGATCCGTGCGGCGCGGTGGTTGCAGACGCTGGGCGTGGCGGTGCCGATGCGGGATGCGTTGCCCGGCGAGCCGGTGATGCCGGGTGTGATGCGCGATGGGCGTGCGCAGGCGCCGGATTGCGTGCTGGAGATCTCGCCGCGAACGGCGACAAACGCGGCGGAGCTTTCGGCGGCGATGGGTGGGGTGGGGGGGAAGATGCCGAAGGGGATTGAGCGGGGGGAGAAGAGGGTGTTTTAGCCGGCTCAATAGTTCGGCGTCGGCGCCCTAAAGCTCCCAATATCCACACCCGCAAAGTACGCGATGGTCTTCTTCAGCCCCTCGCGCAGCGGGACCTTTGGCTCCCAGCCCAGCTTGGCCTTGGCCAGCGTGATATCCGGCTGACGCTGGGTCGGGTCGTCGGCGGGCATGGGCTTGAAGACGATCTTGCTGCTCACCGACTTGCCCGTCACTTCCGGCGTGAGCTGGATCACCAGTTCGGCGAGCTGCTTGATGGTGAACTCGGTCGGGTTGCCGATGTTCACCGGGCCGATGAAGTCTTTCTCAGAGTTCATCATACGCTGGATGACGTCGACCAGATCATCGACAAAGCAGAAGGAGCGGGATTGGAGGCCTTCGCCGAAGAGGGTGATGTCTTCGCCGCGGAGGGCCTGGCGGACAAAGTTGCTGACCACGCGGCCGTCAAAGGGGTGCATGCGCGGGCCGTAGGTGTTGAAGATGCGCACGACCTTGATCTGCATGTTGTGCATGCGGTGGTAATCAAAGAAGAGCGTCTCGGCGGCGCGCTTGCCCTCGTCGTAGCAGGCGCGGATGCCGATGGGGTTGACGTTGCCGCGATAGCTCTCGGGCTGCGGGTGCACGGTCGGGTCGCCGTAGACCTCGCTGGTGGAGAACTGCAGGATGCGAGCGCGGCAGCGCTTGGCGAGCCCGAGCATGTTGATCGCGCCCATGACCGACGTCTTCATGGTCTTGACGGGGTTGAACTGATAGTGCCCGGGAGCGGCGGGGCAGGCGGCGTTGTAGATCTCGTCGACTTCAAGCCAGATCGGGTGCGTTACGTCGTGGCGGATGAGTTCGAAGTTCGGCTTGCTCAGCAGGTGGGCGACGTTGGTCTTCTGGCTGGTGAAGAAGTTGTCCAGGCAGATGACGTCGTGACCTTGGGCGACGAGGCGATCGCAGAGGTGCGAGCCGAGGAAGCCGGCTCCGCCGGTGACGAGAATGCGCTTGGTGGCCATGGGACGAAACGGGCTCCGAGGGGGGCGAGAATGGGCTCTGAGGGTAGGAGGGCGGAGCGAGATTGTCGGCCATCCGCAGCCCTGGGTGCAGCCCCAGGCCATGAAGATCCGATGAGCGTGCACGAATCGGTGGCGCCAGATCGGGCGGTGAGCAGCGGGGGGCAAAGATCGTCCGAGAAACCGCGATCGGGCGGCGAACAATCCGTCGTGACCGAATGCGAACCACTGCTCAAGATCGTCCACGCGACCGACCGCTACGCCGTGGTCGACAAGCCGCCGGGCCTGCTGTCGGTGCCCGGAAAGGGTGAGGTGAATCAGGACTGCGTCTCTTCGCGTGCTCGGCGGATGTTTTCTCATGCCTCTGGTCCGATGGTGGTCCATCGGCTGGACATGGACACGTCGGGTCTGATCGTGGTCGGGCTCGACGCCGACGCGCAGCGGGAGTTGTCCATGCAGTTTGAGCAGCGGCGCACGAGCAAGCGTTACATCGCGCTCGTGGACGCGGTGGTCGAGTCGCAATCGGGCGTGATCGATCTGCCCATGCGAGCGGACATTGAGAATCGCCCGATGCAGATCATCGATCACGCCATGGGACGGCCGAGCGTGACGAAATGGTCGCTGCGGTCGATCGAAGTCGATCGCTCGCGGCTGGAGTTGGAGCCGATCACCGGGCGTACGCACCAGCTTCGCGTGCACCTGGCGGCGGCGGGAATGGCGATTCTTGGCGATGTGCTGTACGGGCCCCAGCCGCGCACGCGCGAGTTGTGCGATCGGCTCTGTCTGCACGCGTGCACGCTCGGGTTCCTCGAGCCGGGCAAGGGCGAAGGCGGCTGGGTGGAGTTCCACTCTCCGCCGCCATTTTGATGCACGGCGAGCTGGCGACACGTGCTTTGGCGCACAACTATCCTCCCGCCATGTCCGAGACACGTTTTCCAGTCATGCTGTCCACGTGGTCGTTCGGTCCGGTTGGCAACGAGCCGGGCATGGCGATGATGCGTTCGGGCGCGAGTGCGCTCGATGGCGTCATCGCCGGCGCAACGGCCATCGAAGACGATCCGCAGATCAACTCCGTCGGTGTCGGCGGCCTGCCCGACGCGGATGGACGCGTCTCCCTCGATGGATGCGTGATGACCGATCCGAATCGCTGCGGTTCGGTCGCGTGCCTGCGTTCGTATGCCAATCCATGCCAGATCGCCCGGCGCGTGATGGAGAAGACCATTCACGTCATGCTCGTCGGCAGTGGCGCCGAAGAGTTCGCCCACCGCGAGGGCTTTCAGACCCGCGAACTGCTCACGCCCCATGCGCGGGGTGAGTGGGAAAAGTGGCGGGCCGACCCGCGGAATCTCGATCGCGGCCAGTATCGCGGGTGGATCCCGCCGCTGAATGTCGAAGAGATCGCTCGCGAGAACACCGGCAAGAGTGTCAGCGCCGGCGGCGTGCGCGGGGGCGATGGGCCCGGTGCTTCGCACGACACCGTGTCGATCCTCGCGATTGATGCCCATGGCCAGCTCGCCGGCGCGTGCAGCACCAGCGGCATGGCCTTCAAGGTTCCCGGGCGCGTCGGCGATTCGCCGATCATCGGGCACGGGCTGTACGTTGACCAATCCGCGGGCGGAGCCGCGGCGACGGGGAATGGCGAACTGGTGATGGGCACATGCTCGTCGTTTCTCGCAGTGGAGAAGATGCGACAGGGCGCCACGCCGCTGGAGGCCGTGGTCGAGGCTCTGGACCGCATCATCCAGCGATTCGAGATCGGCCCGGATCATCAGGTGGCCATGATCGCGATGGCCAGACCGCCGCGCAAGGGCGAGGTGTGGGGCGGCTGGGCCAGTGCGGCGATCAAGCCCGGATTTCACCACACCATCTCCGATGTTCACGGCACGCGCGTGGAAGATCCGGTGAAGGTGATCCGGTCGGGCTCAGCGTGGATTCAGGGGCCCACGCGTGGCGAGCGGATCTCGCCCTGAGCGCACGAACACCGCCATGGTGTCCATGATCGCGGTGCAGATCAGTTCTGGATGACGCATCGGACCTTCCAGTACCGCGCGGACCACGCCCGCGAATCGTGCATTCACGTCGTGGAAGATCATGACCCCGCCGGGTCTCAGAAGGGGCAGATAGTTCACGTAGTCTCTTGCACACTGCTCGAACGTGTGCAGCCCATCGATGAAGATGAGTCCCGCACCGCCGAGCGGTTCAACGATGTCGGCGGCCTCTGCCGTGGCGTCATCGGACGTGCGCTGAAGCATGCGCACACGCGTCTCGAGGCCCGCGTGCCGGAGCACCAGTCGCATCGCCGGGCGTGTCTCGGGATCAGAGTCGATCGAGACGATCGCCGGCCCGTCGCCCGGCTCGTGGCGCATCGTTGCAAGCCCCATGATCATTGCCGACCCGCCGAGCGCTGAACCGATCTCGATCATCGGAGCATCGTGCGCATGGAGGCGGGCCAACACGCCGAGCGTGGTCTGTTCGATCGGCGTCAACCGCGCCGGTCCGAGCACACGCCCCGTGATCGACGCGCTCAGGTGAGACTCAAACGGGGTTCGGCCCAGATGCACCCGCCGCTCGGTGGGAAGAATCGTTCGCACCGCTTCGGGAGAACGCTCCAGCAGCACCGTTCGCGCCGCCATCATGCCCAGTGCGGCATCGTGCTGGTTGGATTGCCCATCGATTCCGACAAACACCCGTTCCGTTCGCTCAAGGCTTGCGGGATGGGTCTCGGAAGTGGGGGGCAACGAGAGATCTACGCCGCCGCCTGGAGCAAGGTCGACGCGCTGCACGCCATGGACATGCGGCACCGCACGAGAGCCAAGCCGTCGAGTCTCCTGACGCACAACGCCCAAGGTCACGGCAGGCGCGTGTTCTCGCAACTGCATATGAAGGCCTTCGACTCGAAGGACGCGATCTGCGCCTCTCGTCAGTTCGGCCTGCCCGCGGAGAACAAACTCACTCTGGCCAGCAAAGTCGCGGCTGTTGTCCAGCACAGCCCGCTCATCACGCCGCGACTGGTCGCAGATCGCATCGAATGCCCGGGGCCGATGCAGCGGGCTTGAGATGATCGAGCGATCTCCCACATCGAGATCACCCGACGCGCTCACCGCAGCACCTCGGCTCCGCGCGGCCTCACGTTTCTGAGCGTCGCCATCGATCACCAGCACATCGCTCGCGCACACGCCCAAGGACTCAAGCGTCGTCAGCAGTTTGCTCCCCTGATCGCCGAAGCCCAGCAGGGCGATGCGGCGGTTTGCGGCCCGTGCAAGAAAGTGCCGCAACTGGTGTTCCCGCACACGCTCTGTCGTCAGCGTGTCAATGGTCACAAAGTGCTCGAACTCTTCAGCCCCCGCACGCGCAAGCACACGGCGAAGCGGATGATCTCGATCCGAGAGCACGAAGCACACCCCAGGCACGGGAGCAACAACGCCCGTCCACTTCGGCAGCGGAGCATCGGCGTTTCCTGTTGGTGCTCCCGACTCGAGCGATCGTGGATCATCGATCACGAACTTGCGTGGCGTACTCCAGGCCATCATGCCGAGCGATTCGCCCAGCATGTCGATCGGCCCAGAGAACACCAGTGCCACAAACTCGCCCTCGGCGATTCCAAGGGCCTTCAACGCATCGACATCAATAGCAGTGGGCAAGATACGCACGGCACAAGCCGTATCGGCCATTCCCATCCGACATCCACAGTGTCAGGCAACAGGCGCTGCGACGGCTGCGCGTGGTATCAGCGTCGCTCGATGATCTGCTCGGCAGGGTATCGAACCTTTTTCTGCTTCGAGTACGGATCGTCCGCAGATCGATATCCCGCGGCCACCATCACGACGGCGTTGTACCCGGTGGCGGGAAGGCCCAGAATCGCATCGACCTTGGCCGGGTCAAAGCCCTCCATCGGGCAGGTGTCCACACCCATGTTCGCCGCGGCGAGCATGAAGAACCCGAGCGCGATGTACACCTGGCGAGCGTTCCACTGATCCAGCGGCATGCGGGTCGACCCGGCAACGAACCCGTTGATCATGCCGGCGTAGCCGTTCAGCGACTCGCGGGTCACGCCGCGAACTTCGGTGATGCGGCGCATGTGCCGTTCCACATCGTCACCCGTGATGGTGCTTCTGGCCGCGAACACCACGAGATGCGACGCATCGGTCACCTGAGACTGGTTCCACGCCGACTCGCGGATGCGCGTGCGAAGGGTGGGGTCATTGACCACCACAAACTTCCACGGCTGAAGCCCGAATGACGACGGAGCGAGCACCATGGACTGTTCGAGCGCGGCAAAGGCCGCCGCCGGGATCTTCTTCTGAGCGTCAAAGGTCTTGATCGCCGCTCGCCACTGAAGGGCGGCAACGATGCTGTCAGAGGACTGGGTTGGCTGGGGCATGGTGTTTCCAATCAAAGTCCGTGATCGTCGATCAATCGACCGAATGATCGATGCGGTCATTCGGGTTTCGTTCCGCACTCGCTTTGGATGCACGGCCGAGATCACGTTCCTCGCCTTCGGGGGCCGATACGCTGAAAATGAGCATGACTCACGTTTTGCACACCCACGCAGTGCCGTCGTCCGGGCAAGTTGGGCCGGGATACCTGACGTCGACGCTCCTGACACGCATTGGGGTGCCCCATGCCTTCAGCACGCGCATCGGCGGAGTCAGTACGGGCATGTTCGCGTCACTGAACTTTGGGAACCCGGGTGATCTGCTCGCAAGCGAGCGTGACTCCGTAGAGAACATTCGTGCCAACTGGACACTCCTGGCCGGGGCGATCGGTGCGGAGCGCCGAGAGATCGTCGAAGTGCACCAGATCCACGGCACCGATTGCCGCGTGGTGCGTCGCGGCGGCTCATCGCACGAAACTCTGGACGGCAGAGATACCCGGGCCGACGCGCTGGTGACCGATGATCCGTCGAGACTCATCGCCGTCCGCGTCGCGGATTGCGTCCCGGTGCTCGTCGCTTCCGCGGATGGTCGAGTGGTGGCCAGTGTTCATGCCGGCTGGCGCGGCGTAATCGGACCGATCGACCCGGCTGCGAAGCCCGGCCATGGCATCATCGACGAAGTTCTCCGCACGTTTGCCGGGCTTGGCGTGAGCGCGAATGAACTGGTCGTCGCCATCGGCCCCTGCATCGGCCCAGATCAGTTTGAGGTCGGGCCAGAAGTCGCCGACGCTTTCGCGGCGGTGTTCGGCACGGGTACGCGAGTCGTTCGGGCATGCTCGACGAAGCGCGGCAAGTTCTATGTCGATCTGCAAGCCGCACTCGCGGAGCAGGCACGTCGAGCGGGCGTGCCCGGCCAGAGCATTGACACGATCGCCCGTTGTACCGTGAGTGAGCCGGGAGTCTTCTTCTCGCATCGGCGCGACGCCGGTCGAAGTGGACGCATGGTCGGGATCATCGGTCCGCGATGATCCCGACCGGTGGACATCATGCCGCGCAACTTGCACGAAGCATGCCGTGCCAGTAGATTGGGCGAGATCGATTGTGTCAGTGACCCATGACGCGGGGGTCCACATGCCGCGTGGTTCAGAAGGAGCATGATCATGGCGAAGAAGGCGAAGAAGAAAGCCAAGAAGGCCTCGAAGAAGAAGGCCTCAACGAAGGCCAGCAAGAAGAAGGCGACCAAGAAGAAGGCCCGCCGGACCACCATGTACTCCAGCAAGGGCAAGAAGCTCTATGCCGTGCGCGATGGCGACGGCAAGTTCAAGGACATCCAGCAGTACAGCAAGGCCCACGCGATGGACATCAAGCGGAACGCGGCCGACGGCAACTGATCGGCGCGCACGCGAGATCAAGATTGCCGGGCCGATGCTTGCACAGGCGTCCGGCCCGCGTGCCCCCGGATGAAAATCCCCACAGGCCAGTGGCCTGTGCCATCGTGTCCGAAACACGCTCTTGCGGTTCAAACGCCGACGCCATGCGCGTCGGCGTTTTCATTGGCGTTTCATGGCTCGGACGCGCTCGGGCCATACGGCTCAATGTGCACCAGCACATCCCGAACCCCGGGCACTTTCGTCCGCACCGCAGCCCGCACCCTTCCACCCACGGCATGGGCGGCCCTCACGGGCATGTCCGGATCCACCTGAACATGCATGTCGAGCCAGAATCCGCTGCCGCTCTTGCGTGCCCGGACTTTCTCGATCGCGCGAACATGCTCGATCTCCATGGCCACACGCCGCGCCGGCTCGATGGCACGCTGCACGTCATCCGGATGTGTCGCGTCCATCAGTTCGCGCAGCGGGATGCGGCCGAGCGACAGCCCGTTGTACAGGATCACGCCCGCCGCGACCAGTGCGGCCCAGTCGTCGGCCGTCTCCCATCGCCAACCGACGGTCGCAAACCACCGCGAGCCAAAGAGCGCGACCGTGATCCCCAGAAACGCCGCCAGCGACGTGATCGCGTCCGAGACGTGGTGAAACGCGTCGACCTCAACCGCGCCGGACCCCTCGGCCTTGGCGACACGCCGCGCCGCGATGAACATCCCCGTCTTGATCACCACCACCGCAACCAGCACCGCGAGTGTGAAGAGCGCGGGGCTGGTGTGCGGCGTGCGAATGTCGTGCACCGCCTTGACGGCGATCCCCACGCCCGCCGCAACGACCATGATCGCCACCACCAGGCCCGCGAGTGCCTCGGCCTTGCCATGCCCGTACGGATGATCGTCATCCGCCGGACGCGAACCGATCGCCAGCCCCGACCAGATCACGAGTGACCCGGCAATGTCTGCCAGCGATTCGATCGCATCCGCCACAAGCGCCCCGGAATGTCCGAGGATTCCCGAAAGCAGCTTCACGAGCGCAAGTGCCACGTTCACCCCAAGGCCGACGAGCGTGATTGCCCGCGATCGCTTGGCGGAAAGTTCATGGGAATCAGTCACTTATGCAGTATGCCACGATTGCCTCCCCGTGGAAAGCGTGGTGATTTCCAAACTTGGAATGCCCTAAACTGGGGGTGTTTTCATCCTCGGATTGGGCTGGATTCCAAGCGGATTCGGGGAAAACCAACAAAGAGAGTGGGGAACTCCCAATCACCGCGTAGGATTTTCATAGCCGTTGGCTGAGGGCGTTCTGGATGATCGTTCCCCGGCGGCCACAGAGGATTTGACACATGAAACGTGCAATGGTCTTGGCGTTGGTGGCGGGTGCGGGTCTGGCTCTGTGCGGATGCGAAGAGAAGAAGGCCGATCCGGTGGCCGCCATGGGCGACGCCGCCAAGAAGGTCGGCGATGCCGCGAAGGACGGCGCGACCAAGGCCACCGACGCCGCCAAGGACGTCGCGAACAAGGCGACCGATGCCCTGCAGGGCGAGGTCAAGAACCTGATGGACACCGTCAAGGGCAAGGTCGAGGCTCTGGTGAAGGGTGGCTCTTCGCTCACGGGCGAGAAGAAGGGCGAGTTTGACAAGGCCGTCGCCGGCATCCAGACCAACTGGACCGACCTCTCCAAGATGTTCGACGGGCTCAAGGGCCAGTCGGGTGAAGGCCTGATGAAGAACCTCACCGAACTGAAGGACAAGGGCACCAAGCTCATGGATACGGTCAAGACGACCGCCGAGAAGTTCGGGATCAAGATCTGATCTGACTGAGATCTGTGCGCGGGGCGAGGACGCCCCGGCTCGCATCCGGTTTCGAAGATCGAAATGAAAAGGCCCGGGCAGCGATGCCCGGGCCTTTCTTGTTTGGGTGATGTCGAGTCGGATCAGGCCGGAGTGCCCTGGCTGCCCAGCGGGGTGCCGAGCGTGCCGAAGCCGCCGCCGAGGAACGCGTCATAGTGGCCCATGAATGCCACGATCGGCACGGCCGACAGGATTCGGATGCCGTAGAACGATCCCACGCCGGGCACTGTGCCGACGGTGGCGGCGGAACCGGTGATGAAGTCGAAGACGTTGTAGTTCACCGTTGCCCGTCCGGGCACGGTGCGGCGGAAGACTTCGGAGGAACCGTCGTTGTAGTTCATCTGCACTTCAACGGTCTGGTCCACGAGCGAGGGGTTGAAGACGCGGAGATACTCCTGCACGGCGTTGCCGGAGACGGGTTTGAAGCCGTCGCCGAAGAGCCACTGGGTGCTGGCGTTGCCTGTCAAGGTTGCGCCGCTGAAGCCCAGGGATGTCTGGGTGGGCAGGCTGACGGTGACGGGAGCGGAGGAGATGTAGCTCACCCCGTAGGACTGCCCGCGTGGGAAGCCGACGAGATCGCTCACGACCAGCCCGGTGGAAGTGCGTGCAGGGACGTTCAGCGTCCGGCGATAGCTGTTGGCATTGGCAAAGCTGAAGGTCAGCGTGACGGTGGCCGGCGCGTTGCCGGGGTTCAAGACACGCACGGTCTCGCTGGAAGCGGTAAGCCCGACCTGCCCCTGAGGGGTCGCGCCGCTGAGCGAGCCGTTGGAGGGGAGACCCGTGGCCCCGTACCCCGAGGCGGTGTTGGAGTTGAAGTGTGTGAGTGCGGCGATCACCGGCAACTCGGCATCGATGCGGAGCGCGTAGGTGCCGTTGGACACGCCGGGCAGATCGTTGATCGCCCATCCGCCTCGGCGTCCGGCCTCGATGGTCTGGGTGAAGGTTGTGGGGAGCTGTCCGCCAGAGTTGAAAAGGGTGAGCGTGAACTTCACGCTCGTGTTGTTGGGGTTCAGGAAGACGACAAAGTCGTTGATGGCCGGGCCCTTCTGTGCTTCGGCGAAGGTCCAGAACGTGCTGAGCTGGCTGAGCGCCGACTGGCCGGTGGTGATGCCGAAGTCATAGTGGCTGAGCGTGGCACCGACCGGTGCGCTGGATCGGATCTCCAGGGCATACGGGGTGTCCTTGAAGACGCCCAGACGACCGGCGATGAGCGACTGCACGCGACCGGGAAGACCGCTGCCGCCGGCGGGGCCGTTGGCATACAGGTCCGGACGGGTGAGCGTGATGCCGCCGCGAGCACCCGGAGCGAGCCGTCCGCCGGCCTCGTCGGTCGCGGAGTCGTACAGCACTTGCGAGACGGGCAGATTGAACCCGGGGCTGCGCTCGTAGCGAGCGATGATGACCACGCGGGCAGCCTCGCCGCCAGAGTTCACGATCGGGAGGAACGTGCTGGCCCGGTCGTTGGCATAGCCCTCGGGGTAATAGACCGCAAAGGGCAGGTCCTGGGCGGCGATGCCCGAAGCGAGCGGGTCGGCGACGAGGTGATCGGAACCGATGCCGGCTTCCAGAGCGGCGAACTGCTGCGTGACTTCGCCCGGGGTGTTGCCCAGCAGCAGGAAGTAGCGGAAGCGCACCGACTGGTTCGGGCTGAGCGAGCCGAGGTTGAAGGCAATCGACATGTCGGCTTCGCCCTCTGTGCCGAGGTCGGACATCGACGGATCGGGATCGAACCCGTTGTTGAGCACGGTGATCGGATCGCGGGCGACGCCCGGGGCGGTGAAGGTGAGTGCGCGGTTGAGCGTGCCGCCCGCGGCGGCGAGGCCGATGGTGAAGTTCTGGAACTGCTGCGTCGCGAGCCGGCGCGTGGCGTTCTGGAGATTGTTGAGCGTGTTCGGGCGATCCAGCGGGTCTTCGACGTTGGGGGCGTTGTAGCCCTGGCGGCCGCCGAGGCCTTCGAGCCACGCGACGTTGTTCATCACAAGCTGCGAACGGTTGGAGATCGTCACGTCGATGGCGACGAGCTGATCACCAAGGCCGAAGCTGAGCGAGCGTCGGATGCCCAGAGAGCGATACACGCCGTTGGTGACGATGCGGCGATTGGCAAAGTCGCTCTCGTTGTTCACGGACATGGGCACGTCGGTCTGGGACCCGTCGCCCACGTTGCGGACGATGAACCCGTCATACACCGCGCCGAAGTAGCTGGAGATGGAAGGCTGGGCGATGAAGTTGTTGTAGAGATATTCCAATCCATCAAGGGAGAGCCCGCGACGGTTGTCGGCGTCGGGGAACCCGATGGCGCCGTTGGCGTTGATGCCGAGCTGCAAGCGTGAGCCGGAGACGACCTGCGGGCCTTCGCTGATGCCGCCCGCGACGGAGAGCTGCAGGGTGTACGCACCGGTGGCGTCGGTCGGGGTGCCCGATCCGCCATCCTGCAGGGCATAGTTGTCGTTGCCGATCGCGCCGGGGGCGGTTGAGTTGGTGCCGCCGGAGACGCCGACGTAGTACACGCCGGCGTTGGCGACGACGAAGTTCACGAGATTGGATCCGAGGCGCACGCGCCGGTCGGCCCGCACCTCGTTGCCCTGCGAATCGAAGAGACGCAGGATGGTCTTGAGCGCGGATCCAGCGGCCACCTGCACCGTTGCGGTGATCGTGGTGCCCGAGCCGGCGACAAAGCGGAAGAGGTCCACATCGCGGAGTCCGAACGCACCGTCGCCGATCGCCGCGTTGAACGTCGCGGCGCCGGAGCCGTTGATCGTCGTGTCGGTGGCGAGAAGCGATGTGTCGTTGAGCTCGAACGGTCCGGTGATGTCGTTGACGTGGGTGAACTCGATCTCCCACGAGTTGAGCGTGCCGGAGTCCAGCGGCTTGAGGTCCTGCACGCGGAGCGTCCAGACGCCCAGTCCGCTGCGGGCCTTGAAGGGGGTCAATGCTTCCTCTGGTCGGAACGTCCCGGTGAACGGCGCAACGCCCGCGGCGATCGGCGTCGGGCCATCGTCGGAGAAGAACGTGTTGGTCATGTTCTGACCAGAGACGCCGCGACGATTGAAGAGGACGATCGTCTCCCCGCCGGGGCCGGTGAGCGAGACGCGGAGGTCGCTGACGAACGTGTGCGAGATGTTCACCCGCACGCGGAGGTCCGAAACGCTGCGGCCATCCGTGACGGTGATGGTGCTGGTGATCGTGCCCTGATCGGGGGCATTGAGCGGCACCTGGGTGCTGGGGCGCGTGATGATCTGCGGGCCAGTGGTGGCGACGGCCACGTCCAGCGCGTAGAGGCCGCCCGAACCGCTGGCCACGCGGCCGGCAAGGATGGTCGGGTTGTAGGTGACGTTCGGGAACGCGCTGATGGCGATGTAGTAATCGCCCGCACCCGGGACAAAGAACTGGACCTTGGAATCGAGCCCGTTGAAGTTGTCATTGAACGCGAGCTGCTGCCCCGCGCCGTCAAAGATCCGCAGGTACGAGTCCAGCGTTGAGTTGATCGGGAGCGACCGTGCCCGAACCTCGGCGCTGATGAGCGACGGACCGGTCACGAAGACCTTGAAGATGTCCACGTCGGAAAGCGGATTCGTGCCGTCGCCGATGACCAGATCTTCCAGCGTGCGAGTGCCGCCGGATCCGAGCAGAATGGGTGATGCTGTGCCGATCGTGTCGTTGGGCTCAAAAGGCCCACGGAACGAGATGACATTGAAGTCGTAGATCTCGTCGTTGCCCATGGCGGCATCGCCATTGAGGCGATTGCCGGAAGTGTCGCGGAACCCGCCGGCAAAGAGCTTCAGCCGATAGAGATCGCGAGCCAGAGGCGTCGCGAAGGTGATCGTGAGCCGGCGCCCGCTGAGCGAGACCTGGCTTCCGTCGATCGTGACGGGAATCTCCGACCCGTTGAAGGTCGGCGCACCGTTGGCTCGCAGAAGCTGGAGCGAGCCGAGCGTGAAGAACGCCGGATTGACGTCTCGACTGAACTCCACGACGATCTCGCGCACGTCCGCCGCCTGAGTGCCCGGGGAAATGGTCGTGACAAACAACCCGTCAGACCGCGACTGACGCACGGCGTTGAAGGCGTTGAGCCGCCCGCCTGTGGCGACGCGACCGGTGAGCCCAGGGATCGGATCGACCGAGGCAAGCAGCGTCGCCTTGAGCGATTCCTTGGTGGCAAACCGGTTCACGCTGGCCATGAGGGCCACGACGCCAGCGGTATAGGGCGAAGCGAATGAGGTGCCATCGATGAAGTCGTACCCGCCGTTGGGCGAGGTGGTCAGTGTCTGCACCCCCGGCGCGCCCAGATCGACCGTGGTCGCGCCAAAGTTCGAGAAGTCGGCAAGTTCATCGCGATTGTCCGTCGCGGCGACTGAGATGATGAACGGGTTGTCATAGCTGGCCGGATACGCCCGCTGCGGGGTGTCGTTGTCGTTGGTGTCGTTGCCCGCCGCGGCGATGAAGAGCATGCCCGCGTCGGTGTGCTCCTGGATCGCGATCTGGGCGGCGGTGTCGAACTGGGTGCTCGTCTGGTCGCGGATGGCACCATACGAGTTGTTGCTGACGACCAGGCCCACGCCCCGGCGCTTCATCATGACGGTGTATTCCAGCGCGCCGATCTGGGCGAACGTCGGCGACCCCGCGCCGTCGTTGGGGAACACCTTCAGGGCCATGATGTTCACTTCCCAGTTCACGCCCACCACGCCGATGGCGTTGTTGCCGGTAGCACCGATCGTGCCAGCGACCTGCGTGCCGTGGGAGTCCTGGCGATCATTCGGATCGGCGTCGTTGTCGGCGAAGTCCCAGCCGAAGATGTCATCCACGAACCCGTTCTGGTCGTCGTCGACGTTGTTGCCCGCGATCTCGCCGGGGTTGCGCCACATGTTGTCGCGCAGGTCGGGGTGGGTGTATTCGACGCCCGTATCCAGAACCGCCGCGACCACGCGGCGTGAACCGATGGAGATATCCCACGCGTCGAACGCGCTGATGTCGGCACCGGCTACGCCGGGGCCGCTTTGGCCGATGAACTGGCCGGTGTTGCTGATGGGCCACTGATCACCCAGGCGAGCGTCATTGGGCACGCGCGTCGGATAGGCCAGCATGTCCGGCTCAAACGCCCGAAGGAAGCCAAACTGGTTGATCGCTCGGCTCACGCCAGCCTCGGTCACCTGCGTGTTGGTCTGGATGCGTGCGAAGCGCCCGAGGGCCGTCGTCTCGACCGCGCTCACCGTCAGACCCATGCTTGTGGCGACTTCCTGAGCCCTGAGGCGCGCCTGCTCACGCGGCTGCTCGGCCTGGAACGTCAGGATCCACGACCCGCGCACCCAGTCGCTTACCTGAACGCCTTGCCAGTTTAACTGGGTCGGTGCGAAGCGCGACCCCGCTTCGGGCCCCATCACGCCGTCGAGAAGCTGCCGCGCTTCGAGCTGCTCGAAGCCCTCCATGAAATTTGAGGTGCTGGACCGCGCGGCCCGGTTTGCGGCGGAGAGCTTCGACTTGAACATCTTGCGCATTGCGAACGCTCCAAAGCGTTAAAGATCACTGACCAGGAACCCGGAGAACCCGGAACCATTGCGCCCCATCATCCATACGGGGAACGCACCGACGCACCGGCTCAAAATGCGGAGACATCCTCCGACTTGCGCCGTCCCACACACAAGGCCACCACAAGCCCAACGATAGCGTTGGAACTCGTTCAGAATACCCTATGGAAACCGAAATCCCACTGGCTGTCAACTCCACCCGTCGGGCCCGGACGCGCCAGGATTGGCAGACGTCCGTACACTGCAACATCTTTGATTCGCTTGTCCGGCAAGACGGTTCGCGCTTCCGCCCAATCGTCGATCCTGAACGGTCCTCACTCCTGACTCTGGCTGCCTGCCTGGGAAGATCTATGCCGCAGTTCACGCGTTTGTCGCTTGGCGTCTTGCTGGTCATTTCAGGCCCTCTGGCTGGGTGCGCCCCGGCTGGCCCCGGCCCGATGTCGATCTCAGAGCCGCCCACCCCGGCCGTGATCGCTCCGGGCGCCGATCAGTCGAATGCCGTAGGGTTTCCCGAGTTTCCATCGCTCAGCCCGGATGGCAAGTTCGTGGTCTTTGGCTGGGCGGGCGACCTCTGGGGGGCCTCGATTGAGGGGGGGGTGGCCTCCAGATTGACGGCCAACCCCGCCGACGAGCGTCGATCCGCCTTCAGCCCCGACGGCTCACAACTCGCGTTTGAGTCCAATCGCGATGGGGCTCGCAACCTCTATCTGATGCCCATCACCCGCACCCCCGCGGGGCTGGTGGGTGGGACGGCCCGACGGATCACCGCCTCGGATCGCGCCCAGACCCTCGCCGGGTTCACGTCCGACGGGCAAGGTCTGCTCTTCGCAGGGACGGTCGACCCAACGATGTACCGATCCCCGAGGATCTACCGGGTCGCGATCAACGGCCCAGCCGATCCGACCGAATCCGGCGGCGTCACAGGCGGGCCGGTGGAACTCTTCTCCCCGGTGTTCGGCACGATGGGGCGAGTTTCGCCAGATGGCTCATCGGCCGTCTTCTATCGCGGGTACGCGCCGCTGGATCGTCCCAAGTATCGCGGGCCCGGTGCGGGACAGCTCTGGCGGCTGAACACTGCCGACAACTCCGTTACGCGGCTGACGACGGGCGAGGCCAACAACTTTGAACCCTGGCCTTTGAACGACGGTTCCACAGTCTTCGTGTCTTCGCGGGATGGACAGAACAACGTCTGGCGCCTGGGGCCAAAGGGCGACTCGGGCCAGGCCGCGGTGCAGCTCACGAGCTTTGTGCCGACCACAGAGCAGACGACCATCGGCCATGGCGTGCGAGACCTGGCGGTGAGCGGCGACGGCAAGACCGCCGTGTTTGTCGTGTGGGATCAGATGTATCGGCTGAACCTCGATGCGCCGGCCGGCCCGGCGAGCCAGCCGCAGGCGATCGGCGTGGTGGCCCCGGCCGATGACCGGCTGCCGAGTGTGCAGCGGCTCAGCGTGGATCGCGAGGTCAGCGAAGCGGCGCTCTCGCCCGACGGCAAGAGCATCGCGGTCGTGGCTCGCGGCGAGGTCTTTGTCCGCAGCACAACCGAGGGCCACCCGACGCGCCGGGTCACCAACACCGTGGGGCGCGAGCGTGATCTGGCCTGGTCGCCGGATGGACGCGTGCTGTACTTCTCGTCAGATGACGAAGGGCTTGCCGCCCTGGGCGCAAACGCAGCGGCGGGCGGGCGGAACAACCTGGGCAAGTATGCGATCTACGCCGCGAGCGTGAGCATGGCCCGCGAGGATCTGACTCCTGAGAAGAAGGACAAGCCCGAGGGCGACGCGAAGAAGGACGACAAGCCCGAGGCCAAGGACGCATCGAAGGGCGAAGAAAAGCCCGCGGCAAAGGACGACGCCAAGCCCGAGGGCGACAAGCCCAAGCCCGCAACGCCCCCGGCCAGCAAGCTCAAGCAGCCGGATTTCGGCAAGCGGTGGAGCGAAGCTCTTCGGTTTGAGATCGAGCCAGTGGCGAGCGATGGAACCGATCTGCGGAACGCCAACCCATCGCCCGACGGCCGCGTGCTGATCGTGACGCGTGGGCTGGGCGATCTGGTGCTCATCAATCTCGAAAGCGGTGCACGCCGCGATCTGTTCAAGAGTTGGGACGAGTCCGAAGTGCAGTGGGCCAGCGACGCACGGCACATCGTGTACTCCATCAGCGATCTGGACTTCAACGCCGACATTTGGCTCATGGACACCGGCGGCATCGAGAGCTTCGAAGCCGGATTCACACAGAAGCCCGCGGTCAATCTCACGCGGCATCCCGATCTTGATTCCTCCCCTCGGCTGAGCCCCGATGGCAAGGTGCTGACGTTCCTCTCGCAACGCGGGGAGCAGGACGATCAACTGGATGTCTATCAGGTCTTCCTTGATCGTGAACTGGAAGGCATGACCGCGTATGAGCGTGACGACTATTTCAAGAAGGCCGCCGAGGCCCACGCCAAGCGCAAGCCCGCGGCGACGCCGGAGTTTTTCCTGAAGAAACTCCTGGCGGCGAAGCACCCTTCAATGAAGGGCGACAAATCCGCCGAGGCCGAGAAGAAAGATGATGCGGCGAAGCCCGCTGGCGAAGAGCCGAAGAAGGAGGCCAAGGCCAAGAAGCCCGAGCCGCTCAAGTTTGATTCCGAAGACGCGTATCTGCGGATTCGCCGCATCACGACTTCGCCTGGTTCCAAGGGTTCGCTGCTGGCCTCGAGCGACCGCATCGTGTACAGCGCAACAGTCGATGGCGAGCCCTCGTTGCTCAGCGTTGATCAGAAGAACGCCGACCGAAAGGTGATCCAGGCCGGTGCGGTGGGCGGTGTGAGCATGTCGATCACGGGTGAACGCCTCGCGTTCATCCGCACGGGCACCGCGTCCACCGCGCCAACCAAGGGCGGCAAGGTCGACGCC